>JAJZXI010000161.1 GCA_021806545.1 Actinomycetes bacterium | reverse complement strand
CGGAACAGTGGTGTCCGCGCAGCCAGCTCCACGAGATCGATGCCGTCCTGGAACTCCGCCCGCGCGACGACGAGCGTGGGAGCCTCACCCAGCGCCTCCTCGAGCAGGTCAGGCTCGAGTGACTCGATCTCGCCGACGAAGAGCGACCGACTGGCCCTTCGAGCGCGCTCGGCCTCGTCCTTCCCGTGAACGAGCGTGACCAGTTCGAATGCCAGACGCTGGTGGGGATCACGGCGCTCCGGATGGCGCTCAAAGGACTCTTTGAGCTCTTGGATCTCCTCCAGCGGCACAAGGGTGAACTGCTTGAGGTACGAGATCACCATGGCATCATCGGATCGCACAAGAAACTGAAAGAGTTGATACGGTGAGGTCCGACGCGGATCAAGCCAGATTGCACCGCCAACCGACTTGCCGAATTTGGTCCCGTCAGCTCTGGTGATCAGGGGCCAGGTAAGACCATACGCCTCTCGCTGGGTTACTCGGCGGATCAGGTCGATACCGGCGGTGATGTTACCCCATTGATCGGATCCCCCAAGCTGGAGTGTACACCCAAAGCGACGGTTGAGCTCAAGAAAGTCGATCGACTGGAGCACCATATAGCTGAACTCGGTGTACGAAATGCCCTCGCTGCCCAGTCGCGTCTTGACCGACTCCTTGGCCAACATGGTCGAGAGAGAGAAGTGCTTTCCATAATCGCGGAGGTAGTTAATGAGATTCAACTGCTCCAGCCACACCCGGTTGTCGACAACAACTCCAGCCGATGCCCCCGAGAAGTCGATGAAACGCTCAAGCTGACCCCTGATCGCCTGCGTATTGTGGGTCAGGGTATCACCGTCGAGGAGCGTGCGCTCGGTCGAGCGCCCGGAGGGGTCCCCAATCATTCCGGTACCCCCACCTGCGACCAGAATCGGGCGATGCCCTGCCAGCTGAAAACGACGCAGCATCATTAGCCCCAAGAGATTCCCAAGGTGCAACGAATCCGCTGTTGGGTCGAACCCGACATACAGTGCGAGTCGGTCGTGGTCGATCTGCTCCGCCAGCCGTGGCGAACTCATTTGGTTGATCAGCCCGCGTTCGGCTAGGTCCTGGAAGAGATTCACGCTTGGGTACGCTCCTTTTCGCGCTCGAGATCGATCCTGGCGTAAAGACTACTGAGTGCCCCAGCGCTCGCTGTCCGGGTACCCTCATAGGCCGCGACCAAGAAGGCGCCAGCTCGGGCCCGTTCCACCAGGGCGTCAAGCTCATCGGCTCGTTTGACCCGGACGACCTCCAATCCGAGGCCCTCAAGCACCCGTGCAGGACGAATGCGAGGTGGCGCTACGAAGAGCTCGGTCTGCACCTCGATCGGGATCTGAGTGGCCGGAGGCACCTGATCGAAGATGAGGCCTCCCTGATTGTCGAGTACCACGATCAATCCTTTGCGTGGCAGCGGGAGGTGGATCAAGGCGCCGATGTCGTAGAGGGTCGCCAGGTCACCGATGAGCAGCGTCGCGAGCTCATCGGGAGCAGCGTCAGCAAAACCAAGATAGCTTGCCACCACGCCGTCAATGCCGTTCGCGCCCCGGTTCATCGCGACCAGGGGAGGGTCGTCATGATAGCCGCGAAACTGATCGAGGTAGCGAATCGGCATCGAAGCCGATACGAAAAGGCTCTCGTGACCCGTAAGCACATGGTGCAGGCGGCGGGCGAAGGCGATCTCAGTATCACCATGTTCAATGACAAAACGCTCGATGATCGCGTCGATTCGGCGATCGAGAGCAACCAGCGAATCGGAGGCAGCCACTCGCTGCGCTCGCACGAGATCCTCGAGCGCCATGCAAAGCGTAGCGCGAACGTCAACGACATAGCTACCAGTTACAAAACGCCCCGGATCACGGACCACGAACCGGTCGTTCAAGGTGACAACCTCGCCCCCTGCCGCCACGATCGCCCGAAGCGCCGCCATGACAGAACGTGCAAGCGGGAAGTCGCCAATCACCACCGCAATCTCGGGAAGGGCACAGGCACCGCGAGCCAACCCGTCGAGATGGATGACGACATTGGGAGAGGTGGCCACCTGAGTGCGCGCATCGGCCCCCAACACCCAACCAAGTCGCTCGCTGAGCGCGACCGCAGCCGTCACCTTCTCACCTTCTTCACCCCCGGTGTTCGCAGCGCCACCGAGCAGGAGCCAGCCATGCCGACCTGGGTCGAAGATTTCAGCCATGACCAACGGATCGAGAGCACCCAGACGAGGACGGAATGATACGGGTCTGACCCGAGCGCGGTCATCGCGAGAGGCGAAAAACTCTTCTGCCAGATCGTCTGCGACATACCCATCCCCGAGCAGCGGCTCGTCAATACCGATGTTCAAATGCACTGGCCCTGGGCCATCTGGCGCACCGACGAGCTCAAGCACCAGCTGTCGAGCGATCGAGGCGAGATCGCCCTCACTGAGCGAGGGCAACAGCTCCAACGCAAGGGTCCTGCGAACAAAACCCGTCAGCGCCTGGAGTTGGTCAAGCGTCTGAGGTGCACTCACCCCCCGGAGCCGCGCAGGTCGATCCGCCGTCACCACGAGCAACGGAATACCCCCGAGCGATGCCTCTGCAACGGCCGGCACCAGCTCAAGGCTCGCCGTACCCGAGGTGGTCACCACCATCACCGGCTCCCCCGTGCGTCGCGCGATCCCGAGCGCAAAGAAGGCAGCCGCGCGCTCATCGAGACAGGTACTCACCTCCATGGTCGAGGCCGCAAGCGCGACCGCAAGTGGCGTGGAGCGCGAACCAGGGGCAATGACTACCCGCCGTACCCCAAGCCAAGTAAGCTCATCCACCAGGATGGCACACAGACCAACATTTGACCCACGGGACTTCGATGTCGACGCTGACGATTTCACAAACACTCCTTGACTCCACGGTAGCGGCCCTCAGGGTCCAGACCCGTGCACCAGGTGGTGATCTGGTCTGCCTCCATGGTTTCACCCAAAACCGGTTCGCGATGGTCCGAACCCTCGTCGCGCCGTTGGCAACGCGCTATCGTAGCATCTGGTTTCTCGACTGCCCCGGTCATGGGTCAACACCGGTGGACGAGGGGCCCCCTCGCGCCTTCTTCGAGACCTTGGCCACGACCGGAGCTGGCATCGATGTGATCGGGTACTCCATGGGTGCGCGCCTTGGCCTCTGGTTTGTATCGCTGTACCCAGAGGTGGTCCGACGCGCCGTCATCGCCTCGGGCCACCTCGGACTCCAAGGCGACCAGGCCAGAGCTGCGCGCCTGAACAGCGATGCCGCTCTCGCCGATCGGCTCGCACGCCTCCCGTACG
>JAJZXI010000044.1 GCA_021806545.1 Actinomycetes bacterium | reverse complement strand
CCTCGATGCCCGCAGCCGGTCGCTTTGCCATGCGCCACAACCATCACCGGTAAAAGTCGGCGACTCGCCACCTTAGCAAATGAAGAGGTCCAACAGCTCAGATCATGCGGCCGTCCGATTCCACTCCACCATGGCGTCTGCGGGTGATGCCGTCATGTCCTCGGTAGATAGACTCCCAAAACACATGCGCAGAGGTGTTGGGCGAGCATAGGCCTCTCACCTATGTTGGAATTCCACGTCAGGATGCACCTATCCGTTGCTGCCCTGGGGCCAGGTCTGATGGAGCTCCTGGGCACCACGCTCCCCTACCATCTCCCACAAGAACCGACCGCTATGGCTCTGCGCGTTGTTCTCATCGCAACGATGCCGACAGCTCAACTCCCTCAAGGATGAACGACACTGCAGGCTAGGACGCACCCAGAGCCCACCGATCAGACCCGCTCAGCTGGGCAAACAATCGAACACCTAGCACCCAACCGAATCATCCTCGAGCAGAGTCGACACCAGCCAAATGAGTGCCTCACCGACACGGCGATAGCGACCAGGATCAGCCTGGGTCGTACCGGTGGTGACGAGGAAAACCTGAGCCAAGCGGTCCCTCGCTCCAACGCTCGTGCTCACACCGAAAGGGCTGTAGCGCACATCAGTGCCGAAGGCCCTGTAGTCTCGGAGCACAGAGTAAGACCCACGTCGTCCTCGAGCAGCCCCAACCGTCTTAGGCTGTCTCGAGGAGGGAGGCGATTCCCCGCTAGGCGTTCGTCACAAAGTGCATCCCTGTAGTCGGGTTCGCCTCTCCCGGCCACCGCATCGTGACCGCCTTGGCCCGCGTATAAAACCTGATCCCTTCCTCTCCATGAACATGAGTATCGCCAAAGAGTGAATGTTTTGCACCGCCAAACGAGTGGTAGGCGACTGGAACCGGTATCGGCACATTGACCCCGACCATACCGGAGTCAATGTGGCGAATGAACGTACGTGCCGCACCACCATTGCCCGTGAAGATTGCGGCACCATTTGCGTAAGGGTTACCATTCACCAACGCAATCGCTGCATCGAGCGTCGGGGCGCGCAGCACCAAAAGTACGGGTCCGAAGATCTCCTCACGATATGCATCCATATCGACTCGCACGTCGTCAATGAGCGTAGGTCCAAAGAAAAATCCACTCTCTGTGACCAGAGGGTGCTTGCGCCCATCAACAACGACCTGCGCTCCTTTGGCCTCCGCTTCACTTACCAGCCCCGCCACCCGCTCGCGGTGCGCTCCAGTAATGAGCGGTCCCATCTCCGACTTTGGATCCAGGTAAGATCCAACCTTCAACTGCGACATGCGCGCCTCGATAGCGGAGAGGTAGTCGTGCCCGCCTTCTCCAACGAGCACCATCACAGAGATCGCCATGCACCGCTCGCCAGCGCTGCCATACGCAGCGGATACTGCCGACTCTGCGACGGTATCAACATCAGCATCTGGCAGTACAACCATGTGGTTCTTCGCTCCGCCCAACGCCTGGACACGCTTGCCGGCCTTTGCCGCTCGCTCATAGATGGAGCGGGCAATCGGAGTTGAGCCAACGAACGATACCGCCTTCACATCCGGATGCTCCAAGAGGCGCCCTACCGCGTGCTGATCACCATTGACCACATTGAAGAGCCCTTCGGGACCTCCAGCCTCGACAAACAACTCAGCCAGCCGTATGGCGGTCGAAGGATCCTTCTCCGATGGCTTGAGTACAAAACCGTTCCCTACCGCCAATGCCACGGGGAACATCCACATTGGAACCATCGCCGGAAAATTGAAGGGCGTTATACCAGCTGCCACGCCAAGAGGGTAACGCACCGACATAGCATCGACACCTCGTGAGACGGAATCGTTGTATTGACCCTTCAGCAGTTGCGGAAGGCCCGTGACGAACTCAACTACCTCGACACCCCGTGCGAACTCCCCTGCCGCATCACCGAGGACCTTACCATGCTCCTCACTGATGCGTTCAACGATCTCCTCGCGGTGGGCAAGCAAAAGGCTGCGGTAGTCAAACATAACCCGCTGGCGCCGAGCCAGTGACTCCTCACCCCAGGCGACCTGAGCCGCTTTAGCACCAGCTACTGCACGATCGACGAGGGCGGCATCGGCAAAAAGCACTTCACGAATAGTCCGACCAAGAGCCGGGTTATAAACCGGACCTCTCTGTTCACCCTCGAAAACCTCTTTGCCATCGATAAAATGGCCAACCAGTTCTCTCGTCATCAGCTCTGACCTCCTAATACCTGCTGGAAAATAGCGACTGCCTCCGTCATCTCCTCCTCAGTGACCGAGAGCGGTGGAGCGATACGCAACACGTTGCCGGAAAGACCGCCCTTGCCGATGAGCAGTCCCGCGCTCTTTGCCCGTTCAAGGGCTTGGTTCGCCAGATCAGGGGCCGGTGCCTTGGAATCGCCCTCGACGAACTCCACCCCCAACATCAGTCCCTTGCCTCGGACTTCGCCAATCGTCGGGTTGTGCGAAGCCGCCTCCTCGAGTCCTCGGCGCAGCTGCGCCCCTCGGATCCTGGCATTCTCTTGAAGATTGTGCTTGATGAGATAGTCAAAGGTAGCCACCCCTGCGCTCGCCGCCACCGGAGAACCGCCAAAAGTCGATATCGAATTCGTGCCCAGCGAGTCCATGATCTCTCCCCTTGCGATCACACCAGCGAGGGCCATGCCATTGCCAACTCCCTTGGCAAAGGTGATCATATCCGGAGTCACACCTTGGGACTCGTAGCCCCAAAACCCCTCGCCGGTACGGCCAAAGCCAGTCTGGACTTCATCCGAAATGTAGAGAATGCCGTGCGGCGCCAAAATTCGCTGCAGCTCGCCAAAATATCCATCTGGTGGGAGGCAGAAACCACCGACTCCCTGGATTGGCTCAGCGATGATCGCCGCCACGTCGCCACTGGTGGTAGTCATCAGCACATCTTCGAGATCTGCCTTTCCTCGAGCAAGGTAATCTGCGTCTGAAAGTCCCGCCAGTGGACCACGCAGCCTTGATCCCCCTTGCAACCAACTCACCGAAAGCCCTGAATACGACGACGGTGACCAACTGCGGTTGCCGGTAACCGAGATCTGGGTAAACGATCGTCCATGATAGCTGTTCTTGATGGCGATCACCTGGTTTGACCGTCGAAAGGTCGTAGCAAGCAGCAACGCCGCATCGTTGGCCTCCGTGCCGGAGGTCGTAAAAAATACCTTGGCGTTGGGAATGCCCGAACGCTCAGTCAACCGCTCCGCCAACTCGACCATCGGTTCAATGAGGTACAGCGTTGAGCTATGGATGATGCGGCTCGCCTGCTGAGAGACTGCCTCGACAACCTCTGGTACGGCATGCCCTACCATGGTGGTCAAGATGCCGCCAAAAAAATCCAAATACCGTCGCCCATGAGCGTCGAAGACGTAACGACCCTCACCACGCACAATTTCGATCGGCTCCTCGTAGTACAACGAAATCCACGAAGGCAACACCGCTCGGTGTCGCTGTAGCAGGTCGTCGGTCATCTCACTCTCCTTTGCACCGGCTAACTTTTTCCATATTACCCAACTTTGTATGACCCAATGAGCTTTTAATGTACCAAACATTAATTATGCCGACTACACTCCCCTCGATGGGCGAGAGGACCAACCTTCACACCACAGATGAGATCTGCCGACTCATTGCTACGACCATGAGCCGCAGTGGGATGCGCGGCCTCACCGAAACGTTTGTGAAGCTCGTCAAGGATGGTACCTTGAGTCCCGGAGATCGACTGCCCTCGATCCGCCAGCTTGCCGACTATCTCGGCGTCTCGCCCACCACCATAGCTTCAGCCTGGTCGCACCTCGCCCAACTCGGACTACTCAACTCCCATGGCCGAAGAGGTAGCTTCGTCTCCGAGACCGCCCGATCAACACCAGCCACTCCGCGCTGGCGGTTTTATGAAGATCAGCGTACCTACACGCTTGACTTTGCGACTGGCGTCCCTGATCCTCGGTTGTTACCCAACCCTATGACCTCGATCACCAATCTCGGCAGCTCGGCAATCACCTCGTACCTGGATCCACCGGTCTATCAACCGCTCGCCGAGACGCTCAGGAGCCGGGCTCCACAGCGATTCAGTGACCGTGACTTTTCCCTTACGGTCGTCGACGGAGCCCTCGATGCCATCGACCGACTCCTGGCAGCAATGCCGACCTACCAGCGCGCTGTCGTGCTCGAGGAGCCAAACTTTCCTGCCCTCTACGACCTTGTCGAGAGCCATGGATTGGAGGTTCGCACTGTCCCGATCGATGACGAAGGTATCACCATCGACGTTCTGCGTAACCAGCTCATCAAGGGCGGGGTTGGCCTGATCCTCCTTCAGCCCCGTTCGCACAATCCGACCGGCTACTCCCTCTCCCTCGAGCGCGCCAGCGCCTTTGCCGAGCTTCTGCTCCAGTTCCCTGAAGTTCTCGTCGTCGAGGATGACCACTCTGGGTTACTCAGCACCGCTCCCCTCTACACCATGGTCGATCAGTTGGGCTCGCGGGTAGCCTACGTCATGAGTTTTTCGAAATCGCATGGACCAGATCTCCGCCTCGCAGCGATTTTTGCGGACCGAGACCTCGTGCACGAGCTCGACCGGCGCAGAACCCTCGGACCCTCCTGGTCCTCCAAACTGTTGCAGGCAGTATTGAACCACATGCTCAACGATCCGGCTACCGACGAACTCATCGCTGGTGCCCAGCAGATCTACGCGGAACGTCGGATCGCAGTCGCCGAGCTCTTCGCAATCGACCCACGCGGCTCTGGCATCAATGTCTGGGTTGATCGCTCCGACGCCCTCGGTGCGCTCTTACAGCTCGCACATCACCACATTCGTGTAGCGCCCGGAGCGAACTTCTATGCCGCCAATCCAGCCGCCGCGAATCAATTCCGCTTCACCTTGAGTGAGCCGACAGTGGAGTTCAACCGTGCGCTCGAACGTGTCGCTATGGCGCTCGCTGGCGCATCCTATGCAAGCTCGTACCGCTAACACCAAGCAAACGCGCCAATTCACGAGGGCCAACCCTCGTTCGACGCACTGCCTATCGGACTCCAAGCACTAGCCAGCTGGACTGATCACTCATGTAGACCCAGCGGGTCACTTGCGCCCGACGGTAACAGCGAGGTCACGCCTGTCACTCCTCGCTCGGACAAAGAACCGCCGACGACCGCCCCGGAACCCTCAAGGCCTTACGACCATGATGCTACTGCGAACCCACAGCGAAGCGGGGGCCTGTCCTCGCCGCCCGGAAGGACCCGGCGCTTGCGATCACTCAGCCGCGGGCACCATCAGCCGTCTTGCCAGTAGCGTGTGAGCTCACCCTCTCTGCCAGATCGTCCAATGCAGTCCGGATTATCTTCACCTCAGCCCTGCGCTTCACAAACGAGGGCAGCGGGACCACCAGTTCCGCAGCGAGTTCGTAGGTAACCTCGGTGGCACCGTTGGCTCCCTCCGCAAAAATATATCGTCCATCCATGCGAGAGGTGATATCGCCAGCCACCTGGCTCCAGCGAATCGAGTGTGGCGCATCGGAGTAGTCATAACGTAGCGAATAGGATGCGCTGCGGCCAAACGCACCGGTGCGGAAGGCCACCTCGAGTGGCCGCCCTACCTCGTCGCGCTCGATTACCTGCACGTCACGAACGTCAGAAGCCCATCTTGGATAGCTCTCAACATCGATGACCGCCTGGAAACAGGCGTCGACGCTCGCCGCGATCTCCTTGGAATCCGACGTGGCATCCATTGCTTCCTCCTCTACCCGTGCATCAACCCCTGTAGCGCGGCCTCATATGCCCTACCCTGGTGATCATAGTCAAATTGCTCGCGCACATATGCGCTTGCGCTCTTGCATGTCACATCACGTCGCGCACGGTCCCTGCGAACCTCCTCGATGGCCCACCACAGCTCTCGGGCATCTGATCGTCTCAGCAGCAAGCCCCCCTCGGGTGCGAGGGCCTCCGCCGTCCCTCCAGAGGAGCCAACGATGACCGGAAGGCCACACGCTTGGGCCTCGAGAATCACAATGCCAAAACCCTCCTGCTCGACTCCTAGCCAACGATCTCTCGCAGGGAAGACAAAGAGATCTGCCGCCTGATAGAGCTCGATTTTATCCGTCTCCGAGAGACGGCCATGAAAAATTACAGGGGGTGCCACTGATAGCGCAATGCGTTCGAGACGCGACCGGTCGCGCCCATCACCTACAAGGTGCACCTCACTACGCGAACTCATCGGCGCTCTCGCCATGGCGTGCAAGAGCGTGTCCGCACCCTTGCGCGGCACGAGTCGTGATACAAAGAGCACCAGATCGCGGGACGGATCTCGCATCCAGCGCTCGCGCAGCTGGGCACGATCCAGTGGCTCCGCCGGATGGAAACGACGGCTGTCAATGCCGGGCGGGACTATCTCGACTCTCGTCGAGGGGGAGAGCTTCCGCACCTCGTCGGCCGGATACCCACCTGCAGCGACCACTCCCAGGGATCGACGCACTGTGCGGCGCAACTGTGCCCCCAGCACCGGTAGATGTGCCGGAACACGTATCTCCGCGCCATGCGCAATAAGCGCATACGGTAGCCCAAGCGAGGTACCAAGCGCGCCGATAGGGATGATCGGATCATAGACCACCAGCTCGGGGGCGAAGTTTTGGATGGACTGCCCTATCGCACGCCGCATCTTTGGCGTTGGCAGGAGCTGTCGCGAGAGACGCACAATCGGAGCAGGAAAATCACGATCAAATGCCTCAGCACCAGGCACCTGAGTCGTCACCACCATAAAGGTCGTGGGATCCAACCGACGGTAGATCTCGCCGAGATAGGCCTGGATTCCCCCAACCTTGGGGTAAAAGTCATTGGTAATCAGCACGTGTCGCATCAGGGCCCCCATCGAATCGCCAGCAAAGTGCGCAGCGCCTCTCGCCGTAGGCGTCGATCGTCGCTCAGGCAGAGCCTCGCGAGCGCCCCACGCTCGGCCAAGGTCAATGAGCCACGGTTGCGCAACGCGTTCGCGATGTTTCGCCGAACAAAATAGGTATCCCTGCGAGGAATGTACCAGTTGCCCACCTCCATGAGCAGGTGCTCATCATCAGCGACAAGCCAGCGAGCCAACGGAGCCTCCTCCACCGGTAAGCGGCTGCGCCACCCGACTGGGCATGCATCGATGCAGGTATCACAGCCGTATACTCTCACGCCAACTGAGCGGCGATCATCCCGGGACCAGCTCTCCCTTTGCAAGACATCCGCGATGCAACGGTTGGCGATCACCCGGCCAGGCGCGACGATAGCAGCCGTAGGACATGCGTCGATACACCGCCGGCATCCTCGACAAGGGTCCACTCGAAAGTGCTGCCCTAGTGAAACATTGAGTTCTTTGGCGGTCACGATCGAACCGAGCACGACGCGTGCACCGAACTTTGGAACCATCACCAGCGAATGCCGCCCCACGAAACCCACGCCCCCACGGCGGGCCAATCCCTTATCGAAAGCGTGATTGGCGTCGTAGACGCTGACCGCTCGAACCCCCTCGTGGCCGAGAAACTCCGTCGCCGACAACAGGACACGTCGCAGATCGTCGTAGCGGTTTTGGGCCGCATACGCCGCCACGGAAGCAACCCCGTCCCCTTGCGATGTCGCATACGCTAACGCAATCGAGATGTACCCGCGGGCCCACGGATAGCTATTCACCAATGCGCTGGCACGTTCAGGATTGCGAAACGTAAAGTGCGCGGCGCTCGCCTCCCCGGCAGCAACACGCAGGCGCGCCTGATGGGCATCGAAGTGCAATGGCCCAAGGGCAGCCGACCCGGCCGCCACCACGCCATGATCGACCAGCAACTCCACAAGACCCCGCTCGAGATCGCGCTGGATCACCCCCGCGGCACGGCGGAGCGCAGTCCCGCCCTTCGAAGGGCACGCACGATATCTCGAGGATCGACTTGATGCACTCCCGATTCGATAACTGCGCTCACGTAGTCTTCAGGAATGTCATAATGATCACGGTGAAAGCTGCGATCGAGTCCGAGTCGGCGAGCCCCTTGATGAAGCTCCTCCAACGAAACGTCGCTAATCAGATGGGCGAATCGACGCCCGTCTCGATAGAAGATTGGTCGATCGATCAGGAGCATCAATCGTACTTCTCGGTCTTGATCTGTGCGGGCTCCATGCCGAGTTCGAGAAGTGAACGCTCACAGTCATCGACCATCTCAGGCGGTCCACACAGGTAAGCGAGGCCCGGTAACGTCTCGAGATAGACATCACCAACCATCTCCTTGTCGATACGACGATGATACTGAGCTAGCGGATCCTCACGATCCCGTGTGAAGGTATGTGTCACCGTTAGCCAGGAGTACGTATCCGCCAACTGCGCAAGCTCATCACGGTAGATGACGTACTCGGCGGACTTCGAACTAAAAAGGAGGTGCATCGGTATCGTCGTCCCCCTGGACACCTGGTACCGGATCATGGCCATCAAGGGAACAACACCCGATCCCGCACCGACCAGCAGGACTGGGCCGCCATCCTCATCGGTCCAGGTGAAGGCACCGTAGGGTCCACGAACCTCGAGAATCGACCCTGCAGGGCGCTGGCGAACCAGAACCGGTGAGACGAGCCCACCCTCCATCTCCTTCACGCCCACCTCGATGACGTCGAAGGTAGGGTACGGGCTCGAGCCGACCGAATAGGCACGCTGAATCGGTCGCGGCCTACCCTCAACTGGTATCCGAATGTTGTAGTACTGGCCAGGGAGGAACTGTGTTGGCTGGGGCAACCGAATCCGCAAGCTCGCGGTCTCCGGCGTCTCGTCGATTACCTCGACGACCTCGCCAGCTTGCCACACGGGAGCCGGCCTGCGTATCCTAGCTTCACGGTGAGCCTGCTGATCAACCGTATCCGCCATCAGGCCCCACTCACACTGTGCTCTGGCTCCTCAGTGAGAATCTCGACAAACTTGGGGGTGGCACACCAGCGACACGACACCTCCTCGACTACTCGCGAGATCTCTTCAGGCTCCTCGATCTCAAGGTCACCAGCCACACTGTAGTGGTAGAAACAACGGCTCCGAACGACCGAGGTCACGTCGAACCGGGTGACATTACCGCAATTCGAGCAACGATACCTTCTCATGCCTTCTCCTCAAACAAGCTTCTTCTCTAGGCTAGCAGCCGATCGGACTCTGCTGATTTCGAGCACCACACTTTGCGACTACGGCTATGCCAGTCCCTCAATCGAGGGAGTGGCCTCGGCTCGGCACTGCTCGGCTGGTATTGCGCACCACGCGAGTCGGCTAGCCCCTGAGCCCAATTCGCGTGTAAGCCTATGTTCGCGATGATCACTGCTCCACCAGGCGAGTTAGTGCCTTGGCCCCGTCATGCCGTGTGCTAGTTCGCACGCGCAGGACGCAATCTCGGCAACCACTACGAAGACTCCTGCACGGACGGTGGCACCAGGCCGAGGTGCTCGTAGGCGCGGTCGGTCGCCATGCGACCTCGTTGTGTCCGTAATAACAGACCCCGCTGAATCAGAAACGGCTCATAGACCTCCTCCAGCGTCCCCGTATCTTCATGGACGCTCACCGCAATCGAACTCAGACCAACCGGCCGACCCGTGAACCGCTCGCAGAGCACTCTCAGAATCTCGATGTCAATCTTGTCAAGACCCAGCTTGTCCACACCGAACAGCGCCAAGGCGTCAGAGGCGAGTTCAGCGTTCACCTGGGCAATGCCTTCGACCTGCGCATAATCGCGAACCCGACGCAGATGTCGGTTTGCCAGCCGTGGCGTACCACGGGAACGGGAGGCGATTTCATCGGCAGCCCCCGGCGAGAGCTGCATATGCATGAGGTTTGCCGATCGCAGCACCACTTTGGTCAGCTCCTCGTCAGAGTAGTAATCCAGCCGATAGGAGTAACCGAAGCGATCCCGCAACGGACCCGAGACCATACCAGCTCGGGTTGTGGCACCAACCAGGGTGAATCGGGGAATCTCAAGCCTCAGCGTCCTTGCCCCCGGTCCCTTTCCGATGACTACATCCAGCCGAAAGTCCTCCATCGCAATATAGAGCAGCTCCTCTACGGCGCGAGGCAGACGATGAATCTCGTCGATGAACAGGACGTCGCCGACCTTAAGGTCCGAGAGCAGCGCTGCCAGGTCGCCAACTCGCCCCAGCGCCGGCCCCGAGGTAACACGAATACCTCGCCCGAGCTCCTCGGCGACGATGAAGGCCAGTGAGGTCTTGCCGAGACCTGGAGGCCCGGCAAAAAGGAGGTGATCTGGTGGCTCGCCGCGAGAGCCTGCAGCTTGTAGGACAACTCGCAGCTGGGTCTTGAGCTCGCGTTGGCCCACGAACTCATCGAGAAGAGAGGGACGAAGCGCCGAGTCTACCTGTGCATCGTAGGTATCGATGAGATTCTTTTCAACACTCACCTCACTGCGCAGCTCACCCCCAAGGACCTCTCTTCGCGGACTCAACGCTGTAGCTCCTTCAAAGCCCATTTCAGTGCATCCTCGACCCCAAGCTCACCGGGGATCCGCGTGAGGACACCCTCGAACTCGCTGGCGCGAAATCCCAAACCCATCAGGGCCTCACGGATCTCAGATCTGGCGGCAAGCGAGGTTAACGGAACACCCGAGCGTCGAGCAGCTGCCCCCATATCCACAATAATACGCCGTGCCGTCTTGTCTCCAACTCCAGGAGATCCCTTCAGGCGTACGACATCCTCGGCCGCTACCGCCTCGTAGAACCCCTGGACTCCCAGTGCAGAGAGCACGCCGAGTGCTACGTTCGGGCCAACACCTTGAACCTTGAGAAGTTCGTCGAAGAGAGCCCTCTCGAGTCCATCAGAAAAACCAAACAAAGTGATGGCATCGGCGCGAACGATGGTACGGATCGCGAGCTCAACCTCTGTTCCTGGCACAAGACGTGAGAGCTGTGCAGTTGACACCGCAACCTCGTATCCGACTCCACCGACGTTGACCACCACAAAGGGGGGATCGACTCCCTGCACCATCCCAGCAAGAAAACCGATCATACGCAACTCCACTGCCCGGATAGATGAGCGTAGGCAACGGCAATAGCGTCCGAGACATCTGCGGGTTCGGGCGCACGATCGAGCCCCAGCATCAGCACCACCATCTTCTTCATCTGTGCCTTCGAGGCATGGCCGTCGCCAGACAGTGCCAATTTGACTTGGTTCGCACCTATCTCACTGGCCTGGAGCCCGTAGCGCGCACCCGCCAACTTAATAACCCCGACCGCCTGTGCAACCAGCAGAGCTGACGTCACATTTTTGGCGAACAGAATCCTTTCAAGCACCAACTCGTCTGGCCGGTGCTCGCGAATGATCTCATCGACTGAGGCAAAAATATCGACAAGACGGTCGCCGAGAGGGACCTCCGGCCCAGTCACGATGAGACCAGCACAGCGCAGGCCAATACCGGATGGCGTCTGCTCAAGCACCGAGTATCCGACCCGCTTGAGTCCAGGATCCACCCCCAGCACGACCGTCATCGCCAAAGCTCCTGCGGAGCTTGGGCCACCGACCGTAGTGGTGCGTGACTGAGACTCAACGATCGCGTCCAAAACGCACACAACCGACTCGTCGCAATGGACATCGCTCGCATGTATCTAAACTAATACAAATGATCGAGAATCCGTCAATTGGGTTCATGATTCGCACCATCGTCGGCGTCTCCAACCGAAGCCTCAACGGCACGAAGGAGCTCTTGCGAACTACGAAAGGTCAGCCCAGCACGAGAGACATGCCGATAGGCGATGCACTGCTTGCGATCGAGCACGAAGACCGAGCGGCGATAGAACCCGAGGGGGCCCAACACTCCGTAGCTTCTTGCCACCTCTCGGTCCTGATCGCTTAATAGTGGAAATCGGATACCGAGGCGCTCGGCGAAGGAATCATGGGAGGCGAGTGACTGCGGAGAGATCCCCAACATGACCGCGCCCAAGTTCGTGAAATCATCAATGCTCGCCGAGTAGGCACGGAGCTGGGTCGTACACACCGGTGAGAAGTCATCTGGGTAGAAGGCGAGTACGACGGGCTGACCAAGGAACTCGCGAATGACATAGGGGCGATCCCCGGTGCCAACAAGGGTGAACTCCGGAGCGAGGTCGCCCAATTGCAAGTCGGTCACCTAGTCGTCAAGCTCCTCAAAGACCTCGTCAGGAATGTCATAGTTTGCAATGACATTTTGGACATCATCGAGATCTTCCAGCGCGTCCACGAGTCGAAGTACCTTTCTGGCCTCGCCGAGATCGTCGATCGCCAACGTCGATTGAGGTACCAGCTCAACCTCGGCCGAACGAACAGCAAATCCGGCACCCTCAATGGCAGCCTTGAGCTCGGCCAGCGCGGTCGGTGGTGCGGTGACCTGCCAGTCAGCCTCGACGCGAACGAGATCCTCTCCTCCCGCCCCAAGCACCGCCAGCATGAGCTCCTCCTCCGGAGCCGACCCATCCACGACGATGACGACCTTGCGTGAGAACTGCCAGGAGACGGCACCGGGCTCGGCCAACGAGCCACCAGCTTTGGAAAACACGGATCTGACATCAGCGCCGGTACGATTCCGGTTGTCGCTGAGGCATTCTACCAAGACGGCAACGCCCCCAGGACCGTAGCCCTCGTAGGTGATCGCCTCGTAGCGAACGCCTTCGAGTTCGCCGGTACCGCGTTTGATCGCTCGATCAATGGTGGTAGCGGGAACTGAATTGTCACGCGCCTTTTGCACCATGGAACGCAGATTGGCATTTGACCCCAGGTCACCCCCGCCTTCGCGTGCTGCAACCTCGATCTGACGGATCAGCTTTGCGAACAGCTTCCCGCGAGCCTTATCCTGAGCGCCCTTCTTGTGTTTGATCGTCGCCCATTTGGAATGACCCGACATACCGTTCCTCTCTCTCGTCCAACGTACTCACGATATCAGCTATCGATCGTCCGACCGAACGGCCAAAAGCGAGCTCATGCAGTCGCGGATCCCCTGCTAGCTCAGGATGGAACGAACTCGCCACCAATGACCCTTCGGCCACTACAACCGGAACCTGCACCTGCGTTCCGTCAGGAAAACGATAGGGCACCGACGCAAGCACCTCCACCTTGTCGCCAACCTCGGTAATCACCGGAGCACGAATGAACACCGCTCGCATGACATCGACAAGACCCTCTACCACGAGGTTCGCCTCAAATGATCGGACCTGTCGTCCGAAGCCATTGCGCCTTACGGCCACATCGAGTACGCCAAAGCTCCACTGATCCTCTCGCCCGCCAATTACCGTTCGTGAAAGCATGATCAGGCCAGCGCACGTCCCAAGCGCAGGCAGGCCATCTCTTAGTTCCTCTGTGATCGGACAGCGAAGTCCACTGGCCTCGAGAAGGAGGCATTGCGCCGTCGATTCGCCGCCGGGCAACACGAGACCATCGAGACCTACAAGGTCAGCGGCCTCCTTGACCGGCACCCCACGCCAGCCCAACTCAGCCACCATCGCGAGATGTTCACTAAAGTCGCCCTGGAGCGCTAGAACCCCAATCCGCACGGTTGTTTGACCTCTACCAGCCGCGATCCGCCAGATGCTGATCAAGAGCATCCATCTCGATGCCCACCATCGCCTCGCCCAGGTTCTCCGACACGCGAATGAGCGTTTGCGGGTCCTGATAGTGCGTCGTGGCCTCAACGATCGCTCGCGCTCGTCGAGCAGGATCACCACTCTTGAAGATCCCTGAGCCGACAAAGTTCGCCTCCGCGCCGAGTTGCATCACCAAACTGGCATCCGCTGGGGTAGCGATGCCGCCGGCACAAAACAGCGGTACCGGCAGATGTCCGCCATTGGCATGTATCTCGGCAACCAGCTCGTAGGGTGCGTTGAGCTTTTTTGCCCACCCATAGAGCTCCTGTTCGGATGCGGCAGCGATGGCTCGTAGATCGGAGGTAATGGAGCGCAAGTGGCGGACGGCCTCAACCACATTTCCTGTGCCCGCCTCACCCTTTGAGCGAATCAGCGCCGCGCCTTCACCAATGCGCCGCAGCGCCTCCCCAAGGTTCGTCGCTCCGCAGACGAACGGAACCTGAAATGCCCACTTGTCGACATGATAGCTCTCGTCAGCGGGTGTCAATACTTCGCTCTCGTCGATGTAATCGACCTCCATAGCCTCAAGAATCTGTGCCTCAGCGAAGTGCCCTATTCGCACCTTGGCCATGACAGGAATGGTGACCGTCTCTTGAATCTCGCGGATCAGGGCAGGGTCGCTCATTCTGGCAACCCCCCCATCACGTCGGATGTCGGCCGGCACTCGCTCAAGCGCCATAACCGCTACCGCACCGGCATCCTCGGCGATCTTGGCCTGTTCAGCATTGACGACATCCATGATGACGCCACCGCGCAGCATCTCGGCAAGCCCGCGCTTGACCCTGGCAGTACCTTCATTCAACTCAGCCACCATCGCCTCCTCACTAACGTCCTGGTACACAGCCTAGTTCGTTCCACTACAAAACCTCTAAGAGGCACCGATCGTCCAGACCTCGTCCAACAGAAGCTGTTCGCGAAGTTGGAGATCCTCGTCAAGATCCTCTACACCAACTGGACACAACCACAGCCAGGCAGGCAAGCTTGTGGTTCGCATCGACCGGCTTGTTCGTGCCTTCTCTAAAACCGAGGCCATCGCGGGAGGGTAACGGGTGACGGAGACCCCGAGTCGATCCAAAAGCACCGACTCCTCACGCTGCCAATCACTGAGGCGGCGCGATGCGCGATGAAAGACCGAGTCCCAGTACGCAACGATTGAATTCAGGCCCACCAACCCAAGCCGCAATTCCCCAAGTTCTCGCGCCAACAGCGCTTCGAGTTCGATGGTCTTGAGCTCTCGAAGTGCGCCGGTGGTAATGACCACCACCGGCTCGCGACGTCCCAGCGTCAGTGCCGCACCATTGACCATCGGATAGGCAACCACCGCGACACTGCTCACCGGAATCCCTAACTGGAAGCCCAACCCGGATAGGAGGCTGTCGACCCGCTTGCGATCTCGCTCCTCCGGCTCGACCAGCGGGAGCCTGCGACCCAACCTACCAGGACCCACGATCGTCATTACGGTAGTCACGATGGCCCCGATGACCAACCCCAGCACCACCGTTACGAGCACAGGTAGTACACCGGTGACGCCCAGCGCGAGTGTCAAAACCAGCGCCACACCAACACCGCTGACCGCGAAGGCAACGCCAACTCGGGCGATGACCTGGCGAATACGCGCTGCGCGCACATTCGGCGCCACATAGCCCCACACTTGCACCGTATCCGAACTCACTGCAACCTTACCTCACACCACTGTTTCACTATCGCCATCAGCTCACTGCGCTGAGGCCACCACAACTCTTTTGGCTATCAATCTACCACCTCAATGCTCCCACCCCTCTGAACTGGCACGCCACCTGCGGTCGCGGTGGGTCAACTCGGGAATGCAACAGCACGACCAGGTCAAGAAACAGACGACGACGAAAGCGCTCAGCCCAACACTCACTCCTGTGAGAACAGCGCTAAATATTGCCTCGCGACCATAGGAAACCCAAACTCCTCGGCCCGTGCGTACCCACGCTCAATGAAGGTCCGGCGAGCCTGTTCATCGCCGAGAAGCGACTCTAAGAGACGAGCGAGTGCCTGCGCATCACCAGGTGGAAACAGCGCCGCCGCGTATCCATCCTGACTCAGCCACCGATAGGCCGGCAGGTCGCTCGCAACCACCACCGCTCCCCCCACCATCGCCTCAAGCAGGACGACGCCAAAGGACTCACCACCAAGTGACGGCGCCACCACCACGTCCGCGCGTTGGTAGTTCGCTGCCAGCTCCTCAGATCCTATGGTACCAAGCCATCGGATCCTCGAATCAACATAGCGCCGTTGTAACGACGTCGTCAACGGACCAGCGCCGACGATCACAAGCTCAACATCCGCATCAAGGCGCTCGAATGCGCGAAGCAAAACCTCCAGGCCCTTACGCCCTTCATGCCGCCCAACAAAGAGAATCCGAGGGCGATCGCTATCACGAATCCCCGATGCAAGAGCTGCGGAGATGGACCCTACTCCATTAGGGATCTCGGTTGGCACGACGTTGCAGAGCGCTACTACGGTTCGCACAGCAAACGGGGAGACAGCCACCCAGTGCTTGCTTTGCGGAAGCAGATACGACCACCACGAGGCCCATCGCCGATAACTTTCCGAAACACCATCCCGATGAAAGGTAACCCACAGCCGCTCGGACAAATCCAACCTCCGTATGGTCCGCAGCACTGCGATACCAGCCATCGGCGTGAGTGGCTCATGAACGTGGACCACATCCGCCCACTCCAATGCGCCCTTGAGCAGCCTGGTCCTTGCAAGGATGGCAACAGGGGCGATGGAGCCATTTGCAGGCCACTGCGAGGATGCACCGAGCGAGATGGTCGTCCCGACACTGGTACCCGGAGCAGCAATCTGGACTTCAGCACCCTCACTACGAAACGCACGCGCAAGCCCAATCACCTGAGCCTGCACACCACCAGCTACCCCTAGATCGTACGGCGAAACCTCGAGAATTCTCACGGGGTCCCGCGATCCGGTGACTCGTCATAGCGCTGAAAGTTGTGCCACTGATGAGGTTCGGCCACCACGATAGTCTCGACAGCCGCTGCAACCTGGCGCATCACCTGGGCGACCCTCTCGGCCCGCGTTCCTTGTGTCGGAGGCTCGATCGGAGGGAAAAATCGAACCTCGTGGCGTCCACCACGACGCTGATACGTACCGACCGGAAAGATTGGCGCCCCGCTCATCACGCTCAAGACACCCGGCCCGCTTGCCAACGCGATGTTCTCTCCTAGGAATTTAACCACCTCTCCCGTCCCGCTGATGTCTCGATCCGCCAGCAACGCGACCAACTCGCCATCGCGCAGCGACCGCAGGAGCGACCGCGCTACATCCCCACCAGTGAGTATGATCTTTATCCCCAGACGTCGCCGAGTCTCGAGAAACCACTGCGTCATCATCGGGTCGCCTAGGCTCTCAGCGACCGCGGTGACACCATTGCACGTAATCGACGCCCAAGCTCCCCCCCACTCCCAGTTACCCGTATGGGCCAAGACGACGATCGTCGGTTGACGGGCTAAACGGCGCGCCACGAACTGCTCCGCATCAACAGCGTCGACCCTCATCACGACCTCTGGAATAGCAAGGCTACCAAGCCTGAGGATCTCTACCCAGTAACGAGCGTAAAAGTAATATGCCCGGCACGTCGACCACTCAAGCCGCCAGCGTGAAATCCCTTCAGATCCAGGACGAGCACGAAGCGCCAACCGCTGATTCTCCCGGACGATCGATCGCTGCTGACCAGCGGTGCAATAGCTCAAGAAGCCGCCCGCACTCCAAAGCAGTCGGTCACACCCGCGAGGCAACCGTCTAAGAACACTAACCCCGACTCGAAGCAGACGTGCCCGCGATGCGACACCCTCCCCGTCCTTGCGGACGGAGCCTCGTTGACCACTCACGCGGCCTCGGCTAATTGACGTTGCATTGGGGCGCGGTGCTGTGCTGTATTTGGCTCAACATGGGATGTCCCCTGACGCCCATAGACCCCAAGCCCTGCGGCAATCATCTTCTTGGCTGCATTCACGTCTGCGGTAATCGTGTGACCACACGCTTGGCAGCAAAGGATTGCTTGACTCTCGTGGCTCTTCTTGTCCGTGTAACCACACTCTGAGCAACGCAGACTCGTGTAGGCGAGGTCAACGAAGATGAGTTCGACTGGACTAGTAGTGTTGGTAGCCTTGTTGGTGAGTCGTCCCCAGCGCTGGTCGAGGATTGCTCGATTGAGGCCAGCTGTGGTCTTGACGTTGGTTCCTGGATTCTTGCCCCTTCGGGTTATGCTCTTGACCTTGAGATCTTCTCGCGCGATCAGGTCGTAGTCACGAACCAGCTCAATTGCCATCTTGGCGATCCAGTCCTTGTGCCGGTCGGACTCTCTGGCTGAGAGCTTGGTGATGGCGAGCTTGGTTCTTTTCTTGTGCTTGGAACCCTTCACCTGTCGGGTGAGCTTGCGTTGTTGTTGCCTTGTGCGTCAGTTCTCTCCTTGAATCAGTAGTTTTGGCGCGCCGAGAAACTGTCCATCGGTGTGAGTGACACCCATGCCGATGCCAGTTGACTCGCGTTCGATCTGTGAAGCCAGGCGAGTGAAGCTCACGTACCATCGATCGACTCGATCCCCGGTACCCGTGCACCAGCGCCTTCACGCAACCAAGTCTCCCTCCACGACTCAGCCGGCTCAGTTGCATAGAAGTGACAAGCAATCTTCCGTGCACGTCCGCGAACCCATACGTTACGTTGTTCGAGCGCCAGATTCCCTACATTCTGAGCATCAAAGCAGTGGCGCACGAAAACGGGTAGCTCATCCACTTGGGGACACATGCGCTCGCGTACGCTCACGACTCCACTCTAGTGCAAGCGTCGCAAAACTAGGAGCCGCTCAACACCACCATTACCCACGGGGTTTGCACTCCCGTTTGATCAAGCTCGCTTGCGACCTAGTGTATTGCGGCGCGTGAAGCCCTCCCTACCCTGAGGTAGAAACCGCTGAAGACTAGCCCTCG
>JAJZXI010000043.1 GCA_021806545.1 Actinomycetes bacterium | reverse complement strand
ACGGAATGTTTGTATGGCTCGTGGTGCTGTAACGATGGTCCATCGTGGGAGAGGTTGGTAGATGCGGGTTGCAATGACGGGGAGTCGCGGTCTCATCGGATCCGCACTTATGGCGGCGCTCAACGAGCGAGGGCATAGTGTTGTCGCTATCGCGCGAGGCAAAGCGGCTCCGACTGCTCCCGGGGTAGAGATCCCCCAGAGATCAGGACTATTCTTTGACCCTGACGGTGGACCTGGGGACCTCGGCGCACTCGAGGGGTTCGATGCTGTGATTCACTTGGCTGGTGAGCCGATCGGTGATCGTCGCTGGAACGCACAGATCCGATCCCGTATCTATGCTTCACGAGTCTATGGAACGCGGTCGGTTGTCGACGCGCTGGGTAGACTCAAGGATCCTCCTGCGACGCTGCTGGTCGCCTCGGCGATTGGCGTCTATGGTGATCGCGGCTCGGAGGAGCTGACGGAGACCTCCGTGACCGGCTCTGGGTTCCTCGCGAAGGTAGTGACTGATTGGGAGGCTGAGAGCCATAGGGCCAAAGCCTTCGCTCATCGGGTTGTGACACTGCGTACCGGAGTCGTGCTCGCTACTCGGGGAGGGTTGTTGGCGCGTCTTTTGCCACTGTTTCGCGCGGGCCTGGGTGGACGTCTCGGGACGGGTGCGCAGTACATGAGCTGGATCTCACTCGCTGATGAGGTTCGCGCGATCCTGCACTGCCTGGAGACGGATTCAATTCAAGGGCCGGTCAATCTCGTCGCCCCCAACCCCGTGACAAACCTCGCCTTTACCAAGCACCTTGCCAAGGCCCTTCATCGGCCAGCGATTTTTACGGTACCGGCTGGCGTCATCGAAGCTGTCCTTGGTGCCGAGATGGCTCGCGAGCTAGCACTCGCTTCACAGCGTGTCAAGCCAGAGGTGCTCGGCGCATCCGGCTTTGCGTTCGATTCGGAGCTCCTTGACGTAGCCCTTGCACGGCTATTGGCGCCACGCCGGGGTTCGTCGGTCACAGGATGAGCACCCGCCGCGTGCGGCTCGGCTAGCGTGGTTCGTCAGCGTCAACGAGCAGCTCCTGCATCGATGATGCGAGGACGCTCTGCCCGAGCTCGTTGAATGACCTGATCACCGCCTCGCGATCGATGATCGGCTTGTTCTGGGAGAGCTTGCGAATACCCGTGAACTCGTTGACCAGTACTCTAAAGCCCACGATTGCCTTGAGTTGGCTACGGATGTAGTCGTCGGGACTTTTGCTCGGGGCCCACCCCTGCGGGGCGGGTGGTTCAAACCTAGCCGTCAGCTCGGTTACGAGTGCAAGCAGCTCCTCGTCGTCGGTGAAGAACTCGATGGTGCCACGGGCCTCCACACGTGAGTAGTTCCATGTTGGCACGTGACGCTGATCTTGAGCGGAGCTCCGGTACCAGCGAGGAGAGACATAACCATGCTCTGCGCGAAACACCACGAGCGCCTCGAGATCGGTCCTGGACTGACGCCACTGGGCGTTGGTGCGGGTGAGATGCCCGGTGATCACCAGATGTTCCTGGACCTTTGCAATGAGCAGTGGCACGGCGGTGGTGAGAGGACCGGTCGACCCCACGGTGATGAGATCACCAAATGGATGGCGCTCAGCGAGCGCGATGAGTGCGCGCTCATCGTCGGTATAAAAGATTCGAGCCGGTGACATGAGGTAACTCTAGTATGGCTGCAGGGCCCTGCGTATGGGGCGATGCTGCACTGGGTGAAGTCGACCACAGCTTGACAACAAGGGTCGGGTAGGATGGCTGGGTGCCCCTCCGGTCATCGATTCATCGAGAGATACTGAACCCGAGCCCATCTGCTCCACGACTGGTAACGGTGCACGGAGCGATGGATCGCGGTAACTCCTTTCGTGCGCTCGCTCAGCAACTCAGTGGTGTCGAGGTCGTGATATGGGACCGAGCTGGGTATGCGCACTCACTTGATGCGACTCCCTTTGATGTTGAGGACCAGCTTGCGGATCTCGCCGCTATTGTCGACGAGAAGCCTGCGGTTGTCCTCGGCCATTCATTGGGGGGTACCTATGGACTGTGGCTAGCGTCGCTTGGTCACCCTCACGTGTTGGGCGTATCGACCTTCGAATCTCCACTGCCGGGAGGGGCCTGGTGGGGCGAGGGCTGGGGGATCGACCCTTTGGATGCGGCCAATGGTCGCGTTGGGAGCGAGCGCGCTGGCGCTTTGGCAGAGGAGTTTCTGCGCAGGATGACCTCCGATGCGGTCTGGGACCGGTTGCCTGCGCGCACCAAGGAGCTCAGACGTGCCGAGGGCGTGGCCTTTCTTCGAGAGTTGGGCCAGCTGGTGACGGGGAGGATCGCCTTCGACCTCGGCTCGATCGCCGTCGATGTCGTTGCGGGTGTCTCATCACGGCCGTCGCATCACCACCAATTGGGTCTAGCCAGACTCACTGAGGCGGTCGGGGCGACGAGTTATTGCGTTATCGACTCGCGCCATGGTGTCCACCTAACGAGACCCAAGGCATTGGCGGAGATCATCACGCAACAGCTCCAGCGTGTCGGTTGACCGGATCGTGGGCGCAAACGGCTGATACGAACAACTAGGCGAGTGGCTTGGACACGGCACGCTCCAGGATGTCACTCTGCTCGAGACTGTGCATTGCTGCAGAGCCAGTCGCCGGTGAGCCGGTGGCGACGCGCGAGACGTGGACCAGTCGAAGGCGATGCTCACCTGCACGGTGGAGACGTGCATGAGCAAACGGCCAGGCCCCCATGTTCTCGGGCTCCTCCTGGAGCCAGATCAACTCGGTGGCAGATGGGTAGCTCTCCAGGAGCTCGGCGAGTTGGCGCTCTGGCCAGGGATAGAGCTGCTCAACGCGAACCACAGCGGTCGGCACCGCGGTGCCACGGTCTCGCTGGGCGAGCGCCTCGTAGGCGACCTTGCCGGAGCACAACACGATGCGACGGATGTCGAAGCGACCGGAGGTATTCGACCCCAGCGTCGGATCATCGAGGAGTGGTCTAAATGCGCCTTCAACGAAGTCATTGACGGGACTGCGTGACTGCTTCGCACGTAGCAAGGACTTCGGCGTCAAGATGATCAAGGGGCGTTGTGCCGGTCGTTGGACCTGCGCGCGGAGCAGGTGGAAGAGCTGGGCCGCGGTAGTTGGGTTTGCGATCGTCATGTTCGGTCCGGCTGCGAGCGACAGGAAGCGCTCGAGTCGAGCCGAGGAGTGCTCTGGCCCTTGTCCCTCGTAACCGTGCGGTAGCATCAGCGTCAGTCCCGACTCCTGCTTCCACTTGTCGTGTGCGGCCGCGATGAACTGGTCGATGACGATCTGGGCTCCGTTGGCGAAGTCACCAAACTGAGCCTCCCAGATCGTGAGCGCTTGCTTGTGTACAAGGGAGTACCCGTACTCAAAGGCCATCGCCGCGTACTCAGACAGCGACGAGTCATAGATCATGAACCGGCCGGGCGTACCCGAAGCGGGCGCGCTTGTATCGTGTCTGACCGCGGCAAGTGGCTGGTACATCGAGCCATTCTGGTAGTCATAAAGAGCCGCGTGACGATGGGAGAAGGTCCCTCGGCGGCTGTCTTGACCGGAGAGCCGGACGTCATGACCATCGAGCATGACGGTGCCAAAGGCAAAGGCTTCACCGAGGGCCCAATCGACCTCGCCGTTGGCGTAGAGCTCCTGGCGTGTCTGGAACTGCTTGGCGAGCTTGGGGTGCAGGGTAAAGCCCTCAGGCGTTCGATTGAGCACCTCCACGAGATAGTCGAGCTGCTCCTTCGTGACGGCGCTTTGCACGGGTTGCACCGGAACATTTTGTGGGGGTGGGGCAGGCAACTCGTTGACTTTGGGAGGAGCCGCCTCGCGCGTCTCCACCAATGCCTGCTGGAGCCGGGCAAGGTAGGCATCGAGCGCCTGCTCGCCCTCGTCCTCAGTAATCGCCTTGGAGCGGACCAGGCGCTCGAGATAGAGTTTGCGCACTGAGGTCTGCGAGTCGATCACACGATACATCACCGGCTGGGTGTAACTCGGTTCGTCTCCTTCGTTGTGCCCATGGCGACGGTAGCAGATCATGTCGACGACGATGTCCTTGTGAAACGCTTCGCGGTAGTCCATGGCGATCTGTGCTGCCCTCATGACCGCCTCTGGGTCGTCTCCGTTGACATGGATAATGGGAGCCTGGATCATCTTGGCAATATCACTGGCATAGAACGACGAGCGCGCCTCATTCGGGTTGGTGGTGAAGCCAACCTGATTGTTGATGACCAGATGCACGGTACCGCCGGTGCGATAACCGGGGAGCTGAGAGAGGTTGAGCGTCTCGGCAACGACGCCCTGACCAGCGAAGGACGCGTCTCCGTGGACGAGGATACCCAACACCGCGAACTCGAAGAGGTTACCACGCAGGTCTTGAGATGCGCGCACCATTCCTTCGACGACGCCATCAACGGCCTCGAGGTGCGAGGGATTTGAGGCCAGGGTCACGGGCACCGCGGTACGATCGGGCGTATAGTACGTTCCTTCAAAACCCTTGTGATACTTCACATCGCCAGATCCTTGGACTGACGATGGATCGAGGTTGCCCTCGAACTCCTCGAAAATCATCCGATACGACTTGCCGATGATGTTGGCGAGGACGTTCAGGCGGCCTCGATGGGCCATACCCAATATGGCTGAGGTTACGGAGCCGCGCACCGCCTCGTTGAGGAGCTCCGTCAGGAAGACGATGGCGCTCTCTGCTCCTTCAAGGCCAAAGCGCTTTTGCCCGATGTACCGGGTAGAGAGGAACTTCTCGAACGCCTCGGCATCGTTGAGCGTGGCGAGGATCCGGAGTTGGTCTGCCTTGGTCAAGTTGGCATGAACCCCCTCGACGCGGTTTTGGATCCAATGCTTCTCCTCTGGATTTTGGATGTGCATGTACTCGTAGCCGATCGAGCCGCAGTAGCTGTCGCGCAGGAGCTGGAGTATCTCGGCAAGGGTTAGTTGGTTAGTGCCCGCGAGGCCATCGGTGAGGAACGACCGGCTCAGGTCCCAGAGTGTAAGGCCATATGTCTCCGGGTCGAGTTCCGGGCTCATCGTTGGTTTGATCAGATTGAGTGGATCGAGATGTGCCAAAAGATGGCCGCGAACGCGATAGTTGTTGATCAGTGTTTGCACGTGGATCTGCTTTTCCGCGCGTTCGAGCGAGTCTGTTCCGAGCGAGCTATGGTCGGGCGTCCAAACGGCGGGCGGGTAGGCGACATCGAGCGACTCGAAGATCTCCTGGTAGAAATGCTCCTTGCCCTCGATGAGTGCTGCCGCGTCGGCGAGGAACTGACCGGACTCAGCTCCTTGGATGATGCGGTGGTCATAGGTCGAGGTGAGGGTCACTGTCTTGGAGATGCCGAGCTCGCCCAGGGTGCGAGGGTCTGCTGCACCAAACTCTGCAGGGTAGCCGATAGCACCGACTCCAATAATGGCTCCTTGGCCGTTCATGAGCCGTGGTATCGAGTGCTCGGTGCCGAGAGTGCCCGGGTTCGTGACGCTGACCGAGGCACCCAGAAAGTCGTCCACGGTGGCGCGGTTCTCTCGAACCTTGGCGATCAGCTGGTCGTAGGCGACGATGAACTCCGCAAAGGTCTTGGTATCGATGTTCTTGAGAACCGGTACCATCAGGGTGCGCTGGCCGTCACGGCGAACGATGTCGACCGCGACGCCAAGGTTGACGTGATCGAAACTCCTAATTGACGCGGTCGATCCGTCACTAGCGGGTACGTAACTAGCGTTCATCCGTGGGTGCTTCGCCAGCGACTTGATGATGGCCCAGGTGATCAGGTGGCCAAAACTGATTTTGGCGCGCCCCTCACGGCTGAGTTGGTTGTTGATGATCGAACGGTTGATCTCGAGTGCCTTTGCCGGGATGGCTCGAACACTGGTCGCCGTTGGGACGGTAAGCGACTGATCCATGTTTCTCGCGAGGGCCAGGGCAGCGCCGCGTAGCGGGCTGACCGAGGCGTCTTCGACTGCGGGGGCCGACGGCTTGCTCACCGGTAGAGGACCTGCTTGGCCATTGGTCTGGGTGGCTGGAGCACTCGGCGGCTGCGTGGGTGAGCCTACGCCATTGGCCTGAAGCAATGGACCGGCATCCGCACCAGTGGTGGGGGTTTGGGCGAGGACTGGTGGTTGGCCGGTGGCAGCCGCGCTCGCGACGCCATGATCAGCGGTGTTGACCTTATCAACAGCGCCGTCCTCGTGCACCGACCCGTTGACCGTCATACCGTTGGTCTGGAGATGGCCCTCCGTGGCGATGGCGTCGGTGACCGTACTGTTGGCAAAGCGGGGCTCGATGTTACGGCTCTTGAAATACTGTTGCCAGCTTGGCGGCACCGAGTCTGGATTGTCGCGGTAGTGATCGAGCATCTCCTCGACGAGCCAGTCGTTGGGTCCAAAGTCGGTTTCAAAGGTATCAGCCACGCCTAGCTAGTCTAGTCGTCTTTCCTGGTCGAGAAGAACTCGTCGCTCATGGCCATAAGCGCATGGAGTCCCGGAGTTCCCGGCGGCACCAGGGGTAACGGGTGAGGTAGGCAGCTTGGGTCAAGTATTCTTGCTCAGGGGTCGAAGTTGTAGGGATGGGCAATGGAAGACCGCGATTCGGTGTCATCGACGGCTCGGACGCCGTCACCAGCATGGAAGGTGTACGCCAAGACGTCTTGCAGCTGCGTGAATATGTTCGTGCGACCTTGGCCGGGGAGCGTTCGTTTGCGATGTATTTCCAGGCGATCGCGAACGTCTTTGGCCCTCGAGTGGTGGGTTATGAGATGCTCACTCGATTCGATGTACCGGCCCACATCACTCCCGATCTCCTCTTCCTCGAGGCCGACGCGATCGGCCTTGGTGCCGAGCTCGAGGCGTTGATCCTCGCGCGCGCGTTCAAGGAGCGCCGCCGTGTTCCCTCCGATTGCTTCGTGACGGTGAATGTCAGCCCGCACCTGCTCGAGCACCCCATCATACGGACGGTCTTTGACCGCGATCTGAGTGGGGTCGTCGTCGAGTTGACCGAGCACGTGCGTATCGCCGATGTCGAAGCCCTTCGTGACTCGCTCACTTGGCTGCGCGCTCGTGGCGCGCTCATCGCGATGGACGATGCCGGTTCAGGCTATGCCGGGCTCCAGATGCTGACCCAGATACGCCCCGACATCGTCAAACTCGATCGCGAACTCGTCAGTGGGATCGACACCGACGAGGCCAAGGCGCTGATGTGCGCCTCCTTTGGCGACTTTGTTGGACGTTTAGACGGTTGGTTGCTGGCCGAGGGCGTGGAGACACAGTCGGAGCTGGCTCGGGTGGTCCAGATCGGTGTGCCGCTGGTGCAGGGTTGGGCCATCGGGCGACCGACGCGAGAGCCCGAGCCCCTGCGCGACGAGCTTGTCGGGTGGTTGCGAGCCTACGGCGACTCCCGTCGACTGCCCGCTGATTGTCTCTCGACCCTGATGGATCCGGTGATCGTACAGGCGGAGGTGGGAGCGACGACGGCGCCAACCCAGCTCGATGAGGGTAGTGGTGGGGTGAATCTGACTGCATCGATGGTGGCCAATGCCACCGCGATCTGTATCGTGGGTCCAAATCTAGACCTTCGACGCCTGCTACTTCCCGAAGACGGTGCCATGCGCGTGGTGACGGCCAGCCTTTCGGCCCACCCAGAGGAGGGGATCCGGGAGGTGGCTGTCCGGGCGATCAATCGCCCGCGAGCGACGCGCTTTGACCCGATTGTCTGCGTTGACGAGACGCGAACTCCGGTCGGGATAATTCGTATGGAGCGGATTATCAACTTCCTTGCCGACGTCTTTGCTGACGGCGGCTCGATCACCGAGGGTGTGAGCTAGCGGGGTATTCCGGGAGACCTTCAAGCTGGGTGATAGACCGGTGGGAGGGCTGCTAGGAGCCGCGACAGGGTCGCCTCCGGTGGCTCGTCCTGCTCGGGCAGGATGAGCTGGGCCACGGACCGATAGATCGGCTCTCGAGCTTCGAGCAGTTGGGTGAGTTCGCCCGTGTTCGCCAGTGGACGGCTCGATGGATCGCCAATGCGTCGAAGGCTCGTCGTCGGAGAAATTTCAAGGTAAACGATGTAGCAGTTTCGAAGGCTGGCTCGGGTGGCCTCGCAGACGATGGCACCACCGCCGAGCGCAAGGATGGTCCCGGGGCGCCCCGCAACCGCGGTGATGCAGCGATGTTCGAGATCGCGAAATTTCGGCTCGCCAAGCTGGCCAAAGAGGTCCCCGATACGAGTCCCCGATGCGTCCTCGATAAGCGCATCGCTGTCGAACAGAGGCGCCTCAAGTTGTGCAGCCAGCGCCCGACCGATGGTCGTCTTGCCGGCTCCCATAAAGCCCGTCAGGACGATCTGGGGCCAGGCTCGGACTTTGGAGGTCGTCATGCCAATTCATCGTAGATCGTCGTGGCCGACGTTTTCGGCCAAAGCAGTCGACTTCGCATGACCGGGCGGTTGGTTTGCAAGGACAGGTAGCACTGATCGTTGGCTTTCCCAGCGCGCCGTGCTCTGGCGGCCGACGGCGCAGGAGGGAGGTGCTGCGATGCTGATTGCTCTTTGTTGCGAAGGTGACTAGCACTCGATCTGTCCGCTCTTGGACTAGTGGTGTACGAAAAAACTCGCGGCCCCAGGTGTGTGCAGCGAATCGAGCGGTGAGGTTGGCCTTGGCCCACACCCATAGCGTTACCATCAGTGCCTGTGATGCTCGGGTTACGAGCTATCTTCGTTGGATCCCAAACTCAAGTGCATCGTTGTCTCGACCGAAGCACTAGCAGTGTATATCGACGAAAGGCGATCAGAAGATGAAGCGATTTGCGTGCGGTGACGTGGTAGCGGGTTGTGCTTGGGTGATGCAGCTCGATGATGAAGCTGAGCTGATGGCGCACATCACCCAACACGTCGCATCCGCGCATGGCGTCGCGTCGATCGATAGTGGGCTCGTAGCGGTTATTCAGGAGAACATCCGGCTCGTCGGGTGAGTGTCGAGCCCGTCAGGTGAGGTCTTCGAGCCTGTTGCCCACTAGAGTTGCTTGCCGATAGATGACGCTCGCGGAGCTGGGTAGGATTTCGATCGCGGCGCTGTCATCTGGCGGTGGTTGCACCCTAACGTGATGGCGTCATGAAGGAGAATGGCACGTAGATGAGTTCGTACGATCCTCGGGACCTGATCCCGCACCGACCGCCATTTCTACTGGTCGACCGTATCGATGCCCTCGAACCGGGTGTCTCGGGCAGCGGTACTTTTGCCGTGCGTGCGGACCTCGCGATTCTTGCAGGTCACTTTCCGGACAACCCGGTGCTGCCAGGGGTGTATCAGGTCGAGGCGATCGCTCAGCTGGGTGCCGCGGTGGTTCTGAGTGATCCCCGATACCGTGGATCACTACCCCTCTTTGGCGGGATCGATCGTGCTCGGTTTCGACGTGTCGTTCGACCGGGTGACCAACTTGAACTCACCATCGAGATGACGAGCCTTTCCGCGCGAGCCGGCAAAGGCCAGGGTCATGCTCGTGTGGCGGGTGAACTCTGTGCCGAGGTCAGCCTGTTCTTCATCATCGCGCCAGCTGGAGCCTAGCGTGCGCCTTGCAACCTGGAATGTCAACTCGCTTCGGGCGCGTAGCGAACTCGTGGGCTCGTGGCTCAGTGCTTATCAACCGGATGTCCTGTGTCTTCAAGAGACCAAGGTCAAAGATGAGGAGTTCCCGGTGGCAGTCTTTCACCAGCTCGGTTATCAGGTCGCCCACTGGGGGTCATCGAGTTGGAATGGGGTAGCACTCGTTACCCGTGAACCAGTTGCGAACCTGTCACGTGGGTTCGGCGCCGATGGCGAGGAGGCCAGACTCATCGCTGGCGATGTCGGTGGGATCCGGGTGTTTTCGGTGTATGTCCCAAACGGTCGTGCGCTCGACGATCCCCACTATGACTATAAGCTCCTCTGGCTCGAAGCGCTCCGTGCTGCGCTTGCGCAGGCGATGACCTGTGGACCAGTCGTGGTGGCGGGAGACTTCAATATTGCGCCTGGTGATGACGATGTCTGGGATCCCAAGGCGCTGATTGGCTCGACGCATGTGAGCGAGCCTGAGCGAAGTGCACTTGTACGCCTGATGGAACTCGGGCTCTTCGACTGTGGTGCGACGGTGCCAGGCGAGGGTCCTCGATATACCTGGTGGGACTACCGTCAAGGTGCCTTCCGCCGAGACATGGGTATGCGCATCGATCTCGTGTTGGCGTCGGAGTCATTGCGTACGCGAGTACGTGGCTATCAGGTCGATCGCCTCACCCGCGCTGCGCCCAAGCCCTCCGACCATGCGCCGGTCGTCGTCGACCTGTAGGTCGCGGGCGCATCGGAGATGTGTTTGGCCGATCATTGCGTGCCAGTCAGCTCGGTCATGAGCCGCTCGATGAGCTGCGGTGATTCGATCAACAGGGGTGTCGAGAGGAGTTTGAGTAGCGACTGTTGGTCGCTTGGGCGTTCTCGGCTCAGGCGCCGGAGCTCGATGTCGGAGAGAACGAGGTACGCCGGCAACCGACGCTCTTGGGCTACCTTCACCCGCCAACGGTCAAGCCGGGTTCCCATTGATGGAGCCCCACGCGAGGTGGCGACCGAAGGTGTCGTGGCAGGCTTCTCATCGCCCTCGAGATGCGCGAGTAGAGCTGAGGGTCGGGTACTGGGCTTGGACCAGCTGATGACCAGTGAGTCGGTCGCCCTCGTCATCGCGACGTAGAGGAGGCGACGCTCCTCGTCGAGCGCTGATGGTGCGAGCCCGCGCCGAGATGGATAGCTGCGATCACCGATGCCGATGAGATGCACATGGTGCCACTGGAGGCCCTTCGCGCGATGAAACGTGGTGACCGAGACCGAGTCGACCCCTTTGACCTGGAGCCCTCGTAACAGGTCGTCGAGGGCAACGTAGTCTGCCGTTGGATCTTGCCGCCGCAACTCGGTAGCCACCTCGAGGAGGATGCGTTGGTTGGTCTGTTGCTGGGGCGTCGATGTGCCAAGGGCCTCCTCGACGATATCACAGATCTCCGTGATCGAGAGACGTTCTGCTCTGGCGACCCGCATCAGGTCGATGACCGCAGGAGCTGACGCCAGTGGTGTGAGCCCAAGGACGCTATGGGGTATGTCGAAGTGTCGGAGCGCCTCCTCCACCGGTCCGAGCTGGCGTATGGTCCTGGCGAGGATAGCCATGGATGAATAACTGACGCCACGATAATGCAACTCCTGGATTCGGTGGGCAGCCAACTCAGCCTCGGCTTGGACTGAGTCAGCGCCGAGAAGCTGAGGGGCCTGTCCACCCTGACGGTGTGCCTTGACGTTCATGACGAAACCTGAGTCGGCTATTGGGCTCGACGCATGCACGAGCGCGGCGGTGGAGCGATAGTTGGTCGAGAGGGTAACCCTCGTGAGTGCGGGTATTCGTTCGTGGAGATGGATCATGAGATCTGGGTCGGATCCGTTCCATCCATAGATCGCCTGGTTCGGATCTCCGACCACCGTTATTCCAGACAGGTCGTTACCCATCCAGTGCTGCACCAGGCGGAGCTGCAACGGGTTGACGTCCTGGAACTCGTCGATGTAGACCCAGCGCGCTTGGAGGCGAAGTGCCTCGCCAACGCCATCGTCGCGAGCTGTGAGCTCGGTTGCGATGCGTAGGACATCGGTGAGATCCATGAGGTGCTGGCGAGCTTTCGCTCGCTCCATTGCCGTGAAGACGGCCACGAGCTCATCCGGGTTGGAGATCGAGATGGCCTCGGGGTGCTCGAGCAGCTCCGCGACGCTATAGCCCAGGGCGCGGAGGCGGTCAATTTCGGTAAGAATCGCGCGGCGACGTGCCTGGGTGAGCCTACTCGTCGCCTCGGCGATGAGAGTGTGTGGGTCACCTACCAGTCGGGGGGGCGACCTCTTGAGCATGTTGAGGCCGTCACGAACCAGCCCCAATGCGTGGGAGTGGAAGGTACCACAGGCTGGCGGCGCGCCATCGATGAGTCGGTAGAGTCGTCGGGACACCTCCCATGCCGCAGCCCTCGTGAAGCTGATCGCAACGGTCTGGGTGCTGCGGACCGTCCGGCTTGCGATCTGGTAGGCAATGCGATGGGTCACGACACGAGTCTTGCCAGATCCTGCCGCTGCGACGATCAGCACCGGTGCTTCGCAGGTCACGGCCTCACGCTGTTCGCTGCTCAGACCGTCGAGAAGCTCTTTGGCGTCCAAGAGAAACTATCGCGCCTTCACGGGAGCCGCACAGCAGAACCAAGGTTCACTCATGACGGCGGGACTTGGTGCTACCATGCGTGGGGTCCGGTCCTCCCGGGCGCAGATACCATTCGCCTCGTATACCGCATCGGCTATCTTGGCGAAGGTCGCGCCAAAGCTGGCATCGCCTGCGTCGCTTGCGATCTGGTAGAGGCGATCGCGCAGCTGAGGTAGTCGATCGTCGCGGTAGCGAACGCTATAACCCAGCACCGTCGCATCGTAGGGGCCGAAGTCGTCGCCATTGATCGGGAGCAGTGAGTTGGTGGGCGTCAGCAGCTCGATCGAGTACTGAATGGGCTCGACGACCTCGATGGCATCGGAGTCGATGACGAAGTCGACGATGTCGACGAGGTCAGTGAGTTCTGCCCAGGGATTGAACGGCACGAAGGTCGGATGCATGCCGATTCCATGCCGATAGAGCAGGTCTCGGGCCAGAGCTACCTCTGCGGCGGTATGACCCTTGTTCAGGTGAGCGAGGACGTTGTCATTGAGACTCTCGACGGCTGAGATGACGAAGTTCACATGGTCACTTGATAGCTGTGGTAGAAGGTCCTGGTGACGAAGGATCTCGGAGATTTTGGTGGTGATGTCGAAGGTGACCCAGGGAGCCTTGTGCGCGAGTGCGTGCAGGACCTTGAGTGAGTGCCGAGGTGCGTTGAGGAAGTCCGGATCGCCAAAGCTAATGTGTTGGGCTCCCGCCTCGATCTGCGCCAAGCCGTCGGCGATGACGGCCTCCGCGTCGTTGATGGCGATACGACCATTCCAGGTTGCGGCAACTGGACAGTGCAGGCACCGGTGTCGACAACCCACCGATGTCTCGAGATAGCCGGTGACGCGATCGGTGCCCTCGATGTTGACGCTGCGGTAGCTATCGAGGGGTACAAGGACGGAGCGGTCCACCCGATAGGCCCGACGGCTCGTCGCACTCCGAGCGGGAGTCGATGCGGACGGTGCGAGGATCGCCGCGATGTCAGTAGCGCTTGCACGGTCGAGCCAGAGAGCCTTCGGAGGGTTCGAGAGTGACTCGCGTAGCACGTTCGCGTAGAGCCCGACCACGATCAGGATATCCTTGGGCGGCTCGTCTGCGAGGGCGACGAGTAGGTCTTTGGCGATGAGGGCACCAGTGAGCATCGGCGCGCTGAGCACGACCTGGTCTGCCTCGATGATTGCATCGAGTGCGGCCCCAAAAGCTATCTTCGACATGTCGAGTACCCGGAGGTAGCCCTCGCTCAGCTCGGCGGCGAGTTCGGCCCCAAATTGAGGCTGGTGGCCGAGTTCATAGGTTGAGACGTAGAGCGCGGACATGACGGACAGTCTAGCGGTCGGCGTCGATCTGGATCGTGATGAGGCTTCTCGCCCGAGAAAGCGCCTGAAGAACCCCCTGACGACCAGGTCCTTCGGCGAAGATGAACCCGAGGTACCGATCGGTCAGCGGTGGTGGGTAGACCAGTGTCCCTGGCGTTACCGTGATCTCGATGCCGGTCACTCCCGGAACGTTGCGCGCCGCTTCGAGTCCCTCGACACCTTGGAAAACTCCTCTGGCGGGTGTGGGGAGCATAGTGATACCGATGTCGTGGTGCAGTGGTCGCACCGCGGTGGTGTCACCGAGGGCGCGCGCGAGAATCACGTCTTCGAGTCGTTGGCCGTCACCAAAGCGGATGACCGCCCCGCAGCGCCCGCCGATCGAGCGAGGGGCGATCTCGAGGATCGTTGCTCGTGATTGCGCAAGGCGAAGCTCTGCGTGGATTGGAGTGTTGGAAAGACCGAGGGCCCGCGCGCCCCGCTCTACCGCACTGTGGATCTCACGTTGGTCTTGGGGTGTGAGTCTTGCGGGTCCCACATACGTCGTCTCCCAAAAGTAGGGGCCTTCGCCGATATCTGGCTTGTCGAAGATCATGAGGACTTCGAGCTGGTTCTCGCTCATAATGCCCTCCACGGCGAACTCCTCGCCATCGACGTAGCGCTCGAGGAGGATCGGTGACGTGGGATCCTGGATGTTCGCCAGGATCGCAAGGTCTTGGGCCAGTGTTGCGGGGCTGGTCCGGATGACGCCGCGTGAGGCCGTTTCACGGGTCGGCTTGATGACGAAATCTTCCGTGGGGGAGTCGATGAGAGCAGCGATCTGCTCGGGTGTCTGCATCGAGAGCTCCTGCAGCGTCGTGACGACAAAGGTTGGCTGATTGAGTTCGGCCTTGGCCAACGTCTCACGCAAGGCTGCCTTGTCGATGGCCCGCTCTACCGCCGAGGACCTTGCACTGGTCAGGCCGACTCGATCGCTCAGTCGAGCCGCGAGACGGGTGGAGGCCTCGTCGACTCCGAGGACGACAGAGGGTTCCAGGTCGAACAGCACGGCTTCGAGATGGCTTACCTCGTCGTCGGGAGGGTACATGCTGGTTACACGCAGAGTCTCACTGGAGAGCGGGGTGTCAGCGTCGGTGAGAATGGTGAGCTGCTGCGATGCCCGAGCGGCTGCCTTGAGGAAGGCATCTGCGCGATAGCTCTCGGCTGGAACGACGAGGACGATGTGTTGCATGTGTCTAGAATGGTACTACGAGTAGTGAGAACCGGAGTCGGCCGACGCCGTCGGTGGGTTGATGGTCTCAGCAGCGAGGGGCACGTTGGCGGCTTCGCGGCTACTCGGAGAGCTATCACTTCGCTGAAGTGAGGAACGGGAGCCATGAGCGATTTTCGAGTTACGGATGCAGCGGTTGAGGTGGTACTAGCGGCGTTGGCTGACGAGGGCTCGTCTGATACGCTGGCGCTTTGGATCGACGTCGCTGGAAATGACGGAACGTCCTTCATCTATGACGTTTATTTCCAGGAGCTTGCACAGGTGGCCCCTGGCGATCTCCAGCAGCGTTTTGGTGCCCTGAACGTGGTGATACCTCAGGCATCGGTTGAGCGGCTCGCAGGGGCGACGCTCGAGGTTGGGAGTGATGGCGAGTTGGCGATCACCAACCCTAATTCGCCAACCCCTGAAGTTGGCGACCTGCCGGATCTCGGTCCCGAGGCACTCGCCAACGATCTTGCTCTGCGCGTGAATGCAATCCTCGAGGAGCAGGTCAACCCGGCCATTGCTGCACACGGCGGGTATGCGGAGCTTGCTGGAGTTGTCGAGAGCCGTGCGTACGTTCTCATGGGTGGCGGTTGCCAGGGTTGTGGCTTAGCGGCGATGACGCTGTCGCAGGGTATCGCCACCGCCATTCAGGACGCCGTCCCAGAGATCGTGGAGGTCATCGACGTGACCAACCACGCTGCTGGCAATAATCCGTATTACCAGCCAGCCAAGAAGTAATCTGTCGCTCCTCTGCGAAAGCCTGAGGCCGACGCCGCAGATGGCCTTTGGTGAGTGCGAGGGACTGCCCGGCTTGGTTCATTGACCGAGAGGGCTGGTTGCCAGCACTGACGAAGGCGAACGGATGAGGGGCGTGAGGGATCCGGCCTCTCGCGCGGGTAGAGGCACGAACACAAAAAGACCATCCGGGTCGGGAGACCCGGATGGTCTTGTGCGTTATCTAGGCCTTGACGAGTTCGACCTCGAGGTTGATGGTGACCTTGTCGCCGACAACGACGCCGCCACCGTCGACAGCCGCGTTCCACTCGATTCCGAAGTCTTTACGTGAGATCTCTCCCGTGGCGCTGAAACCGGCGCGCACGCCGCCGTAGGGGTCGGGCTGGGTGCCATTGAACTCGAGATCGAGCTCAATCGGCTTCGTGATCCCTCGGATGGTCAGATTGCCGACGAGCTTCCAATCATCGCCGTTGGGTCGGATTGCGGTGGAGACAAAGTCGATCGTTGGGTACTTGTCCGACTCGAAGAAGTCGGCACTTCTCAGGTGGTTGTCACGTGTCTCGTCTCGGGTGGTGATGGAGCTCGCCTCGATCGAGGCGGTGACGGAACTCTTCGTTACGTCCTCATCGATGTTCACGGTGGCGGTGAACTTCTCGAAGTGTCCGCGCACCTTCGAAACCATGAGGTGGCGAACGGTGAACTCCACGCTCGAGTGGGCGGCGTCGAGGTTCCACGCTCCTGGTGTGATGCCGAGATCCTTTGCTGAGGTACTTGCCATGTCTATTTCCTTTCGTTGGTCGGTTAGAATTAAGGCTTAGTATAGACGAACTAATTGCGGGTGCAACCAAATATGCAGGATTGTGGTACTTCATCGGTCAAGTCGGCGGCGCTTGGTGCCTTCCGGTCGATTTTGGCTGCCCATGCGCGGCTTTTGTGGCAGCTCGACCTGGAATTGAACGAGCGCAACGGCATGAGTTTTGCGGACTTCGAGGTCCTGCTCCATCTCGAGGCTACGCCCGACGGCGAGCTGCGCCTCTCCGAGTTGGCCGAGCTGGCGTTGCTCTCTCGCAGTGCTCTGTCGCGACGGGTTGACTCCTTGGTGGCGATGGGCTGGGTCTCGCGCAGAAGCTGTCCGACGGATCGGCGAGGGACGTTTGCGGTTCTCACCGAGGTCGGCCGTGAGAAGTTCGAAGAGGCGCTGTCGACCCACGATAGAGTGTTGACCCGTATGCTGACGGATCGCTTGGGCGACGCCGAGCTGGTCAGCCTGCAGCGAGCGCTCGACGAGGTCGCCAACGGTGAGGTCGAGGTCAGCCTCGAGTAGGCGCACCCAGGCTCGTGTTCGAACGAGTTAGGCGTGGTGGGTTTAGCGATGATGGCGGCTGCGGGTGCTGGTCGTTCGAGCTCACGTTCCAGTGTCGAGGCCGCCGGGGGAGTTCGGGCTCTGATCGCTCAGGCGGCGGTGAAGTGGTCTTTGAATGCGCTGACGAGGTCCCCGGCGACACCAAGCTCCTCGAGGTACTGCTGGGTTGAACCAAAGCGCTGGTCGATGAAGTCGAGGGTCACCTGCGCGGTTCTCGGACTCGAACCGATGACGGCTGTCGGCAACTCTCTCCATCGTGCGGGATCGGCGTTGGGGTCGTTGGCTGCGAGCACTCTCTCGAGGGCGAGCTGCGTGAGTGCATAGTCCTTGGCGATCAGGTCGTGAGGAACGTCGGCGGCCGATAGCGCGAGCATTGCTACGATGCCCGTTCGGTCCTTGCCAGCGGCGCAGTGAAAGAGCAGTGGCCAGTGGCTCGGATCCAGGATAATTGTGAGTGCATCGCCAAGTGATGCCGGCCGGCTCTCGAGGATCGCCTGGTAGGCCTTTGGGAGATAGTCCGGATCACCCCGGTCCAAGCCGGAGTCGACCGAGACATCCAGGAGTGGGAAGTGCAGGAGCTTGGTATCGCCGGCCTCTTCGAGATAGCCCTGATCGTGGCGCTCCCGGTCCGATCGTAGGTCGATGACGGTCACAAGCCCGAGCTCGTCGAAGAGCTCGCGTCGGGAGTCGGTCGGAAGGCGAAAGAAGGCCTCTGATCGGAAGAGAAGGCCAGAGCGGGTGAGATGGCCATCAGCGGTCGCGTATCCCCCGAGCTCGCGAAGGTTGTAAAGGCCCTCCCAGGAGAGGAACTGGTCGGGAAGTGTTCTCATAGCCCCCCATCCTAGACGAAGAACCCCTTCCACGTGGAAGGGGTTCTTCGTGGATCTCGTTGGGAGATCTGTTACCACGACCCAGGCGTCACACCGTGGGTCACCAGTAATTCGAGGGCTTACCAACCGGCATTGGTGGCAGATGAGTGGTAGCCGGAACCGGTGGGGTTTCCGGTCGCCGTTATAGCGCTCACTGTGCACGTTGGTGGCGTTGTAGTACTGCCCGACGAGTAATAGTAGGTTCCGGCCTGCGGGCCAGTCGCTATGTCTGCGATACCGAAATACGTTCCAGATGCCGACTGCTCCGATAGGCAGACATAGGCGGGGCTCGAGCCCGACGCGGCAACGGGCACTACCGTGATCGCCGCCGGAGTCGTAGTTGAGCCACTAGTCGTTGCTGAGAGTTGCTTGGTATAAGCCGGGTCGAGCGTCGCGAGTGTCGTGTGGCCAACATAGGCCTGACCATTGGTATAGGCGACGGACTCAGAGGTCAACAGGTTGCGCAGGTCGGTCTCTGCGGCCTTGTTCTGTGCCGAGGTACGCGCACCGAGAAAGGTCGGGATCGCGATGGCGGCCAGGATCCCCATGATGAGGATGACCACCATCAACTCGATGAGCGTGAATCCAGACTCATCACTTTTGGTCAATTTCCGATAGATCTGAGACATCCTTTTCTCCTTTGGGGCTCTCACGTCTTCGTGTACTGGAGTTCCGGTACTCACTCTGCTTCGGCGCTCAGTGAGGGAAAACTTGAGCAAAAGTACCACCGAGCGTGAAAGAATTAGACTCTGACAGGCTTCGGGCGTTGGCCATGATTCAACCTGGCTCGCTTTCGCTCCGAAACCTAGGTCATGGAGATCGTAGTGGGTGTCGTTCTGGGGATGCTGGGTGGGTCGGCGGCGACCGCCT
>JAJZXI010000042.1 GCA_021806545.1 Actinomycetes bacterium | reverse complement strand
TCTTTGCCCACTGGTCACAGACGCGCACGGCATTGCCAGCTAGATGACACGAGCCGGATGACGGGAGACTGTCACGTCCGGAATCTGTGAGAGCCGGGGGGTGAGACTCCCCCCGGCCACTCGGCGGGCTAAGCAGCCAATAGATGAGGCGACCTACAATCGGCGGATCGAGCAACGCAAGCGCTATCTTGTTCGTCCAAAAGAGCGTCCCGACTCGGACGGTTACGTGCCAATGCGCTGTCCGTCCGTCGGACGATCTGCCACCCTCTCTTGTCCGTTACGCAATCCAGTGGGCAATGTTGCTGGGCGCACCCAAGTCCTCGTCGTACCCGCCCACCCTGAAGAGATCTGCACCTACAAGTCCTCGGTATCCTTCCCACCGACGGCCGGTGCAAAATACAGACAGGACCTTCACTACGGCAGCCCCGAGTGGCACGCGATGTACTCAACGGCTCGAAACACCATCGAGGGGTTCAACGGGTATGTCAAGGATGCCAACCACGAGGCGCTCGATCAACCGGGCAGGAGGAGGGTGCGCGGATATGCGGCCCAGTACCTCCTTACCGCGATGCTCATTGTGTCAGCCAACCTTCGAAAGATCGAAACATTCATCCGAGAACAAGGCCAGGATGAAGGTGTAGCTGCAAAGTCGCCCAAGAAGTGCAGACCTCGACGCCGTAACCGCCTGGCGAACTACAAGCCGACAGCAAGCGTTCCAACAGACGGCGATGCTCCCGCCGACTGAGAATACCCTCAAGCCTTTGTGTTTTGGCCGACCCGGTAGTCCCTCACGCCCCGCGTGCGGGATTTTTCCAGTTTTAGCACCAACGCGCCATCAAATTAACGACTTCTAAGCGCAACCGATGTCAGTTGACCGATTTTTGCCGTATCGCTTGCCCCGGAGCCACTTTGTGTCGAGTTTCGCCAATAAATCAAGACGGTTTCGCAAACGGCCCTCGGTGGAGGTGAAGGGACTCGAACCCTCGGCCTCTACATTGCGAACGTAGCGCTCTACCAGCTGAGCTACACCCCCGAGCGCAGGACAGTCTACCCGCTGCTGGAGTTCAAGCGATAGCTCGTTCGGAGGTATTTGCCCTTGAGCGCATCACCTGGCCCCGTGACGCGTTTGGTAAACGTCCCTTTGCCACGCTCGTGGCGGCGCGGACCAGTGTGAGAAAGGCAGCGATCGACAGCAGACTGATGGTGGTGAGCAAGACCCCAACTGGTGTGGCAACCGCGGTCAGCATGAGTCCGATGACGAGCGAGAGCACGAGGTAGACGAGGGTACGTTGGCGTCGCCGATAGCTTGGTAGGGGTGCCGCCGGGTAGGGGCGTACCGGACGATATCCTGGCTTTCGCTGGATGCCCATTTCGAGAGCCACGAGCTGTTGTCGGAAGGCCACAATCGAGCGTAGATAGTCCTTGCGCTTTCGTGCACCAAACAGTGGCTGCGCCAGTACGAGCGACCATCCGATAATGAGTGCAACCACCACTCCAGCCTGCATCCGATCACTCCCCCTCTTCGCGTCGCCAACTTCCTGACTTGCCACCGGTCTTCTCCCAGAGCGCGAGTTCGCCGATGATCATCGAGCGGTCATAGGACTTGCACATATCGTAGATCGTTAGTGCTGCGATCGAGGCCGCCGTGAGCGCCTCCATTTCGACACCAGTTCGGTCAACTGTTTCGACTTGCGCCTCAACCTCCACGAAGTTGTCGCCAAGAGTGAAGTTGATGTAGACCGAACCAATCAGTAGCGGGTGGCACAGTGGGATGAGATCGGGAGTCCGCTTGGATGCCTGGATGCCAGCGATCCTTGCGGCGCCGAGCACGTCACCCTTGTTGACGGCGTTGTTGGCAACCAACGCGGTAGTTTCAGGCTTCATGAACACCTTGCATCGGGCCAATGCTCGTCGATGCGTGGGCTCTTTGGGAGTGACATCTACCATTCGCGCTCGACCTAAAGGGTCAAGATGTGTGAGCTCTCGATCTGCCATGCCTACACTTTAGGTGGCGCTCGCACTACGGGGCGGCGATTTTGCGATTACCCGCCGATTTGGCTCATTGATTTTGCGGGACGTATAAAGTTGACCCTGCCGATCGAATGTCCGGCCCACTTCGTTTGAATGATGGCTTCGATCTCGCTGGCCAGGGCCGCGGTCGTCGCCCCGGACCTGAGCATGGCGCGCAGGTCGTGCTCGTCGAGTGCGAAGAGGCAGGTGCGAATCTTGCCTTCGGCACTCAGGCGAACTCTGTCACAGTCTCCACAAAATGGTTGCGTGACGGACGGTATGATGCCAAAAGAGCCTTTGCCGTCCCGATACCGGTACGTCGTGGCAGGAGCACTACTACGCTGCGGGGGCTCAACGGGGAAGACGCTATCGATCTGCGCGAGGATCTCAGAGGCTGTGAGCACGTTGTTGCGTTCCCACGCGTTTGCGCCGTCAAGGGGCATGAACTCAATGAAGCGCACCTGGAGGTGGCGCTCTCGCCCGAACCGGGCGAAGTCGACTATCTCGTCTTCGTTGATGCCCCGCATCGCAACAACATTCAATTTGATTGGCGAGAAGTTCGCCGCTTGAGCAGCTTGGATTCCCTCAAGGACACGTTCGAACTGGGCGCGCTTGGTGATCTGGGTAAATCTGTCCGCCCGCAGGGTGTCGAGTGAGATGTTGATACGATCAAGTCCTGCTTCGCGTAGCGGTTCTGCGATGAGCGGCAAGGTAACCCCATTGGTGGTGAGCGAGAGGTTGATTTTCTGTCCCCGATGGTCCTTCAGGGAGGCAAGCATGGCGACGAGACGAGGTAACTGCGCCCGCATGGTTGGCTCGCCTCCCGTGAGACGTATCGAATCGATATAAAACCGCTCGGTGAAGGTGCGGGCGATGGTAGTGATCTCCTCAAACGTCAGCAGATCAGCGCGAGGGAGCCACTCGATGCCTTCGTCCGGGAGACAGTAGGTACAACGAAAATTGCAGCGATCGGTAACAGAGATGCGTAAGTCTCGAATTTCGCGTCCGTAGCTGTCGATCAGATGTTTCCGGAGATCCATGCTTAGTAGCGTAGTGACAATGGTGATACGCGCTTCGGGGAGCAGAGATTGATGACGCCGCTGGTCTGTCTCTTGACCGGTGGTCGCTCGCTCAGGATGGGACGCAATAAGGCGGAGTTATATCGCGATTCGACCTCGCAGGTGGAGTGGCTCGTTGGGCTGGCTCAATCTGTCGTTGGTCAGCGCGTCATCGAAGTGGGGAGTCAAGCGGGAGGCTGTGAGTACTTCATCGATAGTGGCGCAGGTCCGGCGCAGGCACTTCATGAAGCGGCATCGGCGGGAGCGCTAGGTACTAGCGGCACCGTCGTCGTAGTGCCGATCGATCTGTTTCGACTCGAGGCAAGTGGCCTGTCGTGGCTTCTACGTGAGGCACTTCGCATTCCCTGTGTCGTAGTCGTTGATGGTTCACCGAGCTGGACTACTTTTGGGATCCCGGTATCGATGCTGCTCGAACCGCCAGTCGGGGGATCGTTGAGGAGCTTTGCGTCGAGTCTGCGCAGAGTTGAGGTACCCCAACCGTTGGCGCCGCAGTTTCGTGACAGCGATTATCCATCGGAGCTCCCGGCCAACATCTGGCTCGGCTAGACGGCCTCGACCAGCTGCTTATAACGCTGGAGTACCGCTTCGTGGTAGTCGGTGGCGTGAAGGAGATAACGCTCGAAGAGCAATCCGACCACCATCGCGCGTTTCGCCGGGTCAGCGTCGCAGACGAGATGATCGAGCACGAGGTCAAATTGCTGCCGTCCACGGTTTGGGGTGTCGGCCATACAGACCATGAGGGAGCTAATCCAGAGTCTCGCAATCCCTTGCTCAAGGGCAGACAGTTTCCCAGCGAGATCCCGTTGTGGGTCTGAGAGGTCGGCCATGATCCCCATCGGCACGGAGGTCACCTCCTGGATGAGATCGTCCTTTGAGCTGAAGTAGTGATAGATCAACGCGGGATCGACGCCGGCGGCCTTTGCGACCTTACGAATCGTAAGGCTGCTGGCGCCGACATCGACCAGCACCTCCATTGCCGCCTGCAGGATCTGCTCTCTGCGTTCCTGCCAGCTCTCTTGTACAGTTCCCATGACTCGCCCTACCTTTGTGCGTCGCAAGCTGTTGGGAGTTATCGGATGCGTTTCGCGATTCTGAACTTCTGTAGGACTTCAGCTCTCCGACCGCTCACACGACGCCAGCCAGTGCGTGGAGATACGACCTGAATTGCTCCCGCGTTACCGGCTCGTCTGCCGCCTCGATAAGCGCTGGCGGCGTCTGATGCGATACGACTACCAATCCGCAGGTCACGGCTGGCAGGGTTCGCAAGAGGTTGAGTGCGGCTAGATCGCCGTTGTCATCCCCCGCGTATAACACCGCCGGGTGACTCCTGGCCAGGCGGCTCAGCACTGCATCCTTGGTGGAATTTATCCCGACCACGATCTCCACTACCGACTTGCCGTCTTCGACGCTGATATCAGGATCGGATTGTATGTTCTTTGCCCATTCCGTTACCGCGGATGCGAACTCAGGTGCGCGTCGGTAGTGCAGCGCAATCGAACTTGGTTTGACCTCGACCAAGATGGCGTCGGGTAGCTCGGCGCGTGCACGGCTCGCCAAGGTCTTATGAAGGGCTAATGCTCGCCCATCGAGGGTTTCAGGGCGACCATAATTGCCGATGAGTGTCGCCTTGATGCCGGCGAACTGAGCTTTGAGGAAGTCGCTCGGGCGTCCAGAGATGATGGCGACGTTGGATTGTTCGCCAAGGATTTGTAACGCAGGAGTGAGATCCGGGTCGAGTTGGGCCTGATCTGGGGTCGCGACGATCGGGGATAACGTGCCATCGAAGTCGAAGGCAAGCAACGATGCCTTTGCGTGCGCGCGGTAGCTCTTGAGGAACTCAGCGAACTGCGGCACTGATCGTCTCGAGCCACCTGGTCCAGGTGTTTCCCTCGGTCCACGTCCTCACGGGCCCGAGGTCTCCCCCCTCGAGCCGGCCTCGCTCGAGCGCCTCTGCCGTTGCGACGATGTCGAGAGGATCTATTAACTCCAACCACTGCCCAACGTGTTCTGAGGCACCGGCTCCAGTCGACAGCACGATCTGCGCGCTCGGCTTTGCGGCCAGCGCTGCCTCGAAGACCACAAGATTGAGCCCGTCACGGAGAGGATTGACAAGCAGGGTATCAAAGAGCTGGTAGCTCGCAAGACTGCGAGTGGGTCGGTCGGAGAGGTCCAAGTGAATCGGCTCCCATCCTCTGTGTTGCCAACGCTCATTGACCTCTCCAACCAGAGTCTCAAGCTGGGTTACGAGGCGCTGATATTTTGGGATTGTCGCGCGTGATGGGTAGGCGAAGAGCATAGCCCTGAACGCACCAATTGCCTTGGGCTGACGCCGTAGCAGCTCATCGATCGCCCACACTCCCCTGAGGAGGTTCTTTGAGGGTTCGATGCGATCCACCCGGAGGATAGTGGGTAGTCCTAGCGTGAGCGCGCCAAGTTGTTCACGTTCGCGGGCAACGCTCTCATCATCGAGTGAGTTAAGGATTGTGGTCGTGTCTGCTGGGATTGGTGCAACGATGGTCCGAGGGAGAGATGGACCACGCGAGCCGAAGGAATCCACGAGGTTCTGGGCCCATCGATCGGCATGGAGTCCGATTGCGTTCGCGGCCGCGAAACTTGTGGTCAGCTCCTGGCGTAGAGATGCTGGTATCACCTTCGACTCACCAGCGGTGCAGATCGGGGTATGAAAGAACAGAACAATCGGTCCAGTGAATCCCAAGTCCCTGAGGAGTTGCGGTACCAGCATCAGGTGGTAGTCGTTGACCACGATCGTTGTGTTGGCGAGATCAAGCCGCCAGACTGCATCAGCGATCTGGGAATTGAACACCCGATACTGCTCGTAGGCCTGAAAGAAATCTGTGTTGAAGATGGGTTCGAAACTCAGATCGAATAGTCCATGAAACAGGTACCAGAAATATTGATTGGCGATTACCTCGTAGGCGGTCCTGTGAGCACCCGCATCGACGGCTGCAGGAAGCAGGCCCGATTGGATGGTTGCGTAGCTCCCGGAGCGCGCAGCTGCCAGCTCGCCCTCGGAGGATACAGGGAAGAGCCAGCGAACCTCGGCGTTGCCTTGGTGTTCCATGAGGCCAAGCAGTCCACTGGCCAACCCACCCCCCGAGCGAACGAGCGTCTGCGCATCGGCTCCGAGTTGAACGGGCCCTCGGTTGGTGACAAAGAGATATCGAGCGATGTGGGGCATAATATTTGTACTGCCTTAGTGTAGTCGTCGTGGAGTGAGGCGAGGTTTGAGAGTTTTAGCTGCGTTCGATAGCTTCAAGGGAACTGTGTCGGCACCAGCGATTGGACGCCAGCTCACAAAGGTTCTCATTGCACACGAGGTCGTCGCGTGCCCGCTCTCCGATGGCGGAGAAGGGTTTGTGGACGTGCTTGCGGAGCAGTGGGAGGAGGTCGAGGCGGTCGACGCTTTGGGGCGGCCATGCAGCGCCAAACTGGGCATTCGAGACGATATCGTGATCATCGAGGCCGCCCAGGTCATTGGTCTCGCGATGATCGGCGGTGCTGCTGGTAACGATCCAGTTCGGGCCGACTCCTCCGGAGTGACGACTTTGCTCGAATCCGCCGTACGCATGCGGCCTCGGGCGGTGCTTGTGGGCTGCGGTGGCTCGGCCACCACCGATGGTGGGATTGGACTCGTACGCAGTGCTGAACAACGCGGTTTGGTGCCGTGCCCGGTTCCTCTCAGAGCGGCGCTTGACGTGCGAACGGTGTTTACTCAAGCCGCACGTGTCTTCGGTCCGCAGAAAGGGGCCAGCGAGCTGGAGGTGCACCTGCTGAGTGTGAGGTTGGAGGCGCTACGCAGGTGGTATCAGCGTAGGTACGGGGTCGATGTCGATCGGCACCCTGGCACTGGCGCTGCTGGCGGCCTCGGAGGTGCCCTGCTCGTCATTGGGGGAGCTTTGACGTCGGGTTTCGGTGAGGTGGCTGAGAGGGTGGGGCTCGACGAACGGATCCGTGCCGCCGACGTCGTCGTGACTGGTGAGGGGTGCTTGGATGCGACCTCTCTAGTGGGAAAGGTAGTTGGTGGTGTCCTGGAGCGCGCCGAGCACTTTGATAAGCCAGTGATCGTAGTGGTTGGTTCGGCGAGCGATGCGACCGCTCGTCACGTGAGGGAGCGTGGACATAAGGTTTTGGTGCTAGCGGAGCACTTTGGCTATGAGCGGTCACTTGGTACACCACTTGACCTGATCGCGGAGCTCGTGGTGTCGGTACTTGGCTAGGGAAGCTGAATCGGTGCCAACTCTGAAGGCAATGATAGCGCGCTGAGACCGTCACCGTCAGGATACGGACTGTCCTTGCGCTCCAGCATGGCTCGGATGACCTGTCTCGCCTGGTTGGAGAGCGACGACAGCGGCTGATGGGGGTGCTCTTTGATTCCGAATGGCACTTCGGCAATGGCATGTCGTCCATAACGATGGGTGAGCGACAGCAGGATAGCGATATCCACCCCATAGTCGTTCGGCAGGTCCAGCGAGACGATATCCTCGCGGTAAAACGCCATTTCGCCGCTCAATGGAGATCGTAAATCGGCACAGGTCGGAAAGAAGAGATCCAGAAGGGGTTTGGCCACCAGCTCAGTCACCCGGCCACCGTTGTCTGGTGCGTTCGCGTAGGCTGCCTTGGCGAGGTGCCGATGGTCATACCTTGTGAGTTCCTGCACGAGGCCCCCAAGTTGGGAATGGCGTAGTGCACCAAGATCCGCGTCGCACGTCACGATGATGTCAGCGAGCGTCCGGCACCAGCCGGCCTTGAGCGCCTTACCCTTTCCTGGCCGACCATCACCGATCGAGACGACATGCACCTCGGCAAAACCGTGGGCGACGGCAGCGGTTGAATCGGTTGAGCCGTCATCGACGACGATGATGTCGTCGAAGATGGACAGTGGATCCGAGGTCACGATGTCTAACACGTGGGGCAGACGAGGCGCCTCGTTGCGAGCAGGTATGACGAGCGCCACTGTCAGCAACTGATCCGGACTGGTCTTGACGGTCACGAATGAATATCCTAGAAGTCGCTCGTAGGCTACCCGCAGTTAGGCTGCAAGAGACGGCGGTGACAAGCCTCGCCAGCGAGACTCACACCTGACGGATCGCTGGGGCCGCCTTATGGGTGTGGATCATAAGAGCCGTGAGCTCCTCAGGCTACCATTGCGCAATTTCTGATTGTCGTTGGATGCATGGTTTTGCACTCTCGTTGGGTGCGTGAGTCCGTTCCGGTGACGCTAGGATAGTTAGCACTCTCATAAGTAGAGTGCTAGTTTCGGTAGACACAATGGAGGCAAAGTAGCAATGGCTAAGCTGATTCTGTTCGATGATGAGGCTCGACGTAAGCTCGAGTCCGGGATGAACCAGCTCGCTGACGCGGTGCGGGTTACCCTGGGACCCAAGGGACGCAACGTTGTTCTCGATAAGAAGTGGGGAGCCCCTACGATCACTAATGACGGTGTGTCCATCGCCAAGGAGATCGAGCTCGAAGATCCGTTCGAGCGCCTAGGTGCGGAGTTGGTCAAAGAGGTCGCAAAAAAGACTGACGATGTTGCTGGTGATGGCACCACGACGGCGACAGTACTTGCCTGGACAATGGTCCGTGAGGGCCTGAAAAACGTGACAGCTGGTGCGAACCCCATGCTGCTCAAGAACGGTATCGAGCTTGCGGTAGAGGAGGCAGTGCTTTCACTGAAGAATTTGGCCCGCGAGACCGAGTCTCGCGAACAGATTGCTCAGGTTGCCTCGATCTCGGCTGCCGATCCTGAGGTTGGACAGATGATCTCTGAGGCGATCGAGCGCGTTGGCAAAGACGGCGTGATTACGGTTGAGGAGTCACAGACGTTCGGCATGGAGATCGATCTTGTTGAGGGCATGCGGTTCGACAAGGGTTACATATCCCCCTATTTCTCGACCGATCCCGAGTCGATGACGGCGGTGCTCGACGATCCTTACATCCTCTTCTATAGCTCGAAGATCTCAGCTATCCGCGACATCCTGCCAGTGCTCGAGAAGGTCATGCAGGCCGGCAAGCCACTGCTGATCATCGCTGAGGACGTTGATGGTGAGGCGCTGGCGACGTTGGTGGTCAACAAGATCCGTGGTACCTTCCGTTCTGTTGCCGTCAAGGCTCCTGGATTCGGTGATCGGCGAAAGGCGATGATGCAGGACATGGCGATTCTCACCGGTGGTCAGGTCATCTCTGAGGAGGTTGGCCTCAAGCTAGAGAACACCACGCTTGATCTTCTAGGTCGCGCGCGACGAGTCGAGATCTCCAAAGACGAGACCACGATCATTGAGGGCGCAGGTAGCGACGCCGATATCAAGGGACGCATTGCTCAGATCAAGAGTGAAATTGAGACGACCGACTCGGATTACGATCGGGAGAAGCTTCAGGAGCGGCTGGCCAAACTCAGTGGCGGCGTCGCCATTATCAAGGTCGGTGCTGCGACAGAGGTTGAGCTCAAGGAAAAGAAGCATCGTATTGAGGATGCCGTCTCCACCACGAAGGCGGCGATCGAGGAGGGTGTTGTCCCTGGCGGCGGTGTTGCGCTGCTCCGAGCCCAAGATGCGGTGGCACAGCTCGCCGACAAGCAGGTAGAGGCCGATGTCGCGACCGGAGTTCGCCTGGTAGCGAAGTCGCTCGAAGGGCCGCTGCGCCAAATCGCCACCAATGCGGGTCTTGAGGGCGGCGTTGTAGTGGAGAAGGTGCGTTCGCTCAAGAACGGCGCTGATGGGCTCAATGCTGCTACCGGTATCTATGAGGATCTCTTTGCTGCTGGTGTGATCGATGCGGTAAAGGTAACGCGTTCTGCGTTGCAAAATGCGGCTTCGATTGCGGCGCTTTTCCTCACGACTGAGGCTGCTATTGTTGACAAGCCTGAAGAGAAGGCTTCAGCTATGCCACCCGGAGGCATGGAGGACTTCTAGAGGACTTGTTCTTTGAGAGACCGATGGGTGGCACCAGGTGCCACCCATCGGTTGGTTTTGGCGGAGGTGTGCAGCGACCGTGGGCGCAAATTTCGATTATCGCTACCTGGCTGGTAAATCCTAAAGTGGGTGTGGAACGCGATGGGTTCGGAACGGTCCAACGGGTCGGGATCGAATTGCGGAATGAAAATGGGCAAAGGAGGAGGAACGCTGATGAACACGGAGCACGGCAATCCGGTGGATGATCTCCAGGGCGTAGCCGGTGATGACGTTGGCTCGCAAGTCACCGAGGGTCTCGGTGTTTTGCACCTCTTTGGGCAGACGGCCGGGGACTTTGATCCGGAGCTTGCGACGGCACGAGTCAAGCAGGCGGCGGATCGTGGCACTGAAGTGCTAACCGTGGCGACGCTTGGGCATCGCTGCGAAGTTGCCATCATGGCGCTAGACAGAGATCTTTTAGGGCTGCGGCGACTCCAACTAGAGCTGCGCAGGGCCGGGTTGAGTTTCTCCGACTCATTTTTCTCGATCACCGAGGTGTCCGAGTACGCCCGTAACATTACGGAGGAGCGCAAGCGACCCCGTCTTTACCCTAAGTTGCCGCCCAAGGGTAAGGATGCGTGGTGCTTCTATCCGATGTCCAAGCGTCGCAACGTGGCCCAGAACTGGTATTCGCTTGATTTTGAGGAGCGTGAGCGCTTGATGGGGGAACACGGCGCTTCGGGTCGCAAGTTTGCCGGTCGCGTGGTTCAGCTCGTCACGGGTGCAACCGGCGTGAGCGACTGGGAGTGGGGGGTAACGCTCTTCGCACGTCATCCGGACGACTTGAAGGATGTCGTGTACACCATGCGCTACGATGAGGCCTCCGCGACGTACGCAGAGTTTGGCCCGTTTTACGTCGGCATTGTCCAGGAGCCGGAGGTTGTCTTTGCCTCGCTTGTTACCGGACTTTAGTCTCGAGCGCTGATGAGAACCGGCCTTCCCGATTGAGGCGGGAGTTAGGCTGGTCGGCGTGCAAACAGTTGCTGTGGAAGCCAAGATCATCGAGCTAGAACGTTGGTTCGCGGGCGCTGGTCGGGTGGTGGTCGCCCTCTCGGGTGGGGTCGACTCTGCGGTGCTGGCGGCGTTGGCTCATCGAGTGCTGGGAGAGAACTCCCTTGCCGTGACCGCGGTGTCGGCGTCACTATCGAGCGACGAGCTCAACGGGGTGCGCAGCCTCGCCAGTGAGCTGTCATTGAATTACCGTGAGATTTCTACTGATGAAATCGATGATCCGGAATACGTGCAAAACGCTGCGAATCGTTGCTACGTCTGCAAGAGCCATTTATTTTCGCAACTCGAACCTCTGGCGCAAGCATGGGACGCGACTGTGGTGGTAGGGACCAATCTCGATGACCTGGGAGACTACCGTCCTGGACTGCAGGCCGCGGAGGACTTCGGCGTCGCCTCGCCTTTCGTGCTCTGTTGTGTCGATAAGCAGATGGTCCGTGCAATCGCTCGAGCTATTGGACTCGACACGGTCGCTGACAAGCCCGCCTCGGCCTGCCTGGCTTCACGTATCCCCTATGGAGTTCCTGTGACGATTCAGCGACTCGGGGCAGTGGAGCGCCTTGAACAGTTCCTGCATCGGCTAGGTCTACCCATCGTCCGCGTTCGCCATCACGGCGACATCGCTCGGATCGAGTTGCCACCTGAGGCGTTCGCAAGCGCCCTGTTGTACCGTGAGCAAATTGTCGTGGAAGCCGAGCGTCTTGGTTTTCTCTATAGTACGCTCGACTTGGGAGGATTTCGCAGCGGTTCATTGAATCGAGTGCTCGAGGGGGCGACTGGTAGTGAAGGCGATCGTCAAGCTATGGTATGAGGGGGCGCTGATTGGCGAGCCGGTCCTCACTGAGCTAGTAAGGCGTTTTGACCTGGTTGCCAACATCAACAGGGCGAATGTCGAAGATGACCTCGGTTGGATCATCTGCACGTTGGAGGCTGACCGCGCTACCGTTGAGCGAGCAACGGAGTGGTTGACAACGATCGGTGTTGAGGTAGAGATCATTGGGGCAGATGGGGGGCCAAGCGGTGTTGAGCGAGCGGATTAGTTCTGAAGAGTTTGAGGAGATCTCAGCCACGTTTCTCGTTGCGCTCCTGCATGCACTGCCCCCGTACTTTGCTCGGCTCGAGGCCGAACTCGTTCGGGAGGGAGAGATCAATCTTGACTGGCTCGAGCAGCTCGAGTCACGAGCGGAGACCGAACTCGAGCTGCTGCTCAGACGTCCTGCTGAGGAACAACAGGAGCCACCGGTCGGCTTGATCCGCAGGTTTGTACTCAATGGATTGTCTCACAACGGCTGCGATACAAATATACCGATCCTGCAGCGACGTGGACTTTTGCCTGCCAGCGCGGTAGATATCGATGCCGATCTTGGACCCATTCACCTCGCCTGGGGAGTAGCAAAAGCTCGACGCATGCGGGCGCTCGTCCAAGAGCCGCCACCAGCGGACGCCTGAGTCACTCTTCTTTGCGTTTGGGGATCTCCCAGCCGATCTTGGTAACACGCGTCCTGGCCTCGTAAAAGAGGCAGTCGGGAGGACAGGCGAATGGAAGGTCAAGGTTGGCCTTGAGGCGGCACCGCTGTATTCGTTCGCCTGAGGGAAGGGTCTGGAGTACGTAGTGTTTGCAGGTCTCTTGAATGGCCACCTCCACAGCGTACCAGTCCTAGGCTGATGAGAGGCAAAGGAGCAAAGAGTAGGTTAGTTGCGTGGGCGATTTAGAGCACGAGAGCGAGCCTTACGCGCAAGAGCAGGGCTTGAGCCATCCTTCGCATGCGCCAATGCCGGATAGCAGCATCCGGGATTGGATCCTGACCCTGACGGCAATAGCGCAAACGGGTCTTGCGTTCACTGACTCGCTCTACGAGCGAGAACGTTATGAGGAGATTCTCAAGGTGGTGGCGCGCATGCAAGCGGCCAGCCTTGCCGAAGGCTTCGGCGTGGATGAGTCAGTCTTCCAAGATGGACCGCGAGGGATCCCCGGTTACGTGACGCCCAAGAGTGCTGTTGGCGCCATTGTTCTCGACTCCTCACGTCGCATACTCCTCGTGCGGCGATCAGACAGTGGGATCTGGCTCTATCCGACCGGCTGGGCAGATGTTGGCTACTCACCCGCGGAGGTGGTTGTCAAGGAGGTCTACGAGGAGACTGGCATTGTGTGTACGCCAACCCGATTGCTGGCCATGCTCGACGGTATGCGGCTCGGGTTTACACGGGTTGCGATGTATAGCACGATCTTCCTGTGCCGTGCACAAGGTGGTGAACTCAGGGCGCACCCACTCGAGACGGCCGGTGTTGGCTGGTTCGAACTCGATGAACTCCCTGGTCATCTGGCGACGTTGTTCGAGTCGCCCTGGCTCGCGTGGATCAAGAACGGCACCGAGCCGCCGGAGACCTACTTCGATCCGATTCGACCTGACCGGGTCTGATCAGCCCTGAGCACTAGTCGCCCTGCTGTCGGCGGAGAAAACGCTCCGCCTCGATCGCGATGGTATCGATCGAAGAACGAACATCGAGCTCTTGTTCATAGTTCGATTCGAGTGACGCGATGTAGGCGATGAGGTCGGGATCGCGCGATACGAAGTCCTTGACCTCCTGATCAGTGTCACCGAGCTCCTCGCGAAGTTCGCGGAAGTCCTCATCCATGCCCAGCAAGATTTCGAGCTGATGCAAGAGTGCAAGCGCAGAGCGTTGGGCGGGAAACTGGCTAAGATAATGCGGCACCTCGACCCACAGGGATACGACCTCCGTTCCGTAGGCCATCGCAGCCGACTGGAGCACGCTGAGAAAGCCCGTGGGCCCTTCGTAGCGAGGGCTGTCGAGTCGTAGCAGTTCGCTGACCGGCGGTGAGCTCGAGTAGCCAAATAACCGAGGCGGCTTGGTATGCGGAGCTGGGGCTAGCAACGACCCCAAGGTCACGACTCTGTCAACCGCTAGAAGGTTTGCCACGGAGAGCAGCTCCGCAGCTGCGGTCTTCCAGCGGAACTGTGGCTCAGGGCCGAAAAGGAAGAAGACAGGTCCGTACCGCTTTATCGTCGCCTCACCAAGAACCAGCGTACTCCAGCGGAGTTCGGAGATCCCGTGGTGATCGATCGTGACCATTGGGCGTACCATCGAGAAGTCGTAGAAGTTCTCCGGATCGAGGTAAGCGAGATCGGCCAGCGCCAAGGCTGAGGCGACCTGGTTATAGGCGATGGTGGCAGCATCACCCGCATCCGTCCAACCCGACAAGGCTGCGATGAGTGTCGCGGGCTTGCGGCGTTGGCCCACCCGTCTATGCCAGACGATATCTCTCATCGTATCTATGCTAGTGGCCGAAGGTTACAAGGGAAGTGAGCAGGAGGAGTTTTGGTGCAGATGGACCTTGGCTGGCGAGTCGAACGGGCGACGGAGGTGACCGATGATCTCGCACAGGCGATCAATCGTCTCTTGCCACAGCTCTCAACGCGGGCACCCCTCGTGACATCTGAACGGCTCCGCGAGGTATTGGAGGCGCCCTCGTCACACCTCTACCTCGCGATCAGTGACACGGGACTAGTGGGTGGCATGCTCACCCTGGTGGTGTTCCCAATTCTGACGGGTTGGCGGGCGTGGGTGGAGGATGTGGTCGTCGATCGCGAATTTCGCGGAGAGGGGGTCGGTCGCCTGTTGACCGAGCATGCCATTGAGAAGGCACGTCAACTTGGGGTGGCAACCGTCGACCTTACGTCTCGATCGACCAGAGTAGCCGCGCACGGTCTCTATGAGTCCGTCGGGTTTGTAGTTCGTGACACAAGTGTGTACCGTTTTGTAGTGGAGGCAAAGTAAAGCCGTAGACAAAGAAGAGGTGGATGAGAATAGATGGCTGAGTCAATCACGATCACAGATAACCGAACTGGTGAGTCGTTCGAGGTTCCCATTGTTGATGGCACTGTGTCTGCCCAGCAGTGGAGTAAGCACCTTCCCGGGATATGGTTTTTGGACCCGGCGTTGGTAACGACCGCGATGTCGGAGAGCGCCATCTCCTATCTTGATGGTGAGGCTGGTATCCTGCGCTATCGCGGTTATCCCATCGAGCAGCTCGCAGAGCAGTCCACCTATCTAGAGGTAGCGTATCTGCTGCTCAACGGCGAGCTGCCCACCCAAGCTGAACTTTCGGCGTGGGTGGAGGAGGTCACCCATCACACCTTTATCCACGAAAATGTACGCAAACGCTTCCTGGAGGGCTTCCACTACGATGCGCATCCGATGGGTATCCTCGTCTCGGCGGTCGCCGCACTCTCCACGTTCTACCTGGATGCCAAGGAGATCTTCGATCCTGAGGCTCGACATCGCCAGATCGTTCGGTTGATCGCAAAGATGCCGACCCTCGCTGCGGCTGCCTATCGATTCTCACAAGGCATGCCGTTCGTCTATCCGGACAATGCCTTGAGTTTCCCAGAGAACTTCCTCTCGATGATGTGGAAGATCGCTGAACCACGTTATGAGGCCGACCCGCGTCTGGTTCGGGCCGTTGATGTTCTCTTCATCCTCCATGCCGACCACGAGCAGAACTGTTCTACGACGGCGATGAGGGTCGTAGGTTCTGCACATTCTGATCCCTACTCGTCTGCAGCTGCGGCCTGTGCAGCCCTCTACGGACCTCGCCACGGAGGCGCCAATGAGGCAGTCGTCAAGATGTTGACCGAGATTGGGAGCATTGAGAATGTTCCCGACTTCGTGCGCGCGGTCAAGGAAGGACATGGTCGACTGCAGGGGTTCGGCCACCGAGTCTATAAGAACTATGATCCTCGGGCAAAGATCATCAAAAAGGTCGCCTACGACGTCTTCGATGTCACCGGCAAGAACCCGCTACTCGACATCGCGTTGAAGTTGGAGGAGGTGGCGCTCTCTGACGAGTACTTCATCTCCCGCAAGCTCTACCCGAACGTTGACTTCTACTCCGGCTTGATCTACCAGGCGATGGGTTTCCCGGTCGACATGTTCCCGGTGTTGTTTGCGATTCCTCGTATGTCGGGCTGGCTTGCACACTGGCAAGAGCTCCTGGACCAGGACGCCAAGATCGCTCGACCTCGTCAACGTTACGTGGGCGCGGAGAAGCGGGACTTCGTGCCGATCGCGCAGCGATAGCTTCGCTGGCCTCCGCCTTGTTCGTCCATCACGGCACCGAGGGGTGGCATTGCGGCCGTCCCTCAGTGGCCCCGGACCCTGATCAGGCCCTCCTGCGCGACGGATAGGAGGAGCCGCCCGGATTCGTCGTACATCGATCCTTGGGCTAGCCCTCGAGAGTGCTGGGTAGTCGGGCTGACCATGTCGTAGAGAAACCAGTTATCTGCCCTACCGGCACGGTGAAACCACATAGCATGGTCGAGACTGGCAGCGAAGATCCTCTGATCCATCCAGGACAGCTGGTGGGGGAGCAGGGTGCTGTCAAGGAGCGTCATGTCTGACGCATAGGCGAAGAGGCAGGCGTGGAGGAGTGGCGTATCAGGTAGGTCGCCGTCGGCGCGCAGCCAGATGCGTTGCTGGGGTGCGCGCGGTTGGAGCTGCTTGGCCATCGTGGGCGGCAGGACGTAGCGGATGTCGAACGGTCGTGGACGGGTATACCAGTCGCCCATCACTTCGGCCCACGGAGCCATCGTCTCCTCGAAGCCAGGGAGTGTCATAGGGTCCGGGACCTCAGGCGCCTCGAGTTGATGCTCTAGGCCATCCTCTGCGATCTGGAAGGAGGCCGAGAGGTTGAAGATCGGTTTGCCATGCTGAATTGCCAGCACTCGACGTGTCGAGAAGCTCCTGCCGTCTCGAATCCGCTCCACCTCGTAGAGCAGAGGGATGCTTGGGTCGCCTGGGCGGATGAAGTAAGCATGAAGGCTGTGCACGGCTCGGTCCTCCGAGACGGTCCTGCCCGCGGCGACCAGCGCTTGGCCGGCCACTTGTCCTCCGAAGACGCGTTGCCGGTCCTCTCGGGGACTCTGTCCTCGGAATATGTTGACCTCTATCGACTCCAAATCGAGGAGCTCAATCAGATCGTCAAGAGCTTTAGACACCATTCTCCCATCTGTGCAGCACCGGGTCTGCGGACGATAATCGCGGGGAACGACTAGGCTAGGCCCGTGCAGTCGCTCTATCGCACAGTTTATGGCTGGTTGACAACGAGAATCGGCGTTACTGCTATCAAATATGCCATGGCCTCGGTGATATCAGTGATGGTTACAGAGGTGGTACTGTTCCTAATCTTCGGCGTTTTTCGGCTCTTTTCTGCCGAGGTATCGAACATCGTTGCTACCGGGGTCGCCGCGATACCGTCGTACTATCTCAACCGTAATTGGGCTTGGGGCAAATCTGGCAGATCACATTTTCTACGCGAGGTGGTTCCGTTCTGGCTGCTGGCTTTTCTGGGTCTTGGTCTGTCGTTGGTGACCGTTGGCTTCGCGCAGAGTTTTGCCCGCGCGCACGGGTTCCCCCACCTCCTTGATGCGCTCTTCGTCAATTTCGCCTCGTTGGTGGCCTTTGGTGTCGTCTGGGTAGGGAAGTTCTTCGCCTTCAATATTTGGATGTTTGGCGAGCGCAGTCAACAGGGGGTAACATCACGGTGAAAACGGGTAGGCCAATCGATAGTGTCTCGATGGATGAGGCGAGAGGTCTGCAAGGTCGGTTGACCAAGCCGGCCGGATCGCTCGGTCGTCTTGAAGATCTCGGCATACAGCTCGCGGGGATCTACCGTGCATGCCCACCGCCTGTTCCGAGGGATCCGTTGATTGTGATAGCCGCGGGCGACCATGGTGTAATCGCGGAGGGCGTGACCCCGTGGCCGCAGGAGGTGACGGCGCAGATGGTCGGAAACTTCCTTGCTGGGGGAGCTGCGATCAACGTACTCGCCAAAGAGGTGGGAGCGCGAGTCGTCGTTGTTGATTGCGGTGTTCATGCTCAGTTTGAGGCCTCGCCCATGCTCCATGTTGTGAAACGAGCCCTTGTTACAGGAGATATCTATGTCGAGCCCGCGATGCCTGAGTCGGTGGCACTCGAGCTCATCGAGGAGGGCATAAGCTTCGCACTTCAGCAGGCAGCTCGCGGCGTCGATCTTCTCCTCACAGGAGACATGGGGATCGCCAATACGACTCCGTCGGCAGCTCTCATCGCTGCTGCGACTGGCGTGAGCGCTCACGCGGTTACCGGTCGCGGTACCGGAGTTGATGACCATACACTGGCCAAGAAGACGGCGGTAGTTGCACACGTCGTCGATTCGTTTCAAGGCGACCGCGCATCGGCGTCACAGCTTTTGGCACGGATGGGCGGGTTTGAGCATGCTTTTCTTGCTGGGCTGATCGTCGGAGCCGCCGAGGCGAGTGTTCCAGTGATCCTTGATGGGGTGATCTCGGTAGCAGCCGCCCTGATGGCTTCGCTGATAGATTCAACGGTGCAGCAGTACTTGATTGCGGGACATCGCTCGGTAGAGCCAGGAGCGTCGGTTGGACTGACACACCTCGGGCTCGCGCCGCTCGTCGATCTAGGGTTGCGACTTGGTGAAGGAACTGGTGCCGCGCTCTCGGTGCCGATGGTGCGTGCGGCGGCCCGAATCCTCGCTGAGATGGCCACGTTTGACTCCGCCGGAGTGTCGACCGCCAAGGACTAAGTTCTTCCCATTGCGATCATCGAGATCGCGATGGGGGTCGTCCTGGTTCAGATCACCATCTGTCGGGCACGCTCTCTCGCGGTAGCGATGCAGGTGGGGATGCCAG
>JAJZXI010000041.1 GCA_021806545.1 Actinomycetes bacterium | reverse complement strand
GCAGGACACTCAAAGGCGGCTGGAGAGCGAAAATAAAAGGATGCCTAGAAATGCCTAGGTTATCTGGAGCGGCTAGTGACGTCCGTCCTCAGTAAGGACAGGATTGCGTGCTGCACCCGCTTCGTCGAGACGGCGAACCGGGGTATTCTGGGGCATGTCGAGCACCGCGGCGGAGTCGTCCTTGGCTGTAGCGACGATCTGTTCAAGAGCTTGGGCGAGAGCCTCAAGGGTCTGTGGTGACTCGGTCTCGGTGGGCTCGATCATCAGGGCTTCGTGCACGACGAGTGGGAAGTAAATCGTAGGGGCATGGAAACCCGCGTCGAGGAGGGCCTTAGCGACATCAAGCGCGCGCACCCCGGTCTCCTCTTTGAGCCGCTCTGCTGATACGACGAACTCATGCATACAGGGTTGATCGTAGGCGACTTCGAAGGTGGTTTCGATTCGGTGTTTGAGCCAGTTGGCATTGAGCACCGCAAGCTGGGACATGGTCGTCAATCCATCACGACCGAGGTAGCGCATAAATGCAAGTGCTCGGGCGAGGACCACAGCGTTGCCAAAGAAGGCATGGACGCGCCCGATTGAGCGCTGTGGTGTCATCCAGGTGTAGGTATTGCCAGCATCAACGGGTCGTGGCAGCGGACCTGGCAGGAACTCCGCGAGGTGCTCGACGACGGCCACCGGGCCCGCGCCGGGACCGCCTCCGCCGTGCGGTGTTGCAAAGGTTTTGTGCAGGTTCGAGTGAACGATATCAAATCCCATGTCACCGGGGCGCGCAACACCGACGATTGCGTTGAGGTTCGCTCCGTCGTAGTAGGCCAGGCCACCTACGGCGTGGATAACCGCCAAAATCTCCTGGATCTCCTGCTCAAAGAGCCCAAGGGTATTGGGGTTGGTCAACATGATGCCCGCGGTATCCTGATCGACCAGCGCCTTGAGTTTCTCGAGGTCCACGAGACCGTTAGGTCCACTTGGTACGGTCACGGCCTGAAAGCCGGCCAAGGAGACCGAGGCAGGGTTCGTGCCATGTGCTGAGTCGGGAATCACCACCTTCGATGGCTTGCGTCCCTTCGAGGCGTGGTAGGCCCGCATGATCAAGAGACCGGTGAGTTCACCGCTGGCTCCAGCAGGGGGTTGGAGGGTAGCCTGGGCCATGCCGGTGATCTCACAGACATAACCTTCGAGCTCATGCAGGAGGCGTAGCCAGCCCTGGATCGCCTCGGGCGGAGTGGCAGGATGGACGTTGACCAGCCCATCAATGGCCGCTATCTGATCAGCGAACTTTGGATTGTACTTCATGGTGCAAGAGCCCAAAGGGTAGGCACCAAGATCCACAGAGTAGTTGCGGCTCGCAAGTCTTGTGAAGTGAGCTACCAGGTCGCGCTCCGAGACCTCAGGGAGGTCTATGGGATCCGTGCGCAACCACTCCTCGATGCCGTCGAGCGCCATCGGCGGTATCTCGGTCTCACGGAGGGAGTAGGCCCTCCGGTCGGCCACCGAGAGTTCAAAGATCGTCGGCTCTGGTGCGTCACCGACCAGCGGCGATGACGATGCTCTTCCCCCAGCAGCGCTGTGTGACAAAAAGTTCAACGCAACTCCTTCCCAAGTGTATCCACGAAGAGATCGATCTCCGCTTTGGTGCGAGCTTCGGTCACAGCACAGATGAGACGGTCATCGAAGCCAGGAGGGACGATGCCCGCCAAGAAGCCGTGTGCCAGCATCCGGTGCACGAGTTCGGTTGCACTGATCGGTGTTCGTACGGTGAACTCACGGAAGAAGCGCTTGGTGCTTGGAACCAGTCCGAGTTCCCCGAGTTGTGCTGCCAGGTAGTGTGCACCGTCGTAGTTGCGCCGCGCCAGTTGGGCAAAGCCAGCTTTCCCGAGCCAGGACAGGTGAATCGCAGCCTGGATAGCCATCAAGGTCTGATTAGTACAGACGTTCGAGGTCGCCTTCTCCCTTCGTATATCCTGCTCACGGGTACGAAGCGTCGTCACAAACGCCCGTCGTCCCTCTAGGTCACGGGTCTCGCCGACGAGGCGACCAGGCATGAGTCGAAGGTACTCCTGCTTCGCGGCAAAGAGGCCAAGCAGAGGTCCGCCGAACGAGAGAGGAATACCAAGGGACTGCCCCTCTCCGACTACGATATCGGCGCCGAGTGCACCAGGGGACTGGAGAAGGCCAAGGGCAATTGGGTCGACGACGACGACCAGCAAAGCTCCGATCGCAGCCGCCAACGCCTTTGCACGGCGTAGGTCTTCAATGGCACCAAAGTAGTTTGGATATCCAACCACCAGGGCGGCGCCTTGAGTATCGCCGAGCGAGTCAGGAAGATCGCAGGTGTCATCTCCTTGAAGTGGCAGCACCTCGATGTCGAGGCTCGTTCCCGCCCCAAAGGTCGCCAGGGCCTCTCGATAGCTGGGATGCACACCCGCCGACACGAACACCCGGTGACGCTTGGTGAAGCCAACCGCCATGTTGACCGCCTCGACCAGGCTGGCTGCCCCATCGTAGAGGGAGGCGTTCGCGACCGGGAGCCCGAAGAGACGCGCGACCATCGTCTGGAATTCAAAGAGCGCCTGGAGTACTCCTTGGGCCACCTCGGGTTGATAAGGGGTGTAGGCGGTTACGAAGGCAGACTGACTGCCGAGGTGGCGGGCGGCCGCCGAGAGATCGTGATCGTATACTCCCCCACCAGCAAAGCTGACCAGCGAAGTGCGCACGGCACTGTTTGCGGCCCCAAAGCGGCCAAACTCCTCGACGATCTCGATCTCCGAACGATCCCTTGGAAGATCGAGGGGTTCGGTTCGCCGCAGCGCAACGGGGATAGTGGCATAGAGCTCTTCGAGCGACTCCATGTGAAGATCGCCCAACATCTGGCGAATCTCCTCGTCGGTATGCGGCGCAAAAGATGGCATCCGATCCTCCTTCTCTCTTGTTAGACCAGTTGGTACGTCCCGCCCAGGGTAAAGCTGTTGTCTGTACGGTTATACGAGTCCTGCCATGGTGTGGGCTTCACGGGAGCGCAACAAAGGGATAGTCACAGCGTTGAATGGGTAGCTGAGCATCTCCCCGATGGAGCACGAGTTCGTCAGGGGCGTCAAACGTGACAAACCCGAGGCCGATCCCCTCCTTACGTCCGGGAGAATAACCACCACTCGATACCCAGCCGATCTCGATGCCGTCAGTGGAATAGATCCGCTCGCCGGTGCGCAACGGCGCACGAGATCGCGTAGTGAGTCCCGTCAGGAGTGGGGTGACGCCCGCCGCGCGCTGTGCTAGGAGCGCTGCCTTGCCCGGAAAGTCGCCCTTGTTGAACTTGACTACCCAGTCAAGTCGGGCGTTGAGCGGTGTGAGACCTTCACCAAGTTCATGACCGTGTAACGGCAATCCAGCTTCAAGCCTGAGCGTGTCCCGCGAACCCAAACCGCATGGCTGGACACCGACACGGATGAACTCGAGAAAGCACTGCGAGGCTACCTCGTTCGGAATGGATACCTCAACGCCGTCGCTACCGGTGTAGCCGGTCCCGGAGACGAGTATCGGAACACCGTGATAGGTACCCGATATGATCCTGTTTTTGGCTGGCAAGTCGGCCAGCCCAAGGACCATCTGCGTGTAGTTTCGTGCCTGCGGACCCTGTACAGCCAGGATCGTCCGACCCGGAGTGATATCGCGGCCGCCGACACTTGCAATCACGTTGTCGGTGTTGGCTGCGTTTGGCATAACGTGGAAACAGTCCTCGGTCAACCACCAGACAATGATGTCGTCGAGCACTGATCCGGACTCGTCCAACAGATGGGTGTACTGCGCTCGTCCTGGTCCGATGCGACTGAGATCGTTGGTAAATACCGACTGCAGTCGGTCGAAGGCATCTGGCCCGCGAACCTCGACACTGCCCAGGTGACTGACGTCGAAGACGCCTGCATCGTTGCGGACCGCTAGGTGCTCTGCGATCGTACCCGCCGGATACGCCAAAGGCATCTCATAACCACCGAACTGGGTCATCTTTGCGCCGATCCCGAGGTGGGTCGCATGAAGGGCAGTGGTCTTGATCACTTCTCACATGCTATCCGCCCCAGTGATCCTCACCCAACGTTCTTGTTCGGCACCATGGAAAGCTCGACTCGCTCGCTGGTGTAGGAGCACGAGAGACGCAATCGATTATCGAGATGGTCGAGTTCAACTCGGACACAGGCCTGTTGAGTGCACCAGGTCTCGAGTTGCTCGAGCATCGTCAGATCGGTACCAAAGGCGACAAACGTCCCTTGGCCCCCCCTTGCATCGCCTGAAGAGTTCACAACGGGCTGGTAGCCAATGAGCAAAGACTCGTCGGCGCGCATCACGTTGGTGATCATCACCTCGGGCTCATAGGCCATGGTCGCTGCCAGTTGGGTTGCGTTGCGCTCGGCAGCGCGTTTTTCTCTGAGCGTATTCATGAACCGAGCGTGACGCTTCCAGCCAATGAGGAACGCCACGATTCCCATTGCTACGATGGTCGATGGGAAGACGACGAGCGAAAGCATGGATCCCTGTGGCACGGCTTCATTCTATACCCATGGCGCTACGGTGTCTCGGGAGTTACATCCGATGGGAAATCTGGGACTGCGGCAGCATTCTATGCTTGAGGATGTGAATTCGCTACCCCTTCGGTCCGCTCTTGTCACGGCGGTGCCCTCCGCTATTACCGGTATCCGACTGGTGCTGTTGGTCCCCGTCTGGATCCTCCTGATGCACGGTCACCACGATGTGGCGGTAGCGATCCTCCTGGCGGTTATGGGAGTGAGCGATTTCCTGGATGGGTATGTCGCGCGGCACACGGGTGCAGTCACTACTTTTGGTAAGGTTTTTGACCCGCTCTCGGACCGCGTGGTGCTCATCGTCGTTGCGATTGCGGCACTTGTCGATCATCTCGTCCCGACATGGCTCCTGGTTGCGGTGCTGCTGCGTGAGCTCCTCGTAGGGTTAATTGTGCTCGCTGACCTGATCATCCATCGTCATCGCAACGATGTGGTGTGGATTGGCAAGGCAGGCACCTTCGGTTTGCTACTAGGCTTTCCCTTGGTAGTTCTTGGCGATGGATTGAGTCAGGCCGTGATCAAGGATGCGGCGCTCGCCGTGATGAGTGTCTCGGTGGCGCTGCTCTATGTTGCGCTCGCTCTCTACGCCCTCAACTTTGTGAGGTCAGCTCACCCAGAGGGACTGCCGTAGTCGGGCTGGCGCAGTGGCGTCGTCCAAAGGGAGGCTTACATGCAGGCAGTCATAATCGCCGGTGGAGAGGGTACGAGGTTACGTCCTCTCACCAGCACCACGCCCAAACCTATGTTGCCCATCGCCAACAAACCGATGATCGGTCATGTCGTGGAGCTGCTCGCTTCTCACGGCATCACTGACATCATCGTCACTGTGGCCTACCTGGGCAATGCTATCCGTAACTATCTCGGCGACGGTAGTGAGTTCGGGGTGTCTGTTCGCTACTTACAGGAGGAGACTCCCCTCGGCACCGCTGGCGCCGTTGCGCACGCACGCCATCTTCTGCGAGGGACGTTCCTCGTGCTTAGTGGTGACGTGCTTACTGATGTGAACCTCAGTGACGCGGTCCAATTTCATCAGCATCGTAATGCCACCGCGACCATGGTCTTGACCTCGGTGGATGCGCCAACGGAGTTCGGTATTGTTGCCGTCGATGCTCAGGGTCGCGTCGAGCAACTCATCGAGAAGCCGACCTGGGGCGAGGTCTTCACCGATACCGTCAACACCGGCATCTACGTTCTCGAGCCTGAGGTCCTCGATACGATCCCGAGCGATCGCGCGGTGGATTTTTCGAGCGAGGTCTTCCCACGTCTGCTCGCCGATGACGAGGCGCTGTACGGCTTCGTCTCCGAGGGCTACTGGGCTGACGTCGGCACATTCGGTGGCTTCTTTCAAACGGGCCGAGACATTCTGGATGGACGGACTCACACCCAGCTCGAGGGCTTCAGCTTCCAGGGCGGGGTCATGATCGGCAAGGACTGCGACGTGCACCCTACCGCAACGATCGAGGGGCCTGCCCTCATTGGCGACTACGTCTATATCGGGCCGGGTGCCGAGATTCATCCGTACACCATTATTGGCGACAATGCACGCATCGAAACAGGTTCTGTTCTCTCCGGGGCGGTCCTCTTTGATCATGTGTTCGTCGGTGAAGCCAGTCGGATTCGCGCCGCAATCCTTGGGCGAGGCGCTGAGATTCGGTCTCGTTCGGTAGTCAACGATGGGGTGATTATCGCCGATGGTGTCTTCGTTGGACGTGAGGCGGTGCTCGCACCGGACATCAAGATCTATCCTGCGAAGAAGATCGAGCCGCTCTCCACCGTGACGAACTCCATCGTGTGGGAGGCGGGTTCGCCACGGACCGTGTTCGGTCCACTGGGAATCTCGGGCCTCGCCAATATCGATATCACCCCGGAGCTTGCCTGTCGTATTGCGATGGCCTATGGCTCCATGCTCCCTCCCCACTCGGTAGTCATGGGGGCCCGGGATACATCGCGCTCAGCACGGGCGATCAAGCGTGCGATGCTGGTGGGTTTCAACTCCGTGGGCATGGGGGTTGAGGATCTCGAGGTATCGACGCTGCCGGTGTTGCGTCACCTGGTCGCACACTCAGACAGCCGCGCAGGCGTTCGCGTTGCCCTTGATCCAGACGATCCTCAGGGATTGCTGATCCACCTAGTGGACGAGCATGGTTGTGATCTCACCTCCGGCGCGAGGCGAAAAGTCGAGCGAGCGCTCGAACGCGAGGACTTCCGTCGCGTCTCTGGCTCGGAGGTCGGCGACCTGCGAGCCTACCCACGTTCGTTCGAGAGTTGGAAGGCAGAACTCAACGCGCGCCTACCGATGCAAAGGATCCGCAGGCTCGGGGCGAAGGTCGTCATCGACTTCTCGTTTGGCAGTGGGAATCTCTCACTGCCACAACTGTTGGGCTCCCTCGGCATGGACGTCTTGGCAGTGAACTCGTACCCCTCAACGATCCGTTCTATCACCCATGATGCGCACAGCCAACTCCAGACACTGTCGCGACTGGTGGTCGCATCCTCAGCCCAACTGGGTCTCCTGGTGGATCCGGGCGCCGAACGCATCACCGTTATCGACGATGAGGGTGTGCCGCTCAACGATGCTGAGCTGGCAGCGTTGCTCACCAAGCTGGTGATTCAAAGCGATGGGATCAAAGAGGTGATCGCACCGGTGAACATGCCGAACACTCTCGAGAATCTGGCTAACGATGCGAACATTCGCTTTACGTGGGCCGGACTCGACCTCAACGACATCAGTACCCGGGTTCGAGCCAGCGATGAGCCGGCACTTGGCGTGGGTGGGCATGGCCTTTTTCTCTTCTCGAACCTCACCTCGGTACCCGACTCTGCCGTCAGTTTGGGTTATCTACTCTCTGGACTGGAACACGTTCGACAACCACTGTCTCGCCTTCGCAGGGCGGTGAAGGTGCCCAAGGTCCACGTCGACGAGATAGCGGTCAGTTATGCGCAGATGGGGTACACCATGCGTGAACTTCGGGCTCGCGCCGAGGCCGAGCCTCATGCCGAACTCATCGCCATCGATGGTATACGGGTGTCAGATGGAGACCGATTCTGGCTCATCGCTCCCGATCAGCTGGAGCCGTTGCTCAAGGTGTGGGTCTCAGATGACGACGAGGCGGGAGCGCTTGCTACCCTCGCCAAGCTTCACGAAGAGGTACGGTCGATCCGCGATGCGGCCCCTCACCTTGCTTGAGTCCAAAACCCTCATGTTGGCTAGCCTCACGTCGGTTTTTTTCCCGGTGAGTGAGCAGGTACGGCGTTGACCCGTTAGCCTTGGCAACTATGAACTTTCCTGAGCATCTTCTCTACACCGCGGAGCACGAGTGGGTCGACATCAGCGACGGCATCGCCACGATGGGAATCACCGACTACGCCCAAGACGCCCTCGGCGACGTCGTCTTTGTCGGTCTTCCGGAGCTGGGTCGTACGGTGGGGGCCGGTGATTCGATCGCCGAGGTGGAGTCGACCAAGTCGGTGTCGGATATCTTTGCTCCCGTGGCTGGCGTGATCTCAGAGATTAATGAGCGCTTGCAGGCCACTCCGGAGCTCCTCAACAGCGACCCGTATGGAGAGGGTTGGATCTGTCGCTTGACGTTAGCAGGTGACCCGGCAGGCCAACTCCTCGATATCGCGGCCTATCGCAAGCTTCTCAATAGCGAATAGGTCATGTCTGTCTGCCCCCGTTGCAACGAAGTCAATCCACCGACCGCGCACTACTGCGCTGCCTGTGGGACCAGCCTGTTAGGGCGCCCCGAGCAGACGACATCATCTATGGAGACGCTCGTTGGCGTACCACCGATGCCAGGAGGCATCGAGCCTGCTGGGGGCTGCGGGTATCTCATGATCCAGATGGGTCAGGAGGCGGGTTCGTGGTTCAGGTTGGACCGAGCGACCATGAGTATCGGACGACACCCTGATAGTGATATCTTCTTGAACGACGTGACGGTTTCGCGACGTCATGCTGAGGTTGCACTCCGTGGCGATGAGTACTACATCAAAGATGCAGGTTCGCTCAACGGCACCTACGTTAACCGGGAGCGAGTTGAGGAGGAGAGATTGTGTCCGGGCAACGAGATACAGATCGGCAAGTTCCGACTGCTGTTCCTACGCCAGGGGCTGGAGAGCTGACCTCGAAACCCCGGTGGGAGGTCCTGCGGGGTGACTCGGATCGGGAGTTCTCCATCAAGGAGGTACTCGGGCTCTTGCAGCAGGAGTTCCCTGAGGTTACCATCTCCAAGATCCGGTTTCTCGAGAGTCAGGGGCTCATCGCTCCTGAGCGTAACGCGGCTGGTTATCGAAAGTTTTTTCAAGCCGATATCGAACGACTCTGTGAGGTCCTGCGACTACAGAAGTCTACCTATATGCCCTTGCGAAAGATCAAAGAGCACCTTGATGCCGATACCGCGCGAGTTGATCTCTTCTCCCAGGAGTTGGAACCCCATGAGCCGGTAGATCCCCCCGTCACCTCGGGGATGCCGATACCGGCGAGTCGGCCAGAGCTCTTTCCGACCGATGAGGTATCTCGCCTGACTGGTGCGAGCACGACCAGCATCGACGAGATGGTTCGTAACGGGCTCATCGCCGGTGTCATGGTCGCTGGACAGCGGCACTTCTCTCCGACGGAGATCGAGATCGCTCGGGCCGTATATGCTTTCGCCAAGTTCGGGCTCGAGCCCCGCCACCTTCGCCATTATCGAACCTCGACGGAACGTGAAGTCGGACTCATCGAGCAGCTCGTGATGCCGATGGTTCGACAACGTAGCGCCGAGGGACGGCGTAAGGCAGCCGAGGAGCTCACCGAGCTCGTCGAGCTCGGTGGTGGACTCCGCGGTCTGCTCCTTGACAATGCACTCGCACATCTCAAGAAGCTCACCGATCAATCGTCCGAGCGACCGTCCTCATCGTAGAGTTCGTCCTCGGTGCGCAACGGGGGTCGAATGAAGGCAAGGCCAAAAACGATCAGGAAGAAGACGCTACCGATGATCGCTGCGACACCAAGCGTTCTTGAGATCATGAAGGCACCAGCGATGCACACGACAAGAATTCCGGCGACGATCAGCAGTACCCGCAAGCGCATTTCTTGAACTCCTCCCCGGGTGCCAAGCCTAGATATCGCCTGAACAAGGCGGCGTGAAATGCTCGATTTGCAATCCTCGATCAAGAACGCTATCGCATTGGCCGACTCGAGGAACCCCAGCGCCACGACGTCGTGGCGGCATCAGGCACTACTCCGAGAAGTCCTCCGGCTTGATGGACTTGAGAAAGTCGCGAAACTCTCCTACGATCTCCTCCTGCTGTACTACCCCGCCATCGCCATCGGTTTGGGAGTCATCAAAGACGGTCCCCTCGGCGTTCATCACGGCGTCGTCGACGTAGATAGCCGCTCCGCTTCGGATAGCAAGGGCGACAGAGTCTGAGGGACGCGCACTGATCCGGTGCTCGATCCCGTTGGCGAGCAACACGATCTCGGCATAATAGGTGCCGTTGCGCACCTCAGTCACCGCTACCTGTGTGATCCGCGCGTCCAACTCGTCGAGCAAGAGGCAGGCGAGGTCGTGGGTCAAGGGGCGCGGCGGGTCAACGTGGGCTATCGCTAGGTCGATTGCATTGGCCTCAGGGACACCGATGAAGATGGGGACGACCCTGAACGGCGCACCGAGCTCTTGGAGCAATAGCACAGGCGAGTTGGATCGGAGATCGACCTTCACGCCTGCGACCTCAACCTCTACCATCCCCTCCATTCTAGCGTCATCGCCAGCCACAGACCATGCATTCTCACGCCGGCACAGTTTGAGTCGCGAGACTGCAGGTAGCTCGGTGCTGAGCAACGAGGAGGCCGGCATGGGCGAGGCGCTAGCCCAGGTGATTCAGTACGGAGAGACCCATCGCGGAGGCGAGGCTCTCGAGGTGTGTGGTGAGCCAGGAAAACTGATTCATCGCCATCAACAGGCCAAAAGCGAGGAGCACCACCGCAGATCCAATGGTCAAGACCCGGGTATGGCGCTTGACAAACTGGATGGCCCCCATCGCCTGGGTAAAGAGCAAGCCGGTAACCAAGAAGGGGACGGCGAGGCCAACCGAGTAAGCGAGTAGGAGAAACATTCCCTTCACTAGGAGGGACTGGGTAGCGGCAACCGCAAGCACCGAGCCGAGAATCGGTCCGATACATGGCGTCCAGCCGAAGGCAAATGCCATGCCAGCAACTGGAGCAGCGAACTTACCGAAGCGCTGGAGCTGTGGATGGAAGCGGCGCTCCATCGCTAGCTGTGGGGCGGATGAGAACTGCGTCACAAGGAGGAACAGCGCCATCAACACGAGGATGACGCCGCCGACGCGTTCGATGGCGACATGATCGTGCGCCAACTGCTGCCCGAGCGCTGAAGCCGTGAGTCCAAGCGCAGTGAACACTACCGTAAAGCCCGCGGCAAAGAGAAGCGTCGAGGTGGTTACCTTGCGCAGCTGCAAGACATTACCTTGTGCCAGCTCGGTGGCATCGAGCCCCGAGACGACCGACAGATAGGCAGGGACCAATGGAAGAACGCAGGGAGAGAGAAACGAGATTACTCCCCCACCAAAGGCGATCACATAGCTCCCGGCAATTCCCACAGAGCCAGTATAGGTGATGAAAAATTGCGGCCGCGAATTCGACCCTTTGCGCTCTCAGGTTGGGCCCTTGAGGGCGAGCGTGCAAGTGGCGTTGTCACAGAGCAGAGATGGCGATGTGGCCATTGTCAAGGGGATGACCTAACATGGATGTCAAGGAGGTACGGTGGAGTCGTTTCACTATCTCGGGCTACTCACGGCGTGGTCGCTTAGCCCATTTTCCATCGCAGTGTTATTCGTTCTGGTGGGACTGAGCGCGTGGTATCTCGATGCCGTCATGAAGGCTCGAGCCAAGGGCCGGACGTGGTCCAACGCCAGGGTGGTTGCGTTCCTCAGCGGGGCCTTCGCCATCGAGTATGCGCTTGGGGGACCAGTCTCCGTCTATGTCATGCACTACTTTACGGCGCATATCGCCCAGCACCTTCTCTTGATGATCGTGGCACCTGGACTGCTCTCACTCTCTGCGCCGGTCACTCTTGCACTCCAGACGGCGAGGCCGAGCGTACGACGGCTCATCGACCGGTTCCTTCACTCCCGATTTCTCCACGTTATCACCTTTCCCCTCGTGGTCTTTGCCCTTTACTACGGCGTCATGTGGTGGTTCTTCACCTCCACCGCGGTGGGATATGCCATGGCTCACATGTGGCTCATGGACATCTTGAACGTTCTGTTCTTCGCTGGTGGAGTCCTGTTTTGGTGGCCATTGGTGGGCAAAGATACGATCTTGCACTGGCGCCTGGGCTTTGGTGGAAGAGTTTTCTCGCTTGCCATTGGTATCCCTTTCGAGACATTTCTCGGCATTACGATCAGCTCCAACCGGGTCTCGCTCGCACCGAAGATCTATTCACTGAGTGACTGGCATGCAGGTGGGCAGGTTCTGTGGGGTGCTGGCGAGGCGATGACCACGGTCGGTTTGGCGATCGTCATCGGGAGTTGGATCGCATCGGAGGATCGCGCACACAAGCGGATGAACGCAAGCAGTGACGCCTATCCGCTTTCCAGTCGTGGTGAGGGCATGCCAAAGGAGTATTATTGGGCACAACAGATCATTGCCCGTACACCGGTCGATTCCCCTGTGCACCAGGAGGCGCTGACGGTTCTTAAGCAGATTGCTCGCGAACAGGCCCCGGCCCGCGAGGGCAAGGACGTGACGCCAGCGGCGCCTGAGAGTCAGGGGTCTAACAGCGCCATCGATGGCTTTGACCCCGCGCAGGCAGGTTCGCAGCGTTAGTCAGGTCTGTCGACGGCTCGAGGATGGGTGGCGTTATAGACCCTGGTCAGATGGGCAGCTGAAACCTTGGTGTAGATCTCCGTCGTCGAGATGGAGGCGTGACCGAGAAGCTCTTGTACGACCCGCAGGTCCGCGCCCGCCTCGACCAGGTGCGTCGCGCACGAGTGACGGAGGGTGTGAGGTGAGAATCGCGCTCCCAACCCTACGGCTTGGGCGCGCTGTTTGAGAGCAAACCAGGCCCCTTGCCGCGTGAGTCGTGATCCCCGTGTGTTTACGAAGACGGCCCGCTCCTGGGGACGTTGGCGTGTGAGCGATCGGCGTGGCTCACCCAGATAGTGCGCAAGATATCGCCCTGCGATTGGCGGGATTGGAACCAGTCGCTCCTTGTTGCCCTTCCCGGTGATCGTCAGCCAGAAGCTGGCCGTGCGTAGGTCTTCGGTGTCAAGTCCGATCAATTCAGAGATCCGCATCCCTGAGGCATAGAGCAATTCCAGCATGGCACGATCTCGGGCCCCGAGGTCATCAGTCGTCTCGGTGCTCTCGAGGAGCATCGTGGTTTCGCTGACTGAGAGGGCCTTTGGGAGGGTGGGTATGACCGTATGGATGCGGAGTCCTTCGATTGGACTCTCCTGGAGATGCCCGGCGCTGATGAGATACCCATAGAAGCTCCGAAGAGCCGATCCGGCTCGTGCCGCGCTGCGTGGAGACGTCGACGTCCGATACTGGCCCAAGAAGTCAGCGATGTCCCGCTTCGACGCGGATAGCAGGTCGGTTCCCGAGCCGTGGAGATGGGTTTGGAAGCGGAGCAGATCGGAACGGTACGCCAACGCCGTGAGCTCGCTGCGCTCCTGTACGACCACGAGAAAGACGAGGAATTCGTCTACGAGCGGAGAACCTACTCCGTCAGTGTTGGCATCACGGAAATCGCTCACGAACCTCTGGTGCGTCTCGATATCTGGTCACCTCGATTGGATGCTCTTTGATGTAGTGCTTGGCGAGGGTGATTCCGACGATGGACTTGGCATCGTTGAGCGGCAGCAGAGGGATGCAGGCGCTGGGTTCTCCGATCGGTATCGCCTGCACCTGGATCTCCGCCTCCTCGGCGGACTGTGGCGCGTTGGGCACTAGCTCCAGACCGAGCGCAAGGATAGCGTGAGTGTGCTCATCGGTGAAGCCTGGCGAGTTGAAGAACGACCCGATAACGACCAGGTGGCTCGCCCTGAGTCCGCACTCCTCTTGTAGCTCCCGCTCGGCCGTGACGATCGGGGCCTCGCCTGGAACGTCCCGTTTTCCGGCTGGTAGTTCAAGGAGATAGTCTTCGATTGACGGCCGAAACTGACGCACGACGACTACTCGGTTGTCATCGAGAACGGGGACAACGACGACCGCTCCGGGATGCTTGACGATAGTACGTTGGTAGGCGACGCCGTCGGCGCGAAAGGACCTCTCGACCATCGTCAAAAAGCCGTTCGTTGCGAGTGTGTGTTCGCCAATCTTGGTGAATGACAACTCAGTGGTCCTTGGCAAAGTCAAGGGCCGCACCGATGAGCCCAACAAAGAGTGGATGCGGTCGGTTGGGGCGCGACTGGAACTCGGGGTGTGCCTGGGTGCCTACCCAGAACGGATGTCCAGGGAGCTCGATGAACTCTGCGAGTCTGCCGTCCGGAGAGAAGCCGGAGATTGCCACGCCCATCTCGGTGAGTCGACCATGAAAACGTTGATTGACCTCGAAGCGATGACGATGTCGCTCGTAGACGACCTCGCAGGAGTACAACGCGTGCACCAACGATCCAGGCTCAAGTCGAGCTGGATAAGTCCCCAGTCTCATCGTTCCGCCAAGGTCGGTTAGCTCTCGCTGGTCATCCATGAGATCGATCACTGGATAGCTGGTATCTGAATCGAATTCGGTGGAGTGTGCATCTGGCATTCCTCCGAGGTGACGAGCCGCCTCAACGACCATGACCTGCAGGCCGAGACAGATCCCAAGACACGGGATGGATCGCTCGCGGGTCACCATTGCCGCGCTGATCTTGCCTTCGATCCCACGAGGTCCGAATCCACCGGGGATCACGACCCCATCGATTCCATCGAAGAATGAGTCTGCCATCATGGGAGTCACCTCTTCGGCAGAGATCCACTCTATCGTCACCTTCGCATCGTGGTAGAGGCCGCCATGGCGTAACGCCTCGACCACAGAGAGATAGGCGTCAGCGTGATCGACATATTTTCCGATGATGCCGATGCGCACCTCACGGAGCGGCGACGATGCACGGCGTGCCAGTTCCGCCCACTCTCCCAACTCCGGCTGTGCAAGACCACGCAGTTGAAGCAGTTCGACGAGGTAATCGTCGAGCCCTTGCTCATGGAGCACCAAGGGTACGGCGAGAAGGTTGTCCGTATCGATGGCCGTCACGACCCCTCGTTCGGGGACGTCGCAGAACATGGAGATCTTCTGACGGACCGACGACGACATCGGTCGATCGGACCTGCAGACGATGATATCGGGTTGGATGCCTCGAGAGCGTAGCTCCGCCACCGAGTGCTGTGTTGGCTTGGTCTTCTCCTCCTGAGAGGGGCCAATATGGGGAACCAGCGTGAGATGGACAAAACAGGCGTGATCACGTCCGATTTCATTGCGGAGCTGGCGTATTGCTTCGAGGAACGGCAAGATCTCGATGTCGCCGACCGTGCCACCGATTTCGGTGATGACCACGTCAACATCGTCGGTCGCCAGAGCACGAATCCGGGTCTTGATCTCGTCGGTGATGTGAGGAATCACCTGGACCGTTCTGCCCAGATAGTCTCCGTGGCGCTCGCGCTCGATGACGGTTTTGTAAATAGCGCCAGTCGTCACCGAGGAGCCGCGTCGAAGCGGTATGTCCACGAACCGCTCGTAGTGGCCCAGGTCAAGGTCGGTCTCGGCTCCATCGGCGGTGACGAAGACCTCACCATGCTCGAAGGGATTCATGGTTCCAGGGTCGACATTGATGTAGGGGTCGAGCTTTTGCATCGTGACCCTGAGTCCTCGGGCCTTGAGGAGTCGTCCGATCGACGATGCCGTAATGCCCTTGCCTAACGAACTCGCTACGCCACCGGTAACAAAAATGTGCTTGGTCAACCCTGCTCCCTCCCGGACCAGTATACGCCCTAATCGTGCAGGAATCGTGCGATGAGATCCCTTGCATGGTCTTGGGCCTGAGGTGACTCTGGGTGTCCCGACAGCATTCGAGCGATCTCCTGCACCCTAGCGGCGCCATCGACCACCTCAAGTCTGGTGGCGACGGTATTCGACGTAGCTGATTTGGTGACCACGATATGCTGGTTGGCGGCGGCGGCGATCTGTGCAAGATGGGTTACCACCAGCACTTGGTGTTCGCCCGCCATGGCCTTGAGCACTTCAGCTACCCTCAGCCCGGTTGCCCCTCCAATCCCGGCGTCGATCTCGTCAAAGATTAACGTTGGTGTCGAGGCTCCTGCGACCCTCGCGATGGCGAGCATCACACGTGAAAGCTCACCACCCGATGCTACTCGTCCCAGTGGCATTGGGGAAATGCCTGGGTTTGCGGAGAAGTAGAACGTAGGCAGAATTGCATCGACATCCTCGAACTTGATATCGAATGTGGCGTTCACCAGCGCGACCTCTACTAAGAGGCTTCGCACTGCAGTGGTGAGCTTGATGGCGGCACGGTGGCGAGCAGCTCGCAACTCCTCGAGTGCTGCTTGGATCTTCGGCTCCAAGGCGGCCAGCTCGGCTACGATAGCGCTCTCGGACTGTGCTGAACCTTCGAGTTGGGATCGCTCTTGTGCGAGTGCATCCTTGGTGTCAAGCACGTGAGCCAGCGTGCCGCCAAAGCGACGCTTCAGGGACACCAATACGCCGAGACGCTCTTCGAGTTGGGCAAGGGCCGCTGGATCCTCGACCTCAGCCTCAAGGAGGTCCCGGCTCTCGTGTGCGAGATCTTCGATCTCCTCTACCAGGTTATCGAGGCGTGGTGCGAACTCTGGCATCAGCACCCGAGCCTCGGCGCTGAGCCGTGCTATCTCGTCGAGAAGCCCCGTCTCACCGACGAGCACATCGTGGAGGGAGGTCAAGAGCGCTTGGCGATCCCGCGTCGAGGCGAGTCGCGCTATCTCGTCCTCCACCCTGTGATCTTCGTCGGCGTCTACGAGTTTGGCGTCCTCGAGCAACTCCAGCTCAAAGTCGATGAACTCGATACGGCGGAGTCGCTCACTCCCGCGAGCCCGCAACTCGGTGAGCTGCGCCGTGAGTTGAGCAGCTCGGCTGCGAAGAGTCCTGAGCTTGTTGTCATCGCAGGCGCCGTAGCGATCGAGGATTCGTAGCTGAGCGGCTGGTTGGGTCAGCGTTGCAGCCAGGTGTTGGCCGAAGATCTCCACCTCGTGGGCGGTCGCCTCGCCGAGTTCGGCGAGCGTGACCACCTCGCGATCGATACGAACTCGACTCCGACCAGTCGCTGAGATGTCTCGCCGCAGCAGGAGCTCACGATCGCCATCGGTCAGCTGGGCCGCGACCCGCGTGACATCCCCGTTCGGTCCGATCAGCTCAGGGGAGCCTCGCGCGCCGAGGAGCAACCCGAGCGCCGTCGTGAGCAGTGTTTTGCCAGCACCAGTCTCGCCGGTGATGACCACTAGTCCCCGCTCGAGCTCGAGCTCCGCATACGAGATGACACCGAGGTTCTCCACGACCAACGAGTCAAGCATCAACAATCCCTCGGGTGCGACTTGGCGGGTCGCTCAATCGGAACTTACGCTTGACTACCTCATAGAAAGGCACATCGACGACCCTGATAAGGCGAATCGGCTTGGGATGGGCCGCGATCGAAACCGCGCCGGGTGGCAGCAGCGAATGCACCACCTGGCCGTCAACCATAACCGATGCGTTGGGACCATGATCGAGGCGAAAGCCGATGCGTTGCTCGGCATCAAGAACCAAGGATCGATCAAAGAGCATATGCGGCGAGAGCGGGGTGAGGATGATCGCACGCAAGCCAGGAGCCACTATCGGGCCCCGTGCCGAGAGATTATAGGCCGTTGAACCCGTCGGTGTTGCGATAATCAACCCATCGGCTTCGTAGCGCAGGAACTGACGTCCATCGAGGCTGACGTCTCCACGGATGACGTGACCGGAGAACTCGCGCTCGACCACGACTTCGTTGAAGGAGATCACCCGATGGACTCCTTCGTCGGTGTCGAACTCGGCGAGCAGCGCGAGACGCTCTTCGATCGTGAACTCGCCAGCGATGATCGACGCCAGCGCGGCGATCATGTCATTGGGCTCAACCTCGGTGAGATAGCCCAGCTGTCCGAGGTTGACACCGAGGGCCGGCACGCCTTGGCGGTGGGCGCATGCCATCGCGCGCAGCATCGTCCCATCCCCACCGATACTGACCACGGCATCTACTCGAGGTTCGGTCAACTCGTTGGAGTGCGCGCCATTCTGGGTAATCCTTGGGTTCTGCTGATCCCAGGGTGCCAGGAGTTGGACACTCCGGCAGCCGGATGCCTTGAGGTGAGCCGACGCCATCTCAAACAGCGTGGTGCTCTCTGCATGCGCGGGGTGCAGCACAAATCCCAAAGTCGTCATTGCAACAAGAGCCTAGCCCGTCCCAAGAGCCTCCCCAATGAGAGACTGCCACCGGTTCTCGGCGATATCGCCTGCTGGTGGGGTCCCAAGATAGGCGTAGGCGAAGTACTCCTGATTGCCCTTCGTTCCCTTGCGCCGGGAGGGTACGAGTCGCGTTGTGACCAGCCCGTGCTCCGCGAGCGAGCTGAGGACGCGAGCGAGAACCTCAGCGTGGAGGGTGATCTCGCGAATCACGCCTCGGTGTCTCGACGCGATCGCGCGATCGACCTCGAATTGAGGCTTGATGAGGATCAGGAGCTCCGTTGCTGGACCTGCCAGCTCTCTTAACGCAGCCGCAATCTTGGTTACGGATATGAAGGAGACATCGACGGTGATGAGATCCGGTGGACTTGGCAGGGTCCAGACGTAGCTGCGAATGTCAGTCTGTTCATGGACCGCCACACGTCCATCGCCACGCAGCCTCACGTCAAGCTGGGCCGTTCCGACATCGACCGCCGCGACAGAGCGTGCACCAGCATCGAGCAGAGCCTGCACGAAGCCACCGGTAGATGCCCCGACATCGAGACACTGCTTGTCGGCTACGACGATTCGACAGTCGTGCAAGGCGCCAAGGAGTTTGTCAAAACCACGCGAGTGCCAGTCGTTGCTGGCGAGCAACTCTATCGCATCTGCTGGGGCGACGAGATGGGCCGCCTTTAGCGCCACTGCACCATTGACCGTGACCTGACGCTCGGCGATGAGCAGCTCAGCCTGGGCCCGTGACCGGGCGAGGCCTCGATCAAGAAGTTCGCGATCGAGCCGCTGCCTGCGCGCCATAGGACTCAAGTATAAAGTGTAACGCCCCACCACCTGGAGAATTGGGACGACAAAACCTAAGCATCCGACGATGCGAGCTGGTCTTTGCGTTGTGAGCTGTTAGGCCTAGGCGACCCTCTCGGTTACGGTGACGTCAAACCCGAGGGCTTC
>JAJZXI010000040.1 GCA_021806545.1 Actinomycetes bacterium | reverse complement strand
CCACACATGCCGCCGGGTACCATGACGACCTCGGCAGCGAGTCAACAGTTTGACTTCAAGGTGTTGACGGCGATGGTCGCCCCGGTGCTGCTGATGGTCTGGGTGTATGGAGCCTGGTCGCTGATCAACTTTCACGCAACCAAGACCGATCGTGGGGACGGGATTCCGTTGCGCGGTAACCGGCGCGTCCAGGGCATCTGGTACGTGACGTCTGCGGTGCTGGTACTGTTCCTGGCCGGCTTTGGAACCTATGAGCTGATCAACGGCAATGGAGTTGGAACCGGCGAAGGTCCTTCGCCGATCTGGAAGCCAGCAGCCAAGCATATGCTCGTGGTTCAGGTGATCGCCCAGCAATGGCGCTTTACCTACCGGTGGCCACAGTTTGGCGGCATGGAGACCACGTCGATCGATCTCCCTACGAATACGACCATCCAGTTCGACGTGACGTCGCTCGATGTGATTCACGACTTCTGGGCCTATCAGCTCGGCGTCAAGGCCGATGCAAACCCGGATGTGAACAACGTCGCCTATACCACGACGTCGAGTCAGCAGGGCCGGTTCACGGTTCGTTGTGACGAGCTCTGTGGTATCTGGCATGGCGCCATGTACAACTATGGTCACGTCGTCTCCAAGTCAGCGTTCTACTCCTGGGCCTCGAACATGGAGGCACGCAACGCCTCGGTGACGAAGTTGCTGCCCCCATTCGCGACAACGTACACTCCCTCGTACTCCGGTGCGGGTGGTGGTTATTATCCGTCGTATGACCCCAATGGTCATGCGGTTACGTATTAAAAAGGAGCTTGTAAATGGCCATTGATATGACGCCAGCCGCGGGTGTCGGTTCTCCAACCGACCTCGAGGCTCGGGGCCTCAAGGCCGCCAAGCCTTGGTTTACGGGCAATATGATTACCGCACTCATCGGTGGAGCGATCTTCTATGCCTTTGGCCACTGGCTTGGTAATGCCATTGCTTCGAACTACTCCGTGGTCGTCAATGGGGCCGGCAATGAGGTAGCTATCTACCTCTCGCTGATCTTCGGGTGCCTGGGCTGGTTCGTTGGATTGGGAGCCTTGAACTATCCGATTCAAAAGCTGATGGGACTGGAGCCCTCTGAGCCTCCAAAGAGCGAGAAGCGTACCTTCTGGGAGCACTTCACGTACTCAACCGACCACAAGGTGGTGGGGGTGCAGTACCTCTTTGGAATGTTGCTGTACTTCCTCGTTGGCGGGCTGTTGGCTCTGGGCATTCGTACCGAGCTCCTCTCGCCAGTGAATCACATCTGGGCTCCCGATACCTATATCGAGATCGTCGGTGAGCATGGCACCATGATGATGATGATGATGACCTCGGTCGTCATGGGTCCGTTCGGTAACTATCTGATTCCGCTCATGATTGGGTCGAAGAAGATGGCCTTTCCGCGACTCGAGGCAGTGTCGTTCTGGTTCACCGTCCCATCCTTCTTGATCCTGCTCTCAGCCCTCTGGCAGGGCGGCTTCCAGTCCGGGTGGACGGGCTATGCACCGTTGTCGATACAGGGGGGTCCGGGCCAGAGTGACTATGACGTCGCGTTCGCCCTGATGGCCTTGTCGATGATCTGTGCCTCGATCAATATGACCGCCACGATCATCAACTATCGTGCGCCGGGCATGCGCTGGTCGAGGATGCCGATTCTCTCGTGGGGAATGATCACCACGGCGTTCACGATGCTGCTCTCGGTTCCGGTGCTTTTTGACGGTCTCTACGTCATGAGCCTTGACCGAGGCGTTCGCACGGCGATGCTCTATGCAGGACACGGTGGCAGTTCGTTCCTCTGGGAGAATCTCTTCTGGTTCTTTGGTCACCCTGAGGTGTACCTCTTGGCATTACCTGGGTTTGCCTTGACGGTTGAGATGCTGCCAGTATTCGCGCGCAAGCCGATCTTCGCTCTCAAGACCTCGACAGCCGGCCTGATCGGTGTCGCGGTACTGAGCTTCTTCGTCTGGCAGCACCATCTGTTCATGTCGGGCATGAACCCGGATATGCGGCCGCTGTTTATGTTGACGACGGAGTTGATCTCGATCCCGACCGGCTTCCTCTACTTGGTAGCCATGGGTACGGTCTGGCGTGGCAAGATCCGCTTCGAGGTGCCGATGCTGTTCTTGTTGGCGGTCTTTTGGAACTTCCTCTGGGGTGGCGTTACCGGCGTCTATAACTCGGATGTTCCCGTCGATGCGCTGGTACACGGCAGCTTCTTCGTCATGGCGCACTTCCACTTCACCATCATGGGTCAGCTGATCTTTGCGGTGTTTGCGGCGGTGTACTACTACACACCGTTGATCTTCGGTATCCGGTTGAATGACAAGTTGGGCAAGATCAGTTTCTGGATCATTTTCATCGCCTTCAACTCGACCTTCTTGCCGCTGTTCATGGTGGGCCTCCTTGGTCAGCCACGGCGTGTGTTCGAGTATGCCCTGCGTCTGCAGCATCTGAACCAGTGGGTGTCGGTCTCGGCCTACGTCCTTGGCTTCGGTATTCTGCTCTATGTCATCAACCTGGTCTGGTCGCTCGCGGTCACCAGGACGCCAGCGGGACCGAACCCGTGGGAGTCTCGGGGACTCGAGTGGCAGGTTGGCTACCCGGTTCCGCGTGACAACTTCGAGAAGATTCCGGTTGTCCATCGTGATCCTTACGGATACGGCACCGGCGATGATACACCGGTAGCTGATCTGAACCCAGTGGGTGATGTAGCAGCAGCGGTAACAGGAGGTGAGGCGTAATGGCGACTGACGTGCAGTCAGCTGATGCTCAGCCGGTCATCGACGAGGAGCAGTACTACCATGATGCGCAGTTAGGTGCGCTCTGGACTGCCTCCCGGACGCTGATTCCGGTGGTAGCGGCCACCTTTGGTGGGATTTATTTCGCCTACTTCTATCTGCGTTCGTTGAACTCGAACGGACTCTGGGATCCCCATGGGCAGACGGCATCGAAGATCCTTGGTCTTTCCATCCTTCTGCTCGTGGTGGCGGGAACCTCTCTGCAGTTGTTCGCCTCCAGGCGACTGCGCCGGGGCTTTAGTACCGACTTCATCGTCGGTACGGCCACCAATGCGCTGCTCCTGTTGATCGCGACCGGCTTGCAGATCTGGGAGCTCACCCGGCTTCCGTTCCCGCCGGCCGCGAGTGGTTACGCCGGAGTGTTTATCGCCTTTGCGCCGATTAACGCTCTGTGTATCGGCTTGAGCGCCTATTGGGTGTTCACGCTGATGATGCGGGCCATCAGGAGTTACAACTTTTATCGTCCAGAGGGGGGCATTGGGGTCTCGGCGCATCGCGCGGCCGAGAACTTCCGTGCCAACCTCGACGGGTTCGGAGCTTACGGCATCTTCTTCATGCTGTTGTCGATCCTGTCGTGGTATCTGTTCTATGTCCTCCATTAGGCCCGGTAGGTGTTGTTGCTAAGGAGCGAGAGAGCGTCATGATCGCGTCGAAAGAGAGGCAGGTGGACTAATGGTATCATTCGTGGTTATTGGCTGTCTCTCTTTCGCGTGCATCGTGGGAGGTTTGCTGCGGGCGCGGTCGGTGGGAGGTTTCCATGGGTTACAGGGTCGTCTGGCGCTTGCCGTCGTCGTCCTTGGTTTGCTCATGGATCCAATTGCCGTTGATTTCGCGACCCGCTCTCTCTGGTTCCATGCGTTGTTGCTGGTCGTGGTCTCACTCTGGTTGATTCTGGTCGTCTTGTCCAAGGAGGTGATCCGGGGCATCGATCGGATCGGTGATCGGGGTCGCCTCGCTGAGCTTGGACTCCGCTGGGTCTGGGGTATCGTGGTGGTCCAGGATGTGCTGCTTTGGGTAGGATTCCAGGATGGGTTCGAACGGTTTGCGCTGAGGGACCCGGTGGCTCTTGCGCTGTTGATCTACGCGGAGGTCGCGGCCTCGGGAGCGGTCGTGTTCTTGCTCTCCGGCGATGGACGACCGCGGGTGACTCACGTTCGTCAGGTGATCATCGCATGGTCGTCCGCGATGGTCGTGATGTCCCTTGGTGTCTCGCTTGGGCTCTCCGGGCCGTGGTTTGGTTTTGTTGCCTCCTCGGCTGCTGCGCTGCATCAACAGGTGGAGCAGCAGATATCGGCTGCAATTTTTGTGATCCTCGGTGGAGCTCCGTGGTTCTTGATCGGGACACAGAAGATGCGACTATGGTTGGAATCAGAGGAGCGAGAGTCGGTAGTCAGTTTTGCGTCACCGGTCCAGCGGTTTGGGCGATCGGTCAAGGTTGGACCGGCGAGACGTGGACGGTTTGAAGGGAGGTGAATGGTGTTCGGAAGTGTGACTGGTTATACGGCTGGCGCTGATATGACTTTTGCCATCCCGATCGGTATTTTTGCTCTGTCGGTGGTCTACGGCTTCTTCGCGAGGAGGAAGTTGTCGAATCGTCGATAGTGCGAGCGTGCTAATGAAGCGACGCCCTCTCGTCGAGAGCTGGTGCGTTTCGAAGCAACGGATGAACGGGCTCCAGGTCACTGGAGTCCGTCCTTGTCTGTGACCTCGTGGCGCTGGAGCGGATCGATTCTGAGGTCTTCGGCGGCGGTTCGATGAGGATCGGGCGGGGTGGGCGAATGCGTCGTCGACTGCTATGCTTCAAACGACCGTTAACTGAGTCCTGTGAGGCTTAGACGGAAGGAGGAGTATGGCGCAGAGTTCGGTAGTCCTGGACGAGGCCGCCGTGGAGCGGGCGATCGCCCGTATGGCTCATGAGGTTCTCGAGCGTCTTCATATCCCGCCCCTGGCGAGCAATACGGCGTTGTCGGTGGTCGGCGTGCGTACCGGAGGGGTGTGGCTCGGCAGACGGCTTTCGGAGCGCCTTCTCGAATACGCGGGAGTCGCAATCTCGTTCTCTGAGGTGAATATCTCGTCTTTTCGCGATGATCGACCAAGAAGTGCGGTCGTCGATGCAGCTGGTGTTGATCAGCGGTTCCCAGCCGAGGGTGGCGTCGTTATCCTGGTGGATGACGTTATCCAAAGTGGGCGAACCGCGAGAGCAGCGCTGGAGGCGATTCTCTCGACCTATCGACCGCAGCTGATCCAACTGGCGGTACTCGTTGACCGAGGACATCGTGAACTTCCGATTTGCCCGGACTATGTCGGCAAAAATCTGCCGTCTGCGTTATCGGAGTACGTCGCCGTCAGCCCCCAGGGTGTCACGATTCATCGGGCCTGAGGAGGTGAGTATGCGCACGGTTTTTGCGAATGGGGTGGTGTTCTCAGGCACAGGGTTTGCACGTCACGATGTCGTGGTCGAAGGCGATCGTATCGTCGGGGTCGGCGAGCGCCTTGCTCGTGACCCTCGTGACCGGGTTCTGGACTGCGAGGGGCGGGTGCTTTGCGCACCGTTCGTCGACTTGCATACCCATCTACGTTTTCCCGGTGTCGATGAGGCGGATGACCCAGAGAGTATTGCTCGAGCTGCGTTGGCTGGAGGCTTTGCCGTGCTGGTAGCCATGGCGAACACCGTGCCGCCGATCGATCGAGTGAGCCGTTTCAAGGAGGCGAGCGAACGATTCCATGGGTTGGCGATTGAGGTAATACAAGCAGCGACCGTGACGATGGAGCGCCAGGGCGAACGGCTCGTCGACGTCGAAGAGCTCGTTGAGGCAGGGGTGTCGATCCTGAGTGATGATGGCTCCGGCATCCAGCGCAGTGATGTCATGCGCGACGCGCTGGTTGCCTCCCAAGAGTACGACGTGGTGATCGCCCAACATAGCGAGGATGCCCTCTTGGCTGGCGATGGGGTTGTCAATGATGGCGCCTTTGCGCCGTTACTTGGTGTTGGCTCGATTCCCGAGGTCGCCGAGTCGGTGATGGTAGCGCGAGATATCGAGCTGCTCAAGGTAATTCCGGGACGTCTTCATCTCCAGCACGTCAGCGCTCGTGAATCGCTCAACCTCTTCCGCCAGGCCAAACGCGAAGGGCTCCGGATATCCGCGGAGGTGGCCCCGCATCATTTGCTCCTAACGGATAGCCGGGTGGCACAGGGCGATCCTCGATTCAAAGTCAACCCCCCGCTGCGTTCGGTCGCAACCCAGATGGCACTCGTTCAAGGCGTGCGCGATGGCACCTTTGACGCGATCGCGACCGATCACGCTCCGCATCCTCACCAGCGTAAGGCCGGATCGATTCGGGAGGCGGCCTTTGGGATGCTCGGCCTCGCGGAGGCGTTCTCCGTCGCCTGGACCGCGCTTTCACGAACGGCTGGTGGTGTTCAGATGTTGGCGGACTCGGACCTGGGAGGGCCAGCATGGGCGACACTCGCGTCGGTGTTGAGCGCTCTTACGACCGGACCGGGCACTGTCCTTGGTCGTAGCGCTCAGCTTCGCCAGGGTGCCTTGGCAAACCTTGTGATTCTCGATCCGTACGCGGCGCCACGAGTGGTTCCTAGCCGGTGGTACCGATCGGGCAACTCTCCTTACGTTGGGGAGGAGCTCGTCGGCAGGGTCGATGATGTGTTGGTGCGAGGAGCACAGCTCGTCGCGGATGGGGAGGTACTCGATGCCTGAGCGTTCGAGCGCTGGCGAAGGTGGGGACTACGGTACTATCACAAGTCCGGCAGCTGCCACGTCGCAGGTAAATGGCGCTGGCCTCTCGGTCGGCGGCGGGGGTGAGTGGCGTACGCGAACGCCACATCGGTCCATAGCGAGCCCTACGGTTGTTGGTGAAGAGCTCTGGCGGTCACCTGGGTGGCTGGTACTCAGGGATGGCACCCGTTTTGCGGGGGAGTTCGTTCACTCCAGCGGTGGGGATGTGCCCAGGGCAGTGACGGCGGAGGTGGTATTCAACACGGCAATGAGCGGCTACGAGGAGGTGGTGAGTGACCCCTCGTACTACGGGCAGATGGTGTGTTTCACCACGGCACAACTCGGCAATTATGGGGTCACCGAGACGGACTTTCAGAGTGCAAGGGTGTGGGTGTCCGCAGTGCTGGCACCGCGCTATACCATCACCGTGTCGAACTTCGCCGCCAGGCGATCGTTGGCCGCTCTGCTCGAGACGTGGAGGGTTCCCCTGTTCGTCAACTTCGATGCACGGCGTCTGGTTCGTCACTTACGTGACGTTGGTGCGATCCCCGGGGTGCTGACGAATGAGGATCCAGACGTTGCCTTCGCATCGGTTCAAGATGCCGTGGGCACGGAGGGAAAGAATCTTGTCGACGCGGTATCGACCGACTCGAGTTATACCTTGGCACCGATCGAACACGGCGCGCCGCCTCACAGGCTTGTCGTCGTCGATTATGGCGTCAAGCGCGCGATGCTGGCAAGCCTGCGAGGGCCGTGGGAGATTACGGTGGTGAATGCGAACCTCGGCGCGGATGACCTCCGCGCACTTGGTCCGTCAGCGATCTTCCTCTCCAATGGCCCTGGTGACCCTGAGGCTCTGGGTGATAAGGTCGCGACCATTCGCGAGCTCCTCGGTGAGATTCCCATGACCGGCATCTGTCTTGGACACCAGCTTCTCGGGCTTGCACTCGGAGCACGGACGTACAAGCTCAAGTTCGGACATCATGGGTCGAACCATCCGGTGGCGCGCCTCGCCGATCGCAGCGTCGCTATCACTGCCCAGAATCACAACTATGCAGTCGATGAGGAGTCGCTGGCCGATCTTGCTCATGGGGTCGAGGTCACTCACCGCAACCTCTTCGACGGGGTCGTTGAGGGCATGCGCTGTGATGAGCTAAGGCTGGTGAGTGTGCAGTATCACCCCGAGGCCGCACCTGGACCACTCGAGGAGCGAGGTTTTATGGCATCCCAGATTACTCGGCTCATGGGTCTCGAGGGTGGTGCCCATGCCTAGGCGTACCACCATCGCATCGGTACTGGTAATCGGGTCGGGTCCAATCGTGATCGGGCAGGCGAGTGAGTTCGATTACTCGGGCGTGCAGGCCTGTCGGGTGCTGCGCCAAGAGGGGCTTAGAGTGATTCTCGCCAACTCGAACCCGGCTACCATCATGACCGATCCAGAGTTTGCCGATGCGACCTATCTCGAGCCACTCACGCTCGAGGTCATGACCAAGATCATCGAGCGAGAGCGTCCCGATGCCCTGCTCCCGACTCTCGGTGGACAGACGGCTCTGAATTTGGCGATGGAGCTTGACGCCAGTGGCGTCCTCGCCCGTTATGGGGTCACGATGATCGGGGCTCGACCGGAGGCGATTGGCGTTGCGGAGAGTCGCGAGGCCTTTAAAGAGCTGCTGATTTCGATGGGTTATGAGCACGCGACGATCAAGGGTGGGATTGCACACTCGATGGAGGACGCCACCGAGATCGTTCGCACACTCGGATTTCCGGTCATGTTGCGCCCGTCATACATCCTCGGCGGTGCTGGAACGGGTATCGCACACTCGCAGACGGAGTTTCTCTCCATGATGGAGGAGGGGTTGCGCGCCTCGCCGGTGAACGAGGTACTCATCGAGGAGTCGATTGCGGGCTGGAAGGAGTTCGAGCTCGAGGTCATGCGCGATGCAAACGACAACTGTGTCGTGGTCTGCTCGATCGAGAATCTCGACCCGATGGGCGTACACACCGGTGACTCCATCACCGTGGCCCCTATCCAAACGCTCACCGATCAGCAGTATCAACAGATGCGCTCACTGTCTTTCGCCGTGTTGCGTGGTGTCGGCGTGGAGACTGGCGGGTCGAATGTACAGTTTGCCGTCGATCCGGCGACTGGCCGAATGGTGGTTGTCGAGATGAACCCACGTGTCTCTCGCTCATCGGCGCTCGCGTCGAAGGCCACCGGCTTTCCTATCGCCAAGATCGCCACGAAGCTCGCGCTTGGCTACACCCTTGATGAGATCCAAAATGACATCACGGTAGTGACCCCTGCGAGCTTTGAACCGGCACTGGACTACGTGGTCGTCAAGATTCCTCGCTGGGTATTCGAGAAGTTCGAAGGGGTGCCGGAGGTGCTGTCGACGTCGATGCAATCGGTTGGGGAGGCCATGGCTATTGGGCGTAGTTTCGCGGAGGCGCTGCAGAAGGCGTTGCGTTCGATCGAGCGCTCCCGTGACGGCCTCAACGCCGATGCGGGCGAGCGGGAGGTGCGTGCACTCTCCGACGACGAGCTGGCGGCCGATCTGGCGGTAGCCTCGCCAAGGCGTATTTTCTTGGTCGCCGAGGCGCTGTATCGGGGGATGAGCATCGAGTTCGTGCACGCCAAGACGCGCATCGACCCTTGGTTTCTCGCAGAGATCGAGCAGATCGTCGCCACCCGCCGATGGCTCGAGAGTCTCGCTCCCGATCTCGAGCAGCTCGGACGTCAGGAATTGCTCGCCGCCAGGCGCGCTGGCTTTGGCGATGCGCAGTTGGCCTATCTCTTCGGCGTCGATCTCTCGGTGATACGCGATCGGCGTGTGCGCCTTGGGCTCTTGACTACCTATCAGTCCGTCGACACCTGCGCCGGAGAGTTTGAAGCCCATACGCCCTACTTCTACTCCTCGAGCGAGGAGGATAGTGAGGTCACCGGGTTCGATGCCCCGACGGTTATCATCCTGGGATCGGGCCCAAATCGCATTGGTCAGGGTATCGAGTTCGATTACTGCTGTGTGCACGCGAGCTTTGCGCTTCGTGACCTCGGTTACCGCACGGTGATGGTGAACTCGAACCCGGAAACGGTCTCGACCGACTACGACACCTCCTCAAGGCTCTACATGGAGCCACTGGCGCTCGAACACGTACTCGATGTGATCGAGATGGAGCGCAGTCGGTCCAATCTGGTGGGAGTCTTCGTCGCCTTTGGTGGCCAAACGCCGCTGAAACTTGCCCGCCATCTCGATCCCGATCTGATTCTCGGCACCTCGGGGACATCGATCGATCGAGCCGAGGACCGCAACCTGTGGTCAGCGCTGTGTGACTCACTCGGCATTCTCCAGCCACCCGGGGCAACGGTGACGAGCCTTGACGAGGCTCGTGCTGCGGCTCGCAAGGTTGGTTACCCCGTCCTGATCCGACCCTCGTATGTCCTCGGTGGTCGAGCGATGGAGATCGTATCCAACGAGCAGGACCTTGTGAGGAGCTTTCTGCGCCTTGCTTCGTTGAGCGATGAGGGGCAGATCTCGCAGTCTCGGCCGGTCCTCATCGACCACTTTCTCGAAGATGCCGTCGAGGTGGACGTCGACGCAGTTCGAGACGCGACCGGGGAGGTGCTCATCGGCGGCGTGATGGAGCATGTCGAGGAGGCCGGGATCCACTCTGGTGATTCGGCCTGCGTACTGCCGCCGGTCACGCTCGCGCCCGACGTGATCGAGAGGATAGAAGCCATCATCAAAGATGTCGCCAACGAGCTTGGCGTCGTTGGTCTCATCAACATGCAGTTCGGGGTCAAGGACGAGGCGGTCTATGTGATCGAGGCGAATCCACGGGCATCGAGGACCGTGCCATTCGTCGCGAAGGCGACCGGCATCCCGCTCGCCAAGATCGCCGCGCGGGTCATGGTCGGGGAGACTCTTGCCGATCTGCGCGCCTCGGGTGTTACCACGACGCGGCGAGGTTCGCACTACTCGGTCAAGGAGGCGGTCCTGCCGTTTCAGCGATTTCCGATGGCTGACTCGATCTTGGGTCCGGAGATGCGCTCCACTGGGGAGGTCATGGGCGTGGATGACTCCTTTGAGCTCGCCTTCGCAAAATCCCAGATTGCGGCCGGGACCGTGTTGCCCGATACCGGCATGGTATTTCTCTCATTGGCGAATCGGGACAAGGCGAGTGGTCTCACGCTTGCTCGCCAGCTTGTCGACCTCGGCTTCGAGCTGGCCGCGACCTATGGCACCGCTGGTTTTCTGCGCACGAATGGAGTCCCGATCAAACTGCTGGTCGACAAGGTCCACGAAGAGCGCGTCGGAGAGATTGGTACCGCAAGGGATGGCTTGGTCGACGCGGTGTGGCTGTTGAACTCTCGCCAGGTGTCGCTCGTCATCAACACGCCAGAGGGCTCCGGTCCGCGCGTTGATGGCCGCCGGATTCGCGCAACGGCACAGCGCCTGCGCGTTCCCTGCATCACTACGATTTCCGCGGCCCTTGCCGCGGTTGGAGGTATTGGTGCCCTACGTGCCACTGGGTATGGCGTGACGCCGATCCAGGAGTATCACCGATGACCCCAGCGGCTGATCTCTCGGTTGATCTTGGACGCCTTGGTCTTGCGAACCCTATCATGACGGCGGCAGGCTGTGGAGGCTATGGGGTAGAGCTCTCCAGCGTTGTCGACCTCTCGGCGCTGGGTGCGCATATCGTCAAGTCGTTGGCGATCTTCGCGCATGAGGGCAACCCGGCTCCCAGACTTGCCCCACTGCCTGGTGGGATGCTGAACTCCGTCGGTCTTCCCGGACCCGGGGTGAGGGCGTGGCTGAGTGAACACTATCCACGGCTGGTCGCCTCGGGTGCCGTCTTTGGGGTGAGTATCTGGGGTCGTACCGTGGATGAGTATGCCCAAGCGGCATCGGTACTTGCTACGGGTGCACCCGAAGTAGCACTCTTGGAGCTCAATATCTCTTGCCCCAATACCGAGGCTGGAGAACGCCTGTTCGCCCATGATCCGGCAGCGACCGCCGCGATCGTAGCGGGCTGTCGTAGAGTGAACGATTCACCACTCTTTGTCAAACTTTCTCCGAATACCGATCGTTATTTGGAGGTAGCATCCGCAGCACTTGAGGCTGGGGCGGACGGGTTAGTAGCGATCAATACCGTCTTTGGGCAGTGGTTCTTTGATGGGCGACCTGCCCTTGGTACACGGCGCGGAGGAGGGTTATCGGGTTCGCAGATTCATGCGATTGCGTTACGTATTGTTGGTGAACTGCGCCAACGCTTTCCGGGTATTGCGATTGTCGGGGTTGGAGGTATAGCCAATGTCGATGGGGTGTTGCGGATGTTGCTCGCCGGAGCCGATGCCGTCCAGGTTGGCACTGCGAATTTTGTCGACCCTCGACGCAGTCAGCTCATTGTCGAGCAGCTCAGTGGCTATCTGCGCTCGCGTGGCGTGGGCGTGCTTCGTGATTGGATTGACCGACAATCTCGTCTGGACCGGTCGGTTCCCGATGGTGGTTAGCGGCGCTGCCATGATCGAGGTGAGAATTGGAGGTGGAGATGCGAGAGCGGCTCATACTTGCGCTCGACGCTGATGATGCGGTAGTTGCGCTACGCCTTGCCAATGGATTGCGAGACTATTTTGCTATCGCGAAGGTAGGTCTTGAGCTCTTTTCGGCGACCGGACCATCGGTGGTTTTCGCATTGCGTGAGGCTGGATTTCGAGTATTTGTCGATCTCAAGCTTCACGATATTCCTACCACCGTTGGTCGGACTGCGCGGGTCCTCGGCTCGCTCGGCCCGGCTTTTGTCACACTGCATGCCGCTGGCGGCGTTGATATGCTTCGATTAGGGGTGCAGGGGCTGCTGGAGGGCTCGCGAGAGGCGGGCGAGGAGATGCCGATCGCGCTAGCGGTCTCCGTGCTCACGTCGGAGTCCAGGGCTGAGCCCGAGCTCCTGGCCACCCGTATCTCGACTGCACTGGCAGGGGGTGCTCAGGGGTACGTCGCTGCCGTTCAGGATCTGGCGACCACCAAGGCGGTCGCGCCTTCGATGATCTCGGTCGTCCCTGGCATTCGCGGAAAGGGGGGCTCTCCCGATGACCAGGCGAGAGCAGCGACGGCCCAGGAAGCCCTTGCCGCAGGCGCCGATTATCTGGTAATCGGACGGATGGTGACCGAGGCGCCTGACCCAGTAGAGGCGGCGGATGCCCTGCTTGCAGGGCTGTTCGAGTAGGAATCTCAAGGGTTTTTCGTGTTTTCTTGTCAAAACGGGCCCGTGTTGTTCCGGTGTCTGCTAATTTGCGGTTATGCCATTGCCACCACAATTGACGCCAGAACAGAGGGCCGCCGCGCTTGCCAAGGGTGCAGAGGCGAGGAAGGCCCGTGCTGAGGTGAAGGAACGCCTGAAGTTGGGAAGCTTGACGCTGACCGCGTTGCTTGCTGAAGCTGACAAAAACGAGATCATCGGCAGAATGAAGGTGCTTTCGGTTCTTGAGTCGCTTCCTGGTATTGGGAAGATCAAGGCCCGTCGCATCATGGAGGAGATCGGTATTGCCGAGACTCGCCGAGTCCAAGGGCTTGGCGCGATCCAACGCAAGCGCCTCCTCGAGGAGGCCGAGCGCCGCTGATCGTCGTCCTGTGTGGGCCCGGAGGGGTCGGCAAGGGAACGGTAGCAGCTGAAGTCGTTCGCAGAGTCCCCATGCTCGAGCTTTCGCGGTCATGGACCACGAGGGCGATTCGCCCTGGTGAGTCGCCGGACGCGTATACGTTCGTGACCCGGGAGCGTTTCGTCGCGGCAGTTGAGGCCGGCTTCTTCCTCGAGTGGGAGGAGTTCGGTGGCCAACTGTACGGTACCCCTCGGCCCGAAGGTGGGGTGGGGAGTGTCCTGCTCGAGATCGACGCGCGGGGGGCCACGACGGTGAGACGGCTAGAGCCCTCTTCGCTGATCATCGGCCTCGAGCCGCCGTCGCTTGAGGTGTTGCGCGATCGCATGGCACGGCGTGGGGATGGTGAGCATCACATCGAGCGGCGGTTGGCTATCGCCTCCGAGGAGATGGTCTTGGCCCGTACCGTGGCCGATCATATCGTCGTCAACGGTGATCTCGCGAACACGGTAGAGGAGGTCGTGGGGCTCATCGAGGCGTGGATGGTTGCACGATCGCGTGGCTGATGAGCAGTCGGTCAGACGGGGGGACCCGTTTGCGTTTGCGGCAGCGACCAGGGCCCCGATACGGTTGGTTGACGTCGGTCCTGGTGATCGGCGCTAACAGAGCGCAACGATGGTCACCGTGCCGTGGCGAGGTGTCTTTGTCGCGAGCGTACCTGCGGCCGGGAGTCGAGCGCTCACACAGTTTCATTGCTTGGGAGGTGCCTGGCCATCACGACGAGAGTCGATGCGTCGACCCCAAGAGCTGCTACACTCATAGGTCGACGGTAGCCGGTGAGAGTACTGGGAATTGCCAGGGTTGTCTGGCGCCGGGACGTGACGAGATCGTACCGGGCTACAGAGTACAGGGCGAGATCGTACTGGGCTACAGAGTACGGGGCGAGATCGTGCCGGTAGGAGTGAGGAGTTAACGCTATGGAACGCACAAGGTCGATGCTGATGCCTCCCATTGAGGTACTGCTTCAAGAGACAGGATCAAAGTTCATCCTCGTGTCGCTCGCGGCCAAGCGTGCTCGTCAGATCAACGAATATCGAAGTCGGCTCGGCGATGGTCTCGGCACGCTGATTCCTCCCCAAATGGAGTCCGATGCTGCCAAGTCGCTATCCCTGGCCTTCGATGAGATTGCGGCTGGCAAGATCGTCCCTGAGTTTCGCGAAGAGGTCGCCGAGGAGGCGATCGACGACGACGAGCCCGAGTAGGGCACGACTCTTGGACGGCCGCGTTGTCGTTGTCGTTACCGGAGGCGTCGCCGCCTTCAAGTCGCTCGAGGTTGTACGGGAGCTTCTGGAGCGTGGCTACGAGGTCGAGACCGTTCAGACGGAGGCGGCTCGGCAGTTTCTCGGGGCGCAGTCGCTCGCGTCCATCGCCCATGCGAATCCGTTCGAGAGTCTTTTTGGGTCATCGCCATCGCCACACACTGAACTTGCGCATTGGGCCGACCTACTGGTCGTAGTTCCTGCGAGCGCTGATTTCCTCGCCAAGATGGCACACGGTATCGCCGATGACCTCGCATCCGCGCTCGTGCTTGCCTTTGCCGGTCCGGTGGTCGTCGCACCAGCGATGCACTCGGCGATGTGGGAGGCACCAGCAACACGGCGAAACGTTGACCTCCTCGCGGCCGATGGCGTACATTTCGTCGGGCCGACGCAGGGTCGCCTTGCGGGTGGAGATCAAGGCGTTGGGCGCTTGGTCGACCCCGCGTGGATCGTGGAGGCGGTTGGTTATTGGCTTGTGCCGACATCACGTTCGTTGACAGGCCTGTCGATCACCGTCTCGGTGGGCGGTACGCGTGAACCGATCGACGCCGTACGCTACCTGGGCAATCGCTCGAGCGGGCGCCAGGGCTATGCCATCGCCCGAGCCGCAGCAATCGCGGGTGCCAAGGTGAGATGTGTGGCGACGGTAGAGCCTCCGTTCCCCGCTGATCTGATCGACGTGGTACGCGTGGAGACCGCCGTCGAGTTGCTCGACGCCATGCTCGAAGCACAGATCGACTCCGACGTGCTCATCATGAGTGCGGCGGTTGCGGACTTTCGCGTTGCGGCGCCGTTCTTTGGGAAGGTCAAGCGCGAGGGCACAGAGCGGCTCGATCTCTCATTGGTCGCGAACCCTGATGTGCTTGTGGAGCTCGTCGAACATCGACGTGAGGGCCAGCTCATCGTTGGCTTTGCCGCTGAGGTGGAGGCGCTCGAGGAGAGTGTAGCCAAGAAGCTCGCGAAAAAGGGTGTGGATCTCATGGTCGGCAACAACGTCGCCACACCGGGTACCGGCTTTGGCTCGCCAGAGAACGCGGTCTACCTCCTCGACAGAACCGGGCGGGAGTCACACGTTCCGCTGAGCTCGAAGACCGAGGTGGCTCGGGCTATCTTGGCGGCGATTGCCACGCTGGCCGGTGTCTAGACTGAGCGGAGCTAGAGCGAGCGAGCTGCTACAAAAGTTGGGAGTATCATGCGTCCTTATCTCTTTACCTCGGAGTCGGTGACCGAGGGACACCCCGACAAAATGGCCGATCAGATTTCGGACTCCATCCTCGATGAGATCCTCTTCCAGGACCCCCTGTCTCGGGTTGCCTGCGAGACGCTGCTGACGACGGGCCTCGTGGTGGTGGCTGGCGAGATCACAACCGAGGGCTATGTCGATATCCCGAAGATCGTGCGACGTACTATCTGTGACATCGGTTACGACAACGAGAGCTACGGATTCGACGGCAACACCTGTGGTGTCGTCGTCTCGCTTGACGAGCAGTCTCGTGACATCGCCAACGGCGTACTCACGGCCTATGAGATGCGCGCGGGCCAAGGCGACCCGCTGTCATCACTAGGGGCTGGCGATCAGGGGATGATGTTCGGTTTTGCCTGCGACGAGACGCCCGACCTCATGCCGCTACCCATCTGGATTGCCCATCGTCTGGCCCAGCGCCTCACGGAGGTCCGCCGGGCCGGGCTCCTGCCCTATCTCCGTCCGGATGGCAAAACTCAGGTCACTGTAGAGTACGAGGGCTATCGTCCGGTCCGTATCGACAAGGTCCTGATCTCCACCCAACATCAGGCGGGGATCGACCTCGAGACGCTACTCAAGCCGGATCTGACCTCGATCGTCATCGAACCGATGTTGCCAAGGACCATCGACACCGATGGCATGCAGATTCTGACGAATCCCACGGGACGCTTTGAGATTGGTGGGCCGCACGCGGATACCGGTCTGACCGGGCGAAAGATCATCGTGGACACCTACGGTGGCGCAGCCCGCCACGGTGGTGGCGCGTTCTCTGGCAAGGATCCCTCGAAGGTGGACCGTTCGGCGGCCTACGCGGCTCGCTGGGTAGCCAAGCATGTCGTTGCCTCTGGAGCGGCGAGTCGTTGCGAGGTGCAGATTGCCTATGCGATCGGCGTCGCGCACCCGGTATCCATCATGGTGGATACCTTCGGAACCGAGGTGGTTGACCCCGCCAAGATTGAACGCGCGATTCTGGAGATCTTCGATCTCAGGCCTGCGGCCATTATTGAGGCTCTCGATTTGCGACGCCCCATCTATCGCCGAACCGCCGCCTATGGCCACTTTGGGCGCACCTCAACGGGCTTTACCTGGGAGGAGACCTCACGACTCGATGCCTTCAAGGCGGAGCTTGGGCTCTAAGACCGTCGAGGTCGTCGTCGAGATCGTCGGACGTCCAGGGCCCTATCGCTATCGATGGCCAGAGGCGTTCGAGTCACCGCAACCAGGTGACGAGGTCGTCGTCGAACTCCAGACGCGGCGGGTCGCCGCCTGGGTAGTGGGATCTGGCACGGATGACGGCGCTTGCGAGCTCAAACCGGTCTTGAGGCTGCGGCGGCCGGGGATCAGCTCGAGGCTCCTTGATCTGGCTCTGGCGAGTGCCCGCTGGTATGTCTGCTCGCCGGTGTACTTTCTTCGCAAGTTGCGAAGCCCTCGGGTACGTGATGCCGCCAAGGTACGTGCCACGCGATCGATCGGGATGCCTGGATCCAGTACTCGGCTCGATAGGGGTCCAGATGGTGACTCGTCGCTCACGGATGGGTTGACCGGTGCAACATCGTTTGGCAGCCGGAGTGAGGCGCGGCTGCCACCGTCAATCGCCCCGATCGATCTCATCTGGCACTCCCTCGGCGCGAGTTCGGTCGAGATGGCCCTCGTCTTGTTGCGGCAGCGACGTGGCGTTCGCGGCATCATCGTCTGTCCGACACTGCGCCAGCGCACCCGGATGCTCCAGGCACTCCTCGCCGATGGATTCCTCGCTGGTGATGTCGATGTCGACTGGGCCAGGGCAGCGATCGGCGAGATCGATCTGGTGGTTGCCGGTCGATATGGCGCATTTGCACCGATCGACGGAGTTGAGGTACTAGTCGTGCTTGACCCTATCGATCCCAGTATGCGCGAGCAGGCGACTCCCGGTGCTGACGGGCTCGAGCTTGCACGGCTTCGCGCCGGTCTCGAGGGGATTCCGGTCACTGTTATCACGGCGGCTCCGCCGCTGTCTGTGGTGGCAGTCGCTCGCATCTATCGTGAGCCCTTTGGCGTCGAGGCCAAGCGTTGGCCAAGCGTTGGCGCTGTCCAACTCAGTGACGTGGATCCCAGCCGAGGCGTCGTTGGCACCATTCTTGATCGGAGTCATGCGCTCGATGAATCTCGTTCACCAAGGCTCGCTGTCATCGTTCCGAGTACTGGTTGGAGCGGTTGGCTCCGCTGTCGGAGTTGTCATGTGCTCCAACGCTGTGGGACCTGTCAAGCCTCGCTCGCGCCTATCAACTTGGATATCGAGCGACCAGGTCTGAGTCATCGGCTTGCGTTGGTGCATCGGGGCCTGGTCCTTGCAGGGATGTACTGTCCAACCTGCGCGATTCGACTTCCCTTGCGCTGTGTGCACTGTAGCGGTACCCAGGTGACGACGACGGCGTTGTCGGCTGAACGGGTGCGGGCTCTGCTGGCAGGTGCGACCCATGCGCACGTCGAACTCGTCACCGGCGACGAGATGCCATCGGCCGACGCCCAGTATGTCGTCGGTGGGTATGGGCTGCTCGATCGGATTGAGCGCTGTGGCGCCATCGCCCTGGTCAACCTCGAGCAGTTTTGGGGTGTCTCGTCGCTGGCCGGTCTGCCGATGGCGCTCTACTACTTCAATCGTGGCGCCTCCATCGCTTCGCGGGTATTGGTCTGCAGTGATGGGTCCGCCGAGGCCCTGCTCTCGAGTCTCGAGTCGCGTAACGTCCGCCCCCTCTATCGGAGCGAGTTAGCGTCACGGCGCCACTTGGGACTACCGCCCGCGACAGCGATCGTGCGAATCCATGGTCAGCGGGTGAAGGAGCTTGTGGATGCACAAGCGCCTGAGGTGTTCGCTGGATTGGAGGTGATCGCTGAAAGTGAGACGAGCTATCTCGTCGTCGGTGCGAGTAGCTATGAACTGCACGAACGCCTCGCGAGTGGCGAGTGGCCGACCGAGAGCCGTGCCTGTCGCTTTACCTTTGACCCGCTGGAGTTATGAGCAACCTGAGAGGCAACGGTATACCGATGGGTGCATTGATGGTGGTGGGGCTCATGCGAGCGGCAGACCCTGCGATAGACTGGGCACCGATGTGGTGAGACCATGTCGGTGTGTGAAGGAGATGTGAATGCCTGGGATGGGGAGTCCGAGCCTTGGTTCCTTCGGGCTCGCAGCTCCGTTTTATCATCGAATCGCGATCGAGGCGTTGATCCTCGCCGTCGCTGCCTTCATCCTGATTGCGGCCCGGTTTCTGCTCTATGGCGCGGCGTTCCG
>JAJZXI010000039.1 GCA_021806545.1 Actinomycetes bacterium | reverse complement strand
ATACAACCCTGCCGGTTTCCCATACGGTTTTACTCCTAACCCGTGGATCCCAGGGTAGGTTCGTAGCTGCATTAGCGCGGTAGCCCTGAGGACCCGAGCCGGTCGCTTTGCTGGCTATGACTTGTAGAGCACGCCTCATAACACATGATGGCGTTGTGCATATGAGAATGCTTTGGGCTGGCGGTGGTTGTCTTGCTCGCTAGGTCGTTGCGGAGGCGCTCGCTAGTCCTGGTAGGAGATGGCCAGGGGTTAAAGGGCCGTGTCCCTGACCCTGAGGTCCTCGAAGGCAATAGGTGCCAGCCCGCCCACACCCGATCCGGTCCTTGTGCCGGTCGGACTCTCTGGCTGAGAGCTTGGTGATGGCGAGCTTAGTCCTGTTCCTGTGTTTGGAACCCTTCACCTGTCGGGTGAGCTTGCCTTGTGCGCCGGTTCTCTCCTTGAATCAGTAGTTTTGGCGCACCGAGAAACTGTCCACCGGTGTGAGTGACACCCATGCCGATACCAGTTGACTCGCGTTCGATCTGTGGAGCCGGGTGAGTGAAGCCCACGAACGATCGATTGACTCGATCCCTGGTACCGGTGCAGATGAGACAGATACGATATCGTGTCATACGCGAGTGATGCCAAACTCTACCCAACAGCACCTGAGAACGAAGACCTCACCCTCTGTGCGGTTGAGCCGTCGAACGGATAGATCTCGATGGCAAAGCCCTCATATGCCAGGTTGGTCTGCCAAAGTGATCGAGATGCTTGCACCAGTCTTGAAAGGTACGGATCGAGTCTCGTAGGGCTTGGCGTTGGATGGGGGATGAGCCTTTACCGAGCTAGGTGTTCTTTGCGAGCTTGGGCGAGTTTGATCATCTGGCTATTGCAGGTGATCTTCTGTCAGCGTCCGCGAACCCATACGTTACATTGTTCGAGATAGAGCGAGCATCTGCACCGTGGTGCACGAGAGCGCGTAGTCGCCGATAGAGGCGCTCACGATGCTCATGCTATCGGTTGCGGGTCTGACGGTATTGACTTCGCACGGCAATCGAGGTCACTTGACCCCGCCCTTGCCGATGGGGGTTGCGCTCACCTTGGGTCAACCCGACATCGTAGTTCCGAAATTGCTGCGCAACTGTTGCGCCCACTCCTCAGGTGAGTAGTCGATCATGGCTTCAAGGCACAGACGCTCGAAGTAGGTTACGTCACTGCGGTAATAGGGGCTCATCGGTGCTCGGGCCACGATCCGGAAGAGAAGGCTCGCCCCAAACTCCCTGCTTGCTGGCGTAGCACCGATCAGCGAGAAGTTGAACGACTGCACCCCTATCTGCTCATACGTTGCGAGCACGAGCGCCAGTCCACTGGCGAGTTGATATAAATCCGGATCGCCGAGCTCGACAAGGTCGCCGATCCCAGGAGCGAGGGCCCAGGCCTCATAGAAACCAGTAGGCGCGAAAGGGACCAACCATACGAACGGATCCATATGGGCAACCATACGCTGACCCTGAGCATCCTCAAGTGCGATGAGCTCCTCAAAGTATGGAGTGTCATAGGCCTCTAGATGCGTCTTCGATGCCTCCAGGAGTCTGGCTTGCGATCCCAGTGGAACGAGATCGTGCGATGACTGGATGTGAGGGTGGATCAGTGAACTACCCGAAGGCGGAAGATAGTTCGCGTTGACCGAAGAGTAAACCAGATCGGGTCGTTGCGAACGCACTGCCTTGCCATGCTGCCCGATCGCAAGCAGGACGTCATAGACAAGTTCACGCGTCAAGGAGTTGAGTGGGAGAAAGTGGCGATTGACATCATAGATGCCGACGGCTGAGACCGAAGAGTACGCGATGACATTCGGAACGACCCAAGCATTACCTACAATGACTCGCCCGTTCCTTGCAATCTCGGGAGGAAACGGAGCGGTCGCCTCACTGATCGTATCCACACAGAACGGGCAAAATCCCTCGCGCTCGACCACAGTGCCAAGCTCTCCGCCTCCAGGCGCAAGCTTTGCACCCTCTATCAATCTCGTCCCATGCCCAAAGAGCGGATCGACCCGATGGATCAGCCGAGCTGGCCGGAAACCTCCGTGCTCGAAATCAGGAACCTGCGCATCGAGCTCGTGCTCCTCGAACAAAATCATCGAATCATCTCCTTTGCACCTGGCCCATGCCTGGTGACTAACCTAGTCGTGGTGGATCGTCTCGTCAACGAACCTCGCTTGAAGGATCTCTTTGCCGCGCTCATCGATGTCGTGAGCAAAGTCGACATGGACCAAACTCTGTCACTGCTGGCTGAACACGCTCGAAACCTTACTCGCTCGCGCTATGCGGCAATCGGTGTCTTGGACCCCGAGCACAACGATCGGCTGCTCGACTTCGTCACCTCCGGCATTAGTGACGAGGAGCGCCAACGTATCGGAACCCTTCCCTCAGGCCGAGGACTTCTCGGCGCTGTGATCAGCTCGAAGGCGCCGATAATCTCGAATTCGATTGCACGTGATCCCCGCGCCGTTGGCTTCCCTCTCCATCATCCTCAGATGCACCACTTCCTCGGCGTGCCGATCTTTACTACTGAAAGAATCTTTGGCAATATCTACGTCACTGACCGGCGTGATGGGGCACCCTACGACGAGATCGATCAGGCAATTCTTGAGTCTCTCGCAACTGGGGCTGCCGCCGTCATCAACAATTTGCTACTGCGTCAAGCGCTCGCGCGCGCCGAGGTCGAAGATGATCGAGCCAGAATCGCCCGAGACCTCCACGACGACATCGTCCAGCGACTGTTCGCAGTCGGTCTCCAACTGCAGGCTGCATTGCCCACCATCGCCATCCCCACCGCCTCTAGCCTGGTGCGCCAAGCAATTGACGATCTCGACAACGCAATCGCGGAGATTCGAACAACCATCTTCGAACTTGAAGCCACGCGTAGCGACTCAGCGCGTGCAGAGATCCTCGACCTCGCGTCGCGCCTGTGTATCGTCGCTGGCCTTCAGCACCACGTCGTATTCACTGGCCCCATCGACACCGTGCTAAGCGGTGCGACCAAGGCACTTGCGCTCAACGTCGTACGGGAGCTGATAACCAATGTCATCAAGCATGCCCAAGCCAACGAGACCCGCATCGAGATTGGCGTCTCTGACGTCCTGACGATCGTTGTTGCTGACGACGGCATCGGAATCAGCGATCAGCCGCAACCAGGTCATGGGATCGCAAACCTTCATGCAAAGGCTGCCGGGCACGGCGGCACCTTTTCCATCAGTCCAAGCCCTCTAGGTGGCTCCCGTGCCGCTTTCATAGTTCCACTCGGTTGAACCCGAGGTCATCTCAAGCTCAACAAGTCTCGACAAGCACCGCCCATACTTGTGTCGAAATCCTCCTGCCAAAAAGCTGGATGGAAAGAGCTCGGCCAAATTAACTCCTCGAATGCGCACCGGCACTCCAAAGTCGTAGAGTACGTCTACCAGGCTGCAGAACCGAAGCGCATCAACTTGGCTTACGATTTGTGAGGCATCATATATCTCTACTCCGACGAGTTGACTCACGACGCCACGATAGCGAACAGGATGGATCTGCCCCAACTCGCGCAAGAGCGAAGCCAATGGGGTTCGAACCGCACCATCTCCCAGTGGCACCGATTCGCCTCGCTGGTGGTTCAACTCAAACGCGCGCCGTCTAAAGTCGCCACCTTCGATCGTGATCACTCGAAAGGCATCGGCAAGTCCTTGGATCTCGCGCAGGAAGTCCTCTGCGGCGAAGCGACCCTCGCCAAGTCGACTAGGAAGTGTGTTCGAAGTAACAACGAGATTGGTGCCAGTCTCGACCAGCTCGCCAGCGAGACGGCTGATCAACACCGTGTCTCCGGGGTCATCCAATTCAAACTCATCGATGGCAAGCAGCGTCGCACCTTGGAGGAGATCCAAAGCTCCACCGAAGGACAGCGCGCCAACGAGGCTCGTCAGGCCGGAGAACGACACATAGTACTTGGGGCCACGCCAGGCGGTGAAGGTAGCGGCCAACAGGTGCGTCTTGCCTACGCCAAAACCTCCGTCAAGATACCAGCCAATCGGCCTTTCCAGCCGCGACCTCTGCCGTCGACGCCAACGAGACGGCTCGTCCATGCGATGTTGTCGAACAAAATCGATCAGAGTCTCCTTAGCTTGCTGTTGAGATGGGTATCGCTTATCAGGATGGTAAGAATCGAAATCGGCATCAGCAAAATTCTGGGGAGGAACGAGTGAGCTGATCAGGTCGTCGCGGCTCGGCGCCACCGCCTCGAAACCAAGAAGCATCTCCATAACCTCCACGTTAGGGGTCAAACCGCCCGGGATGTCCTCATGGCCAAGCCACCAGGAGCTAGCTACCGACAATCTGCTAAGGTACCTTGCTAGTGAAACACGCGACTCTTACGTGGCATTGGGTTCGATGACGGCAGCCAGTCACGGCACCGACGACTACCTGCAGTTGCTCGGGACCTACCCGCCCACCGGCTCCCAGACGCTGCGCATCAACATGGTGGTCTCCCTCGACGGCAAGATCGATGTTGATGGGCGCTCCAAGGGTCTCTCCACCAACCTCGATCGCCAAATTTTTCATTTCCTCCGTGCTACCGCGCAGGTAATCCTCGTTGGCGCCGGTACTGCAAGGGCAGAGAACTACCAGACGCCCAAACTCACCGACGAACTCGTCGAGTTGCGCCATCATCTCGGCATCACTCACCCGCTGAGGATCGTCGTCGCATCCCGGGAGGCGAATCCCGTCGCGTCATCGACGGAGATCCCTAACGGCACCATCGAATACCTTCAAATCCCCTCCGCTATCGACAACCCAGGCCTTAGCGCGCTCCTCGGCGTCGACAACAGCCAGCCAGGGGGGGTTCTCTGCGAGGGTGGCCCGACACTGCTCGGCGACCTGCTCACGAGAGATCTCGTTGATGAATTCTGCCTGACGATTCGTCATCTCATAGCTGGGGCATCCTCCGAGCTCCTTGTCACGCGCGAGTTTGCAACGCCGATCGACTTTGAGCTCGCCGGTCATATCACGAGCGCCCAAGCGACCTTCCTCAGACTTGTCAAGCGACGATAGCATGGTCGCATGCAACTAGGTCGCATCGTTCGAGACTATGATCGCGCGCGTCGGGAGGCAGTCGCCTTCCTCAGTTCCCGAATCGAACTGGATGAGCAGCCTGGAGAGGCTCTTGTTTGGACTGATGGCCCCACCCTGGCTGATCTTGCCAATCACCTGAGCGAAGAGCTCGGGTTCGTGACGATCGAACAGCGCAACTACCTCGGCGCGCCCTATGTGCTCAACCCGAATCGTCGAAGCACCACCATCACCGTAACGCGAAACCTCTCGCTTCTTACCCTGGTAGCAACCGTACTGCGGTGTTGGGGTGCGAACGGTCCGCTCAGCACCGAGACACCTGAGCTTGCGAGTCTTCTCGTTAGTGTCGCTGAGCAGGGGGGGAACTATCCAATTCCCGACGCGATGGCTCACGCACTCCTCGCCACAACGACAGAACTCCAGGCCGAGCCTCGATCAATCATCGAGGCCATACAGCGGGCTGGCTATGAGCGCCTGTGGGCCATCGGATTCTCAGCAGTTCAGTAGCGTACGACCGCCGCCAGGGCAAAACCAGATCGGGGTCAGCGCATCCTTGAGTCCTCACCACCGATTAGGTCGCAGGAAGAGCTGCACAGCCCTCCGACAGTGGAAGCGTTCCTAGCGTCATTGCTCTTGACAGGTGCAACTGATAGAGAGACGGCGTCGCTGATGTGAGTCCGATTGGCCCAACCGATGGACTGAGAATGTTGGTCGAAGTCGATTTCTGAACATGCCCGCCCGCCAAACTACCACCGATAACCGAGACGCGACTCGCACGACTGAAAACCACCTCAGGACCGCGATGGGCTGGGTTTGCAACGCAGCTCACCCACCAGCGTGCTGAATGAAAAAACGATGGAGTAATCGCAAAGAACGGTGCCGTCCCACTTGAGGTCTCTATCGAGCCCAACCCGAACAACGGTCTTCGTGCCATCACTTTGATTGCCACCGCGCCGGAGCTTGTGGTACTGGCAATCGAAGTCATATCCACCGCCAACGGAGAGTTAGCTGGGACCGTTACCCGCTCGACCGGGTGCATGCTTTGCATGACTGCCACACCAGTGCTACCCGTAAATCCCGCCATAGAAATCGTCACAGTATCCGAGATTGAAGAGGTGTTGACGAGATCAACCACCAACGCCTTCAAGCCGCCGGTAGGCACATAGGGCAGGTAGAGGCGCGTCGATGGTGCCGCGTCGCCCAGGACTACCTGTGGATTTGGCGATGCAACACTCGCGACGGCGATGACGCTCCCTGATCGCACCGAGACGGTTGCGGCGATATCCTTGGCGTTGGGTGCAAACCGCTCCGCATTGACCGTGAGGACGGCACCAGGCTTCGCGATGAGCCCCTCCACCGAAGGAACTGCAAGTACGCCTTGGGAAGAGTAGTAGCTCAAATCCACTACTGCTTGCACCTTGAACGGATTATAGATCGAGATAGACGACCGGGTCCCTGTCGTAGTCGAGAGTCCCTCAAGTGTCCAGGAATTGCTCGGCGATGAGCTGCACGGACTGATCTGAGGAGCCGCAGCTGACGTGGTGCGTGTCTCGACAAAGGCAACAACTCCACCCGAGGAGACGATGACCCGACCGTGCCCAGGACCGACGAGCAAGTGCAGCGACGAGTGTGCCAACATGATACCGTGTTCGAGACGTTTACCCACCTCCGAGCTTATCAACAGACGCCGCGCATAACGGGTCGGGTTCTCTAGCACAATGCCATCAGTCTTAATTGTCCCAATGGTCGGTGGTACTACGCAATACCAGCTCACCGACGATGCCTGCGGCACTGCAGTGGGCACGGCAAGGCTCCCGATACCGAATGGAACGTGAGAAACCGCAAATTTCGAACGGCTAGCGGCGAACGAGCGAGTGAGCCCGACGCCCGCTATGAGCACCGCTATCATTGCAACCAGGATTACCTTGGACGATCTCATCAGCGCTGACTACCAACTGGGACACTCACCGAGGTGTCTGGCCGCAGCGCTGTTCGCGCGCCTCTCGTAGTGAAGGGTCTCGCTCGGAGCCACGACCGGCGCCCGAACAGGCCGAGCAGTAGTGCGAGGATGGCACCCATCTGAATCACGATGCTAGCCGAGAACAACAGGTTCGACCCAGCGGCGCTGGTGGTGGTAGACCTCGCCAAGCGGGCGGTAAGCCGATACACGGAGATGTCACCTTGCGCAAAAAGTTGTGACATGTCGAGTTGGCGGCGAAAGGCCGTAGTGAACGCATCAGCTGCCGTTGTCGAGTTGGCACCAACGACCACTACCTCACCGACTCCATCTGCAGCGAGGGCGTCCCCAAGGCGAACGGTTCTGCCCGCTAATGCCAGACCGACCAGGCGATCAAGCACCGCCTGACCACGCGTAATAGGTGCTGCACCGGCAGTCACAATGTTAGGGGCCACTCCCCGTGTGAGTCCAACATAGACGCCATTAGTAAGCTTCTCACCGGTCACGACACGTGGACCCGTGCCGAGTTCTACCCACAGCACTGAACCCGGATTACGAACCAACCCCTCCACCAATGGAAGTGTATCTCGCGTCGCGCCCGGGGGGCTCGATTGTCCGCCCAAGGCTCCAAGCGCTGACCCCACGACGGTGACGGCCAGTACCAGCGTGACGACGCCTGCCATCACATGATGCAGGCCAAGGCTCAACGAGCGCAACCGGGACAACATGATCAACACAGCTCTTGGCACCGCCACCGATGCAACGAGGACCGCCATGGTCAGCGGGTACACGGGAGCAATCGGTGAACCACCGAGGAGCCCGCGACCCGCAAAAACCGCGACGATCAGGTAGCCCACAACGGCAACCGTCGCCACCAGAAGAGAGGCATCTGAACCGTCCCCGAAGCCCAGGACAACGACGACAAGCGTGAGCACCATGGCACCCACCAGCCATGCCGACAGTCCCTGCACCACCGAGGCGCCAAAAATAGCACTCACCGAAGAGCTCAACGGCGTCACGAAACCCGTGAAAAGATAGTCGGCGCCAGGGTGCACCACGACCAATGCGCCAATCCAAGGCAAGTTGACTAAGGAACCAAAGAACGTCGCATAAGCGAGGACTACCACGAGCCTGCGAGCCCGCTCGAAGCTCGCTCCGATGACGTAGACGACGACCTGTACAAGCACGGCCGCAATCCACACAATGGCGAGCTGGGGCGCAAGTGCAATTGCAAGCGCGAAGACCCCCGCAACGCGCAGGTTCGCACGGCGCATCATGCGACGGGACTTGCGTTGAGCCGCAATCGCATCGATCGAGGTCGCCAGGAGTAGCGGGGCTATCGCGTAACCAAAGATCGCATAGATCGACCCCCGAGTCAGCGCTACGGTGACGATCGGCGAGAGTGCGTAGAGTGCACCCGCCATACGAGCAACGCCATCGGGGAGACGACGGCGCGCAACACGATAGGTGCCAAACGGTCCGAGAATCATCGCCCCGACCACCAACAGCCAGACTCCCAGTGCGGTGTGTCCAAAGAGCACCAAACCAAGCAACCCGATAATCAGGTCCGACGTGGGTAGAACCGCCACGCCAAGGAGATGGCTCGCCCCGTGACCAGAGAAATAGTCACCAATTAGCCGGAGCGGCGACGTGTACAGGGTAAAGGAACCATTCAACGGCGTGGGCGCAAACAATGCAGAACGCGCCAGGATAATACTCAAGCCGATCGCCACCCAGAGAGCCCAACGCCCGACAGCGCTAACCCGGCTATTACCGGCCCATTGACTGGTCTCCTGGATATCCGGTGGGGTCGCGGTCGAAGCAGGAGTTCTCGAATGCGACAAAAATCTTCTGAGTGTCAACCACGAGCCAGAGAATGTTACCAGGCGGGGATCGAGACCTGCCGCCAGCATCGCGTCACGTTCACGGCGCAGCTGTTCACGATCACGAAGTACCCCAAAAGCGCTCAGACAACCCCAAGCCACTCGCGGGCGTGCCGTGAGGAACATGAACAGCGCCTCGGCCAAGCGCTCGATGAAAAAGACCACCAAGGACAAAATCCGCCTGCGTCCGTGCTCAAGTTTGGCAATACACCGCGCCTGATGACTTCGCTTCAACCTGATTCGCTCGGCATGGGACAGCGCAACGCGTTCATCCACGACTACCCCGCGCCCAACCGCTCGTAGCCGAGGTGAGCGCCTACCGGAGGTGGATACCGCGCGGTGTCGAACACGAGCATGCGGCGCAGTCGAGATCCGCGCGCCAGCCATTCGTACCCGACTCGACAGATCGACCTCGTGGTAAACACTACCAAAGTTTGGATCAAAGCCCCCAAGCATCGTGAAAAGATCGGTCCTGATCAGCATCGCACAGCTCGACGCGACCGCCACTTCATTGATCTCATCATGTTGACCCTGATCCAGGTCGCCAACCTCGATGCGCGGTGCCGTGCCCATCAGGAAATCTAAGTCGCTCCCAAGTTCCAGGATCTGGCGAGGAGAATCGAAGGCGACTACCTTAGGAGTGACGAGGCCAGAGTTAGTAGCAAAGGCAACCTCCATCATGGCCGCCAAGGCATTTGGCGCCAAGGCAACGTCATCGTGGCAAAACAGCAAGAACTGTGCGTCGCTTACCTGTGCCGCGCCGGCGTTGGCAGCTGCCGCATAGCCTGGGTCGCCGGGCAACTCGTGAACCCTAGCGTTCGGCAAAAGTCGCTGGGTGACCTGCGTCACCTGCTCAGACTGGTCAACGTTGACGATGACGACCTCGAGGTCAGGATAGCTCAGCGAGGAGATACTCGCCAGACAATCCTCGAAGTAGTCGCCAGGATCATGAGCGACGACAACCACTGCCACGTTCGGGGGTGCTTGCATCAGAAGCTACACACTAGTCGCCCTACCCAGGGTGACGACCGTCACCCATAAGGCTACCAACGACGGACTTCACGGTCTCAAGAAGCGACACCTGAGGGCGAAACCCCGTTGTCAAGTGCAATCGGGTCGGGTCTCCCACCACCAGCTCGACATCGTTGGGGCGTAGCAGGCCTGGGTCCACGTCAAGAGCGACCCTATAGTCAAGAACACGTGTCAGTAGCTCAATGACATCTTCAACGCTCACTGCTTCACCGGCGCAGACATTATAGATCTCGCCTGGTTCACCCAGACACGCCAACAGCCGATAGGCTCGCACCACATCCCGAACATCCATGAAGTCGCGGCTGGCGCGAACGTTACCTACTTTGAGATATCGCTGATGAGTTGCCTGCGCCTCGATCAGCCTGGCAGCGAGCGCCGGAACAAGATAGTTTGCCGACTGTCCAGGTCCAGTGTGATTGAAAGGTCGCGCCACGATCACTGGCAAACCCTGTCCGTAGAAGCCCTGCAGCGCAGCCAACTCCGACGACGCCTTCGAAGCCGCGTAGGGCGAGACTGGATGTAGCGCCTGAGCCTCTACAATCGGGAGATCACGAGGGTCTACTCGCCCGTAGACCTCCGACGACGAGACATGGACCAAACGCGGCGGCTGCCGCAAGCCGAGCAATGTTGAGACCAAGTTGGCCGTGCCAACCACATTGTTGTGGTAGTACAGCCCCGGGTCGGACCAGGACTGGCCGACATGAGACAAGGCCGCTAGGTGATAGCAGACATCATATTCACCCCCGGCAATCGCTGCCTCCAACGCTGCTCGCTCACAGAGGTCGACTCCTGCATCGAGCTCGACCACCTGGTCGCCTGCATCACGCAGGTGACGACAGAGCCAGCCTCCCACAAAGCCGCGGCTGCCGGTGACAAGTGCCCTCACGCTCGACTACTCCCCGAGCAGCTCATGGTAAAGGTCGGTGGTCTGACGCGCGGCGCGCTCCCAAGTAAAGCTACGTGCCCACGCCACCTGACGCTCGATCTCGTCCGGGGTGCGCGACGTTACGGCTGCCGCCTCGATACCTCCCGCAATAGATTCGGTGTCGTCGGGGTCGGCCAACCAAGCGTACCCACCAGCCACCTCAGCCATGGCCGACCGGTTGCTTGTCACGACGTTGAGCCCTGAAGCTAGCGCCTCCAACACCGGCAGTCCGAAACCTTCGGCATTCGAGACATAGATCATCGCTCGAGCCCTGCGCAGGGCGCGGCGCAGCTCCTTCTCCTCGAGATATCCCTCGATACTGACACGGTCGCGATTGCGCATCACCGCAAGTGCATGGTCAAACTCAGCAGTTTTCCAACCACGTTTTCCAATAATGCGCAGCCGCCAATTCGGGTGTCGATCCGCCACAACGTCAAAGGCCTCCACAACGCGCGCAAGATTCTTTCTTGGTTCTATCGTGCCAAGGGAGCACAGTTCCACGGCATCATCCTCGTCGCCGCCATGCTCAGGAACCAATATCGGGTCCACACCATGATAAATAACGTGAATGGGAGGTGTATTCGCAAAGTGTTGGACTAGTCGGCCGGCAGTCGCGTGAGACGGCACAATGAGCGCATCGGATCGCTTAACTGCCAGGCGAATAGCGCGCTGAAAATAGCGCACCTTCGCGGGCTCATGCCACTCGGGGTTGTCGAAAAACGTCAAGTCATGAATGGTCGAAATTACTCTCAGACGTCCGCGGGCTGCGGGAACCTGATAATGGAGTCCGTGAAAGACACGGGCTCCGCCCTTAATGGCAATGGTTGCCAGGCTTCGCTCCTGATAGAGCAGACGAAGTGGCCGACTGTTGGGTGCAGCAATCAGGTTCTCATAATTTCCGCGTGGCGGAAGTGCGAACAGCCGCAACGACGCGCGCGTCGTGAGCAGGGAGACCGCTGGCCGATCATCGAGATGGTAGATTGCCGCGACGAGCTCTTTGGCGTAGCGTCCCGCCCCGGTAGGGTCACTAGGGATTGACGTTGCGTCGATAGCTACAGGGTTCACTTCGCCAGCTCCTCCCATAGTTGTACGTGTTTCCGGGCAGCTTCAACCCAGGATAGTCCTTCGACCGCGAGCAGTCCATGAGTCACTAGCCTAGATCGGAGCGGCTCGTCCTCAACGATTCGAGCGATCGCCGACGCGATCGCATCGACATCCGTTGGTTCGACGCCCAGACCGCCAAAACGCGCCGCTGGAATACCCGCCGAGGTCACCACGGGCAGTGCCGACGACATGGCCTCGATCACCGGTAGGCCAAATCCCTCTTGGAGCGGCACATAGATGAGGGCCCACGCTCGCGCCAGCAGGCCAGCGACCACACCAGCACTGACCTTACCCGTGAGCGAAACGCCACGAGGCGGGACGATCTCCTGTCCCCAGCCCATGGGTCCGACGATGAGCAATGGTGGGGGGTCAAAGGCAGTCGCTCGATACTGTTGATAAGCGCGAAGGATTCGAGGTAGGTTTTTGCGAGGCTCAAGGGTACCCAGAACCATCAGATATCTGCCCGTGACACCCAGACGATCCAGCAAGGCCGCCGTGCCCTGAGTATCAACAGGTGGGACATGATCGACGCCAGGTGGTATCACCGTGATGCGACTCATAGCGGCGCCTGCCTCGACCAAGAGATCAACGGTCTCGGGTGCCAACGTCACGATCCGGCTGTCGCTCTCTAGGACCTGTTCGAATCGGCGTTCGTGCCAGTCCCTAGCCCGAGTAGGAAATGTCTCGCGGGAGGTGCGAAACAGGAGGTCATAGACGGCCACAGCCTTGGGAATTGGCATCGAGAGCCGAGGGCCCCCGAGTGAAAACGCGTGGTAGAACGCCCAGTTGCCTCTCGGAAGGTGTCCACTATGATCCCACAGTCGCTGCTGCAAACGATAACCAAAATGGGCTTGGAGACGTGAACCTCGCCATCGGTCAAGGCCGAGCCTGAGCGCCGTACGTGAGGTCAGCAAGTCCATCCCTTCATCAAGCCCGAGTGTGGTGAGCCCCTGGAGCACGCCGGCGATATAGACCCCAATGCCACCGGGGACGGGGCGAGTCAACTGGTCCACCAACAACAGTCCTGACCTCAACGTCGTGATGCCTGGCTGTAGAGAGTGGCCATCTGTTCACCATTGGTGTGCCATGAGTATCGACGGGCCCGCTCGTAACCAAGTTCCACCAGGGACGCGCGCGTTGTCGACGAGGTGACAACCTCAGTGAGAGCATCGGCAAGTTCATCGACCGAGTTCGGTGGCACCAAGATCGCAGCCGAGCCAACGACCTCAGGTATCGCACCCGCGTCCGTCGACACCACCGGGGTCCCAACACTCATGGCCTCCAACGGCGGAAGCCCAAAACCCTCGTAGAGGCTCGGGTACGCGAAGACTGTCGCATTTCGCAGGAGCCAAGATCGATCGTTGTCAGACACGTAACCCGACAGTACAACCCGCTCAGCAATCGATGAGTTCTTCAGCTGGCCAAGAAGGTCGTCGATCCCCCAGCCCGCCTGCCCAGTAAGGACCAAAAGGAGATCAGGGTGCAGTGGGGCGATCCCCTCAAAAGCCTTCACTAGGCTGGCGAGGCCTTTGCGAGGCTCGAGCGTCGACATCGCAAGAACCCAAGGGCGACCATCGAGCAGCGAAGCGAAGTGCGGGGGTTCAGGGTCGGCATCCAGTGGCGTAATCCCGTGGGCTATCGAGACCACTCTCTCAGGATCGGCATCCAGATACTCGAGAACCTGCTGACGTACAAACTCAGATGGAGTGTGGACATAAGCGCCGGATCGGATCGCGTGGCGCACCAGCGCAGGGAAGCCAAGAACTTCGGGCCGACAAAAACGGGGAAACAGCAGTGGAGTCAGATCATGTACCGTCACTACCCGTGCGATACCCCTTGACGGAGGGACGACAAAATTCGTGCCGTGCACGACATCAAAGCCATGGAAGAGCCAACGAAGATCAGGACAATAACACCATCGCCACGAAGCCATCAGAGGACGTGCAGGCAGCGCCAGACTCAGGTGCGAGACTCCGGGGGGCAGGAGGTCTCGCAACTTCCCTCGCCCCCGCATCGAGATCATAAAGCCCGCGGCATCAACGTGTCGGGCAACCGACTCAGCCATGTGATAGGCAAACTCTCCAATGCCACTGCGACGACCCACCACCGCAGTGAGCTCGATTGCTACTCGGACGACCTACCTCCAATTGCTCGCACCAACGATCGACCGCTCAACCGCCTCTACTCGGAGGCGATCGCACAAGACGAGTCTACGTTAGCGGCGATCGCCGAGGTCCGCTCCAAAACCAACGATTAGACCATCTCGTTGCAACGCGCTCACATCGATAGAATAAATGATCGAGCGCCCCGTCGACTGGCGCGTTATCAGCAGACCACAAGGAGATCGACTGAGGTGATTGCTGTACTTGCTGGTGGCATCGGTGCCGCCAAATTTTTGCGCGGACTGACCAACGCCGAACTCGACGAGGAGATCGTCGTGGTCGTCAACACGGGAGACGACTGGTGGCACTACGGCCTGCGGATCTGCCCAGACCTCGACACCGTCACCTACACACTTGCAGACATGGTGAATCCGGCGACAGGCTGGGGTGTTCGCGATGAGAGCTTCATGGCTCGTGCGACACTCGAACTGCTCGGTGACGATCCATGGTTCACTCTCGGTGACCGAGATCTGGGGCTCCACATGTACCGCACGCAACAGCTCTACTCGGGAGAGAGCCTGACCGCGATCACCTCCCAGATTGCGCGACGCCTCAATTTACCAGCCAGTCTCCTCCCTATGACCGATGATGAGGTCGCTACCAAGGTACTCGTCCAGATCAATGCCGAAGACGGCGGTGACCAGATTATCGAACTCGACTTCCAGGAGTACTTTGTGCGCTATCATCATCAACCGCGAGTGCTGCGTGTGCGCTATGACGGGATCGAGGCCGCACGACCAACGAATGCCGTTCGTGAAGCCCTCTCGAATGCTCGGCGTATCATTATCGCTCCGTCGAATCCGATCCTCTCCATCGGTCCCATCATCGCCTTGTCTGGCATCCGACAGCAACTCGCCGAACGTGCAATCAACGGCGATGTCGTTGCGATATCTCCAATTATTGGGGGCGAAGCCGTCAAGGGTCCACTGGCTGCCATGCTCGACTCCCTGATGACCCAGCACGATGCACGAACGGTGGCCGGCCTGTACTCGGACGTCGCCAGCGAGTTCGTGATCGACACCGTCGACGAGATCTTGACCGACTCCATCGAATCGATGGGCTTTGGTGTCCGGGTAACGCAGACGCTCATGCAAGACCTTGCCTCCGCAACCGACCTCGCCAGGTTTGTAGTGGCTAACGCATGACCCAAACCAATCTCCAGCTCCTCACCGTAAGTCTCGAAGAGGACGTCGTCGAGGGTACCGATTTGGCTGCACTGATCCTGCGCGACTTCGACCTGATCGACGGCGACATCGTGATCGTGACGCAAAAGGTGGTGTCCAAAGCCGAGGGGCGAATCGCCGTTCTCGCAGACAACGATCCGACAGCCTTCGATGCGCTCGTGCGCGCGGAGTCCAGGCGAATCCTGCGTCGTCGTGGAGCGCTTGCCATCACCGAAACACATCATGGGTTCATCTGCGCCAACGCTGGCATCGATCGATCCAATAGTGATCCTGGAACTGTGACGCTGCTACCTATCGACCCGGACCGAAGCGCCAGGCGTCTCTTGGCTCAGCTCGAGCATCGAACTCAATGTGAACTCGCTGTCATTATCACCGACACTTTCGGGAGAACCTGGAGGTCAGGCGTTACCGACGTTGCCATAGGGATAGCAGGACTAGACCCGATTCTCGATCTACGCGGTACACTCGACCACAACGGTGTGGTGCTTCAAGCAACCGAGGTCTGCGTCGCCGATGAGCTAGCAGCGGCGGCCGACCTCGTCAAACGTAAGAATGGGCGCAACCCGTTTGTCATCGTTCGTGGCTATGAAAACACACACCAGCGAGGGCGCGGCTCAATCAGTACCGACGTAGTGCGAAGCTATCACTCAGATCTCTTTCGTTAGCGGATCTGGGAGGATCGGCGGAGCGCACCATACCAGTCGAGTACCTTCTCAAGGCCCCGCTCCAGCGGCGTAGCGGCGTGCCATCGCAGATACCATCCCGCCCTGCGCGCGTCAAGACTCGACCGCATGATCTCTCCAGGAACAGCCTCCACATAGCGAGGGTCACGGTAATCGCACCCAGCGATTCGGTACATCTCCTTGTGCAGCGTTGCAATCGAGGTCTCGATGCCGGTAGCAATATTCAATGTCAGGCCGCCACCCTGTTCCAGCGACCGATAGAACGCATCGACGACATCGTCAACATAGATGAGATCTCGCGTCTGTGAGCCATCTCCAATGATGGTGGCCGGGCTTCCTGACGCGATCGCCTGTGCGAATTTTGCCACTACCCCGCCCTCACCCAGCATGCCCTGTCTCGGCCCATACACGTTGGCCAAGATCAGGGCCGTGTATTCTAGGTCGAAGTTGTCCCGATAGAGGCGCAGATATCCGAGCACAGCATCCTTGGAGAGACCATAGAACGAATCCGGCACGTGAACGACATCCTCCCGGATCGGCAGCTCTGAAGCATCGACCGCCCCATAGACCCCCGCACTCGTCGCGAAAATAACCTTGGATACACCGGTGTGTCTGGCCGCTTCGAGCACTCGCAACGATCCGACGAGATTGGCGGACAGATCTCCCAGCGGATCTAGCATCGACTCGCGAACGTCCGCCCTAGCTGCCAAGTGGATCACTGCCATCGGCTGTCGCCGTCCCATCAGCGCCGCTAGGTCGCCATCGACGATATCGAGCTTATGAAAGTGTAAGCCTCGATTTCCCCTGCCGCGAGCTACCCGCAGATTTGCAAGCGAGCCAGTCGAGAGGTTATCGACCACATCAACCTCATAGCCGGCATCGATCAGTCGCTCCACGAGGTGGGAGCCGATAAAACCAGCTCCTCCGGTGACGAGAACCGGTGGCGCCATCTACAGCCGTCCGGCACCAACGAGCGAATCACCAGGGCGCAGCTCAGTGCTCTCGGCGACGATTGCAAGATCATCGAGATGGACATCCTCTGGGACCATCGTCCGTGCTCCCACGATTGATCCGCGAACCACCGCGCCTGGACCAACACGCGCCCCTTCGAGCACGATCGAATCGATCACCGTTGCACCCTCTGCAATCTCCACGCCATCCTCGATCACCGAGCCAACGACGCGTGACATCGAACTCAACTCCACTGCGGAGCCAATGTAACAGTGCCCATGCGCGTCATCGGGTTGGTTCGGGGCTGGGTACCACGAGGTCGCAGGCACCAACTCACCGATACGAGCACCGAACAAGATGTCACGGATAGCCCGGTAGTAGTTCTTGGGCGTGCCTGCATCCAACCAATAGCACTCATACGCTCGTGCAAAGAGATTCCCCTCCTCGACAAGTCGCGGAAACAACTCCCGCTCGATCGACATTCGGCCGCGCTGTGGGATCATCTCAAGAGCACTGGGCTCAAGAACATAGATGCCGGCATTGATATCGTGCGACGGAGCCGTCTCGATTGACGGCTTCTCCACGAAGCGCAGGGCGCGCCCCTGATCGTCCTTCACGACGACTCCAAACTGACTCGGATCTTCGACGCGCACCAGGCCAATCGTCGCGAGACTACGACGATCGAGATGGAAATCCATCAGATCCTTGACATCGAGGTCAGTCAAAATATCACCGTTCACTACAAGAAAGGTCTCGTCGATACCAGCACTCTCCGCGGCGAAACGGATTGCCCCAGCGGTGTCGAGCGGCTCCTCTTCAACTGCGTAGGTCAGACGAACACCAGCAGCCTCGCCGGTCGGATAGGCAAGCCGAAAGGCATCCGGTTGATACCCGAGCGAGAGCACAACCTCATCAACCCCAAAGTCACGCAAACGGCGCAGCACACGCTCCAGCATTGGGAAACCAATAACCCGAAGCATCTGTTTCGGAGTATGGAACGTCAAGGGTCGGAGCCGAGTGCCCTCCCCTCCGACGAGAACGACTGCTCGCATCTCCCCTCCTCTTACTTTTTGCTGCCCGATGACTTCGATGTCGACGTTGACTTCCCACTGTGCGCTTTACCTGTACTCGCAACCTTGCTCGGCACAGACGACCTCGGTGTACTCGTCGTTCCAACGGTCGCCAGGTTCGCCGCTGTTGGAGGTTGCGGCGGCGTCGTACCCTTCGCCACCACTGCCACCGTGATAACCTGATCGTTCTGCAACCGAACATCTGCTGGGTTACTATAGACAGTGGGTTTGGTAGCAAGCAGTGACGACCACACGTAAATTCCAAATCGGGCCGGCTTGCCGGCGCAACCGGCCGTCGCGGTGACTGGCCTTCCACCGGGCAACTGAAACCCGTCATGGAGGATCTTGAGTCCCTGCACTCCACGGGGAACTAACGCGAGCGTCGCATTGGCCCCTTCTTGGTTCTTTGCCTTCGGGGCGACTGTGAGAACGCCGTTGCCGAGCGAGGTGACACCACTGCTGGCGTTGGTCGTCTTGGCCAGGACCGGCAAGTATTTGCCGCAGGAATCGAAACCGATCGCGGTATGCCATTTCGTTCCGATCACCGGCTGGTCAGCTGCGGTAGCTGTCGACGCCGGATGATCGAGCTCGTATTTGGAGTAGCCAATAACTGCAACTCCGGCCACCACAATCACCGTCAATGCAGAATAGAACCCGACGGGGATCTGACGTCGAACTTTCGCCCCACGACCTGACGCCTGTGCTCTTGCGACTCTTCGAGCGCTCTCTCTGCTAGCCATAACAGGTTAAGGCTACCGTCTTTTTCACCCCACCAAGACGGATGGAGTGACTTCTCTCACGACCACCCTACAGCCCAGGTTCATGACACATCACCAATCACGACCACCCACGCCCATGGTTCTCGCGTTCGACAGCCACTTGCGCAATGGGATCCATTAACGCAGCCCGGATGCCGACAACCAGTTCGTCGGACCTATCTGGCTACACCCTCAACCCCAGCCTTGCCGCCGGGTCGACGCGAACACTTGGCTCTCACCACGATGCAAAACGGCACATTACCTGCACCACACCGTCTCCTTCAGCGTTCGCTCGATTACCACACGCCCATGACTGTCTGACCCACAGTCCTCACCATCCGATGCCGGTAGGTATCAGCTTGCCGTGCCGGGCTGAGAAGAGGTAGGCGCGCTCGAAGGCGATCTTGGCCAAGAGCCAGGGACGACCTTCGGAGACCGTTGGGATGCGATTACGCG
>JAJZXI010000160.1 GCA_021806545.1 Actinomycetes bacterium | reverse complement strand
CGTCGTGGGAGGTGGCAATACCACCGACTCGCAGAGTCCTGAGCACGCGGCGTGCTCGGGGGAGACTCAGCGGCTGGAGAGCGAAAACAAAAGGCGCGCCTAGGAATGCCTAGGTTCGCTGGAGCGGCGGAGCATCGTGAGGCGACAACGTCCACGAAATCTATCGGGCTCCATACACGCAATTTCGATGTCTACCAGCATCACCATGTCTGGTGCTCACCCCATTGCCAAGTGTCACACCCAACCGCGCGTTCGACCCAAGGACTTGTACCGACGGACCGAGTCCGACCCGGCGTACAGGCAGTGCGGCATCGTCCCCGAAGGTAAACGATACTGAGCAGCGTGCACACTCGTCACCGGTCCACAGGGCTAACAGTCGACCCTGGCCTATCGATAGGCAGAGAGATCAACGCATCTCACGTCTAATTCGGCGGCACAAAGAAGCGCTTCTCATCACAATCAGGTGCATGAAGCGACACGCCAAAGGAGGTGCTGGTCCCGAGCGCAGGTAACCGAAAGTATTCGCACGCTGTGTCGGGTTCCGGAGGAATCGTAGCCAAGACCAGCTTAGAGCAGAGAGCTGACAGTGCGGCACTGAACGATCATCTCTCCGCGAGGGCTATGTCCGATCCTTTGGAATGGACCTCATCGACCCGATCCTGGCCATAATCGACAGGACTCCAACGCCCGCGTGGCTCCCCCGGTCCAGATGCGTTGGTTGGGGGTCGATGATGCCGTCGCACTCCCGCACAGGCCAACAACTCCATTGTGGGAGGGGCTGCACGCGATCGATCTGATTGCCTCAACTCGAGCTCTCTAACGGGACCCGAGTGGGACTCAACAGAGTCATTGCCAGCGATCCAATCCTGTCGGCCGCCGTCGGCATCAGTCCTCGGCGAGGCCGCAACTGGGCATAGAGCAACCCATTCCCGCCAGTTGCCTTCCCCCACGCGACGACCCGGTGCCTTTAGCGGTGGGCTCCCAATCCTTCTCGATGGACGACCCTCTCGTGAGCCCTGCCGGCGTCATGGCAGCCGATTTCGAGCCAACCGCTATCTCGTGCCAGTACGATGGCCTCTCGCTGGCTCGACACCTCCAGCTTCTGCAGGATCGAGTGAATCTGCGATCGAATAGTGCCGATAGTAACGCACGAACTCGAAGCAATCGTTGTCGCGGATATTCCTTGAGCTATCGCTGAGAGGATGTCGCACTCGCGCTTGGTGAGGTGTGCGAATGGTGCTAATTGCTCTCGTTGTCGTCGTTCGTCGCCAATGAGCTCCTGTAGAAGTTCGGTCCTCTCGACAAGTCCGGGTTGGTCACCCCTTCGGCAAATTTCAATCGTGCGCTCCAGTTCGTCGAGGGGCAGAGTTTTATTGAGAATTGCGTCGGCACCTTCTCGCGCGGCCTTGCCGAGCCATGCACGATCGGTCACGCCGGTTAAGACCACCACCGAACTACCACGACTCCGAAGTGGCGAGATGAGGTCGATGCCACTCATGGTATAACCGCCTAGATCAAGGTCCAAGAGAACCACATGAGGAGCAAAGGAATCGCAGGTCCGCAGCACCCCCTCCGGGTCGCCTCCGAGGTATACCTTCGTCGCGAATCCGTGATCCGTGAGCACCAGTGACAAACTGACAGCAACAAGTTCATGGTCCTCGATGATAAGAACACGGGTCGGTGACTCTTGGTGGGATAGATCTCGGCCTGTGATATCAACTTGTCTCACCACATCTCCTCCCTCAAAGGTACCAATCCCTGGCACCTGATTTGCGATTCGACTCCTGAGCTGTCGAGCGAAACGACCCCCAGGACTCGCTGCGCTCATGACGTTTCTGATGGCACCGCCGTGAGACTATCTTCACAGCTAGGCAGTACGACTGCGAAGCCGGGCCTGTCTGCGAGGACCCGGAGATCACCCCCCTGCGCGCGAAGTACTTGTCGACAGGCCTGAAAGGTGACCGAGGCTACAATGACGACCTCACTCCCCTGAGAAACGTGCATCTGCTTTGCGCCGTTATCGGCTGGGTCAGCCATCTTGGCCATCTCGAACCAGATCGCAACGATGATCTGCTCCCCTGAGTCTGTTGTGCCAATGATAATCTCCCCATCTCCGCCTACATCTCCCAAAGTCGTCCCGAAGGTCAGGAGAAGGTCCATCACCTCTCGCAACAGCTCCTCGGATCCGAAAGCCTGCTGCCCAACGGGGACATCGACCACATACCCCCGCCCAGAGAGCCGTTGATCGCACCAGCGTTGCACTAGCTCGCGAAGATCGAATGTGACCTGGTCGGGGGTGTGTTGGCTCAACATGACAATACGTTGGACCTCTTCGCGGACGAGGTCCGCGAACTCTTGGGTCGCGTTCTGGTGCACTCGGGACTGGAGAGCACCGTCATGGCTGCTCGCTGATAGGGACCAGTTGAGGTACAGCGAGATTGCGGTGATCGAAGAACGTAGATCATGCGTGTACCGGCCCCATGCCTCGTGATGGGCCTCGTCGGCTAGTTGTCTGGAACGCCGCGCGATCTCCGCATCTCGGAGCGCGTCCCAGTATGTGTCGATTGCACGGTCGAGGCCGACGGCGGCTGCCGCCACCAGCAGGGCAGACGCCCCCAATCCGAGAATATCGAGTGCTACGACGGCTCCGGGCTCAAGCGGAGTAGCGATGCGCGCTACAGAGGCGATGCCTGCCAACAGCAGCCCTCCAGCCATCCATGTCGCGGGCACGGCATTTGCAAGATCACGCGATCTCCAAGCGAAAATGACGACAAGGCCCAGCCAACGAACCGCATCCAACCCGACAACCAGACTAGGCACAGAGGTGATCTCTGGTCGCGTGACGAGCGTCGCAACCGGCGAAATCACGAGAAGCCAATGAACTGGCAAGGCCGACAGTCCGAGCGATACCAGTGCCGCCAAGGTAACCGACCAAAGACCGAGCCGGAGCGTGGACAGAGCAGTATCGATTCGCGGCCAGAAGGGGGCCATAATCAAAAGTGTCAATCCCACTATCGCCGCGGAGATCGATGAGACATAGGCAGCAAGTATCCAGACAGGGTCCAGGTTTCCGATAACGTAGGGAACTCGCAGCAGCATCGGAGCCAGCACAAATACGAAGAGCAGTCCGAAACCGACAAACGCATAATTGATATGCCCCATAAGGCGCCTGCCAAGCAGTGAACTCATCGCAGCGATGGTGGCCAACAAGAGCATGGCCGTGCTCGTTACGTCATCGATGGCGTCAAGATCCGACAGGGTCGTCGAGCCTGCGAGGGAATCGACAAGAACCTGAGCAACGCCGGCGACCAAAATGACAACGAAGACAACAATCATCATCCGAGCGATCGCCAGCCGATGCTGATGGCGATCAGGAAGAGCAAGGTGACCCCTAGTCCTTCGATCCGGACCACGGTACTGGACCGGCCCAGAGTGGCGCCGTGAGCGTCGTGGCTGATCCTGTTCGAAGCTATCCACCCCGTTGCCGTCAGTTGATGTGGCCATAGGTACGCCTCCG
>JAJZXI010000159.1 GCA_021806545.1 Actinomycetes bacterium | reverse complement strand
TGAGATCGGCCACGCTTTTGACGATGCCGGATCCCGATACGACGGTGATGGTCGTCTTCGTGATTGGTGGAGCGCACAGGACCGCGAAGCGTTCGAGGCTCGAACTCGAGTGCTCATTGCCCAATACGACGCCCTGGCGCCGCGACAGACGCCCGAACATCATGTCAACGGCTCGCTTACCATCGGAGAAAACATCGGGGACCTTGGCGGCCTTGGCATAGCCTGGGTCGCCTATCAACTCGCACTCGCAGGTGAAGAGGCGCCAGTCATCGACGGGCTGACTGGAGCTCAGCGATTCTTTACATCCTGGGCGCTCGCCTGGCGTGAGAAGCGCCGAGATGAAGAGATGCTGCGGAGGCTCGCGACTGACCCGCACTCACCGAATGAATTCCGCTGCAATCAAGTGGTGCGGAACATCGATGCATTCCACGAGGCCTTTGGAAGCACAACCTCTGATCCGATGTACCTCGCGCCCGAGGAGCGTGTGCAGATCTGGTAGGTTGCGGTGCCCGAGATGAGCACACTGCGTTGGTTGACCGAACACAGTCAAAACAGATCGGCAATCATCGAGAGTGAGCGCACCCTGACGCTGCCGAGTAGACCCTCGAGTTGGGCGTCGCTGACATAGTTCGGTAACAGGATGCCCGCCAACTCCTGGCTCGCGCCGAGATCAAGGTCGCTCGAGATTAGATGGGCGATACGGTCCCCATCAACCAACGCGGCATGGGTGCGCGATAACGACCCCTTTGGCGTGTGATGCTGGGCCACGGCCTGCACGAGGTCTGGATGAAAATTCCAGCTCGCAAGGATGTCGGCACCGATACTCGCGTGGTGCAGTCCGTAGCGTTTGCGCTCCTCGGATAACATCATCTGCTCGGTCTCGGCCGTGAGGGGCGCCGTGCGTCGGGCGACCAGGGACGCCTGGTATGACGGATCAAGGCTGGCAATGACGGCCTCACCAATGTCGTGGAGCAGCGCAAGTGAAAACGCCTGTTGTTGGTCTGCGCCGATGATTTTCGCAACCTCGCCTGCCGCGACGGCGGTCGTAATCGAGTGCTCCCAGTCCTGTGGGGTGATGGTGCCAGATCCCTCCACAAACGAGGTCAACGCAAGGGATCTGACCGCATCAAAGCCAAGAACCGCTATTGCCGCATGCAGCTCGCGCACGCGCCCACCGGTTCCATAGAATGCGGAGTTAGCCATGCGCATCACCCGCTGGACCAGCACGGGATCTGCGCTCACCACCGTAGCTACCTCTCGGGCACCCACATCATCGCGCTCCACCACCGTCAAAAGTCTTCCAGCAACCGCTTGGGACGCCTCGAAGACCTCAATCCTTTGATTGATCTCCTCCACGGAAACAAGATCCAACCCGCACCTCCTGGTCGTTTCCAGTATCGGCGCGACCTCAGGGCTCCTTGATATCTTCGAGAATCGCTTCGACTTGCGCCCGCAACGTGGCCAGATCGCCATCATTGACCACTCGCCAGCGCGCCGGGAGATGACCAATGCCCTCCCCGACCTGCGCCCGCAACCTGGCACTCGCATCGTCGGGATCGAGTCCGCGGAGTCGCACCAAGCGATCGAGCGCCACCGCCTCCGGCGCACACACGATGATGACGTCATCGATGCCATATTCAGACAGGGCTGTAGGAGTCAAGAGAGGAATTTCGATCACGACCACGGCATTACCTTCGGCCAGCAAGGCCTGTGTCAGCTCGATCAGGCGAGCTCGGATGCGAGGATGTGTGAGCGCATTGAGCACTGTACGCTTGGCCTCATCGGAGAAGACGACCGTGCCTAGACGCCCGCGATCAAGCTCGCCGCGCTCATCCACGATCTCGGGTCCGAAGGCGGCGACCACAGCACGAAACCCCTCGGTGCCCGGTGCAACAACCTCTCGGGCAATCGCATCAGCGCTCAGTGTCGCCAGACCTGCCTCAGCAAAAAGCCCGAGCACCGCAGACTTACCGGAGCCAATGGTACCGGTGACCGCGATAACTCTGGCTGTCGATGGCCGACGCGCCATGTCAGCGGTAAGCTTCGCTGTGCCTCCTACTCAGCGTCACCCTCAACGACCTCTTCACCTTCTGCTGGACCGACGAAGTTACCCTCCTCGTCATAACCATACTCGGCAAAGGCATCCCGGTATTCTGGAGCGAGTTCCCCGCCCTCAAGCGCCTGGCGTATGGAGAGGCTGATACGTCGTCGCTGCGGATCAAGGTCGATAATTTTGACCCAGAGCTCCTCGCCCACCGTCACCACCTGTTCCGGAAGGTCGACGTGGTGCAAGGCCATCTCTGAGATATGCACTAAGCCTTCGATACCTGCCGCAACCTGAACGAAACAGCCAAAGGGCACCAGCTTGGTGACACGACCGTAGACCAGCTCGCCAACCTTATGCGCCGCCGCGAACTCCTGCCACGGATCACGCTGCGTCGCCTTGAGCGACAACGAGATGCGTTCGGTGTCCTGGTCCACTTCGAGAACAAGGACCTGAACCTCGTCCCCCACAGAGACGACCGAGGAGGGATGATCGACATGATTCCATGAGAGCTCCGAGACATGAACTAGGCCGTCCATGCCGCCGAGATCGACAAAGACGCCAAAGTGCACGATGGAGGATACGACCCCCTTCTTCACCTCACCCGGGCGGATGCTGGTCAAGAACTCCTCTCGCTGCTCCCGCTGATTCTCCTCCAGGAAGGCCCGACGGGACAGGACGACATTGTTACGGTTTCGGTCCAACTCGATAATCTTGGCCTCGATGTCTTGACCAATCATCGGCGTGAGGTCTCGTACACGACGCAAATCGACGAGCGACGCCGGAAGAAAGCCGCGCAAACCGATGTCGACGATGAGGCCGCCCTTGACGAGTTCGATGATCTCGCCGCGAACAACACCGTCCCTGGCCTTGATAGCCTCGATCTCCTTCCACGCCTTCTCGAACTGAGCGCGCTTCTTCGAAAGGACAAGGCGTCCCTCCTTGTCCTCCTTTTGGAGAACGAGGGCCTCGATCTTGTCGCCAGGACTCACGACCTCGCTCGGGGCAACATCCTTGCGAATCGAGAGCTCACGAAGCGGAATGACCCCCTCCGACTTGTACCCGATGTCCAGTAGGACCTCGTCTTTGTCGACCTTGACGACGGTGCCGATCACCACATCGCCCTCATCAAAATCGACAACACTCTTAGCGATGGCATCCTCAAGACCCGTCTCGCCAAGATCGTCTACCACAATGGTATCTGCAGTGGCTCCGTCTTCGACCTGTGCCACCACGTCCGCTTCGCTCATGAACTTCCTTACCCGACTATTTCAAAAATTGAACCGTTACAATGCGAGTCTGTGAGACTCTTAGTCAATGATAGCCCAACTTTGGCAACCTTGACCGCGAGTCGGCGAATTCTCCGAAGTGTTGACCGAACGTTTACCTAGAGCGCCGGAAGGCCCCATCTGCAAGGGCGGGGTCAAGCGACCTCGATTACATTCCAAAGTCAATGCTGTTTGACCCTCGACCAATAACACAAGCATGAGCATCCGCGAGCGCCTCTACCCACAAGAACAGTTCTTGTG
>JAJZXI010000158.1 GCA_021806545.1 Actinomycetes bacterium | reverse complement strand
CGCTGGTGTCGCCGGTAACGATCCAGGTGTTCGTGCCTGCGACCCAAAGTGAGCGACCAATAATCATGCAAGCTCCCTTATCTCGACTCTGGTGGGGGCATCGGTGCGGTGGATAAGCGCCTAGCTTACTAGGAAATGCGAAGGTAGACGGCGAGGAGGCAATGAGGGACGCTATGGCACAACGAATCATCATTGCGGAGGATGAGGCGATCATCCGACGCGACCTCAAAGAGATGTTGATTGCAGAGGGATACGACGTCATTGCTGACCTAGGGCGCGGTGATGAGGCGCTCGAGGCCGTGCGTACCATGCGTCCGGCTGCAGCGGTGCTGGATGTGAAGATGCCAGGGATGGACGGCCTGAGTGTCGCCGAAGCGATCAACGCCGAGCAGCTCTGTGCGGTTATCGTTCTCACCGCATTCTCGCAGCGCTCGCTCGTGGAGCAGGCACGAGAGGCCGGCGTAATGGCCTATCTGGTGAAGCCGTTTCAAGCCAGCGACCTGGTTCCAGCGATCGAACTTGCCCTGGCACGTTTTGATGAGAAGCTCATGATAGAGGGAGAGCTCGGACGTATTCATGATGAGCATCGTAAGCTCGAGGAGAAGCTCGAAACACGAGTGATCTTGGATCGAGCGAAGGCTCGACTCATGGACGAGTACCAGCTCTCCGAGTCGGATGCCTTCCGTTTCCTTCAAAAGACGGCGATGGACACCCGTGCCAAGGTCAAAGATGTCGCGGAGAGGGTTATTGATGGGAACCTCAAGCCAGGAGAATAGCCTCGAAGGGCGAGAGACTCTGCTGGCGCTCGACGGCTACTCGCTGATGTTTCGGGCATACTTTGCAATGCCGCCGATGCAGGGCCCAAGTGGGCCGAGCAACGCGCTGTTTGGGTTCTTTCGGATGCTCACATCCGCCGTCCAGCAATTTCACCCGCGCTATCTCGCAGTCGCACTCGACCACCCCTCCGCGACGTTTCGCGACGATCTCTTCGCTGACTATAAGGGCGGGCGTGCCTCGACGCCGGAAGAGCTGCGCTTTCAGCTCGAGGCCGTTCGTGGCCTGCTCTCGTCCCTGTGCATCCCAACCGTAGAGCGCTCCGGTTATGAGGCAGATGACGTGATTGCGACGCTGGCGCGACTGGCCAGCACCGCCGGGGTGACCACAGAGATCGTAACCGGCGATCGCGACATCCTCCAGCTCATCGCCGACCCCTTGGTGCGCGTACACCTGACCAGGCGGGGAGTTTCGGACTTGGAGACGATGGATGAACAGGCTGTGGTCGACAAGTATGGTGTAACGGCCCAGCAATACTGTGACTTCGCGGTACTTCGGGGTGACAAATCCGACAACCTGCCCGGTGTTCGTGGCATTGGACCCAAGACGGCCGCCGAACTCATCAGCCGATTCGGTGGTATCGACGGAATCCTTTCGGCGCTGAGTACCCTGCCACCTCGCCAACGCGCAGCGCTCGAGGAGGCAGCGAACGAGCTACCCTTGTATCGACAGCTGGCAGAGCTTGATCGCAATGTTCCCCTCGATATCGCGCTCGCTGAACTGGATCCACCGACCGCTATTGATGTCGCTGGCGCCGAGAAGCTCTTTGTTAACTCCTTCGGGTTGCGGACCGTTTTCGCAAGCCTCAGGACGATCTTTGGCGACTCGTCCGCGAAGACGCCTGAGTCTCCGGGTCAAGCCGATGGCTCCACCGGCATGACCGGAACTCGTAGGGTCAACTCATGGGATGAGCTACACGCGATCGAGCACAGGATCGTCTCAGTAGCTGCGCACTTCGAGGGCGAACGTGGACGCGGTGCTCCTGATCGAATCGGGTTTGGAACCCCCGACGTGGACCAGGCTACCAACATCTGGATTACCTCGCCGTCTGGGCTTGCACCGGTGCGTGACGAGATCGACGGCATCTCGTGGGCTGGTATCGGACTCAAAGAGATCGTCCGTTCGCTCGCGCTCAACTGCGCCATGACAGTCACTCCGTCGGAGCTTGTCGATCTCGGGGTTCTCGCCTACGTTCTGGACGCATCCGAACGCCGGTCTGATCTCGCGGAGATAGCTAACCTCCTTGGCTTGTCCTGGCTCGGCACGGGAGGTGATGGTCTTTTCGACCACGAGGAGCTGGGTATCGAGCTGGCGGCCGTGCCTGCCCTGCTTGAGCGGATGCTCACTAGGGTGCGTGAAGAGGGCGTTGAACGACTGGCGATAGAGATAGAGGTGCCCCTGGTCAAGGTGCTCGCCAAGATGGAGGTCACTGGGGTCCGAATCGATACGGCAGTGCTGGAGGAGATAGGTGCAACCCTGGCCTCGGAGGCGCACGCCACCCTTGATGGGATCCATGCCTACACCGACCCAGGGTTCAACCCAAACTCCCCGAAACAGCTTGGAGCCGTGCTTTTTGACCAGCTTGGCCTGCCGACAGGCAAACGAACCAAAACGGGGTATTCGACGGATGCCCGAGTGCTCGAGAGCCTTCGCGATCAGCATCCGCTCGTCGGGTTGGTGCTCAAGTTCCGAGAGCTCGACAAGTTGCGCTCGACGTTCTATGAGGGACTGCGTGCTGAGGTCGCATCCGATGGAAGGATTCATGCGACCTTCAATCAGACGGTTGCTCGAACGGGACGCATCTCCTCGGAGCATCCGAACCTCCAAAATATACCGGTGCGCTCCGAAGAGGGTCGTCAGTTCCGCCGCGTATTCGTCGCAGCGCCAGGCTCGTTGTTGGTGGCCGCCGACTATTCCCAGATCGAACTCAGGATACTTGCTCATCTGAGCCAAGATGAGCGACTGATCGAGGCACTAAGCGGCACAGGCGACGTCCATTCGCTCGTGGCCGCGTCCGTGTATGGCATTGACCCATCGGAAGTGAGCTACGAGCAGCGTTCGGTGGCCAAGATGGTCGCCTACGGCCTGTCGTATGGAATGGAATCCTACGGTCTCGCGACCCGTCTTGGGGTCTCAAACCAGGAGGCTGAGGCGATTTTGGCGTCGTTTTTCTCCGCCTATCCGGGGCTGGTGCGCTATCGCGACTCGGTGATTAGCCAGGCTCGGGATCGAGGTTATACGACTACACTCTTGGGCCGTCGCCGTTATTTGCCCGAACTCGCTTCTCCCAATCGAGCTATCCGACAAGGCGCTGAACGACAGGCAATGAACGCCCCTACACAAGGACTTGCGGCTGACATCTTCAAAATGGCGCTGGTGGCCCTGGACTCGGAGTTGTCGCGCACGAATGCTCGACTAGTACTCCAGGTCCACGATGAGGTGGTGGTGGAGGCCCCGGAGCCGGAGGCAGACTCGGTAGCCCGTACGGTGCAAGAGGTACTCGCAAATGTGTACCCACTTGCAGTTCCACTCGTGGTAAATGTTGGCATCGGTGCCGATTGGGCGCAGGCGCGAGCATAACTGCTGTCCGTGACATCCCCCCCCGCCCTTATGGACGGGGCTTCCCGGGCCACTTGCGCACCTTGGGCTGGTTGACGCTTCACTGGGGCGCTGTGCTGTACCTGATTAGGCTCAGCGTGCGATGTGCTTGACGCCCAGAGACCCCAAGCCTGTTCTTGGGT
>JAJZXI010000157.1 GCA_021806545.1 Actinomycetes bacterium | reverse complement strand
TGGCGTGCACCCGAACACACGTCGTCGTTGGGAGGAAGAGAGTCGCATCGCGGCACCAGAGTGCACAGCTGGGGAAAGAAGGTGCTATATGATCTGGCAAGGCTGCGTCACCTGGCGTACCATCAGCGAGAGTAACGATTGCCTGCGCCAAGGTATCTACAGGCGGACAGAAGGATGACCTGGTGCGCCTCGAATCCTGCTGTGCGGTCAACGGCTGGAGTTACGAGGTCATCTCGGAAATGGGCGCTGGACTCAACTACCGCAAAGAGGGGCTCTGCCAACTGATCTCTCGGATAGGTTCCACCTGGATGAGGTCCGAGAACGAAGGTCGTATGGCAATGCAGACGAACATCGGCGGTGTCGATGCCAAAACGGTCAACGTGGCCTACACCAGCCAACCGTGTCCTGGCTATGTCTCATCGGACAATCGCCAGAGGGACATGTTTCACTGCCGCAATCCCTATCGGGACTGCAACTACTGGCAGGGCGATGTGGATCACCTAGTCGCCGTGAACCTCAAATCCAGGCTTACTGATCGACAGATCAGTGCCTTTAGCGTCTACAGCGAGGTGACGATAATCTCGAGAGGTTCCAACGCCGAAAGGAAAGCCGAGTTGGAGCATGTGTCGTCCCTTCGGGGACCGCCAGCAACGGTATCCGAGGTACATGTGTCAAAGACAAAGCTACCGCTCACGGCCCGACTCCCAGAGACCACGAAGGCGCAAGTCCGTTGTGAGAGGTAGTGATGTTTTCGACGCCACCGACTCGCAGAGTCCCGAGCGCACGGCGTGCTCGGCGGCTGGAGAGCGAAAGTAAAGAAAATAAGGAGGTGCTTAGGTTTTCTGGAGCGGGACGAAAGCCAGGAACGTTCCGAGGCTGTTCGGTCTACCGTGGTGCAAGTTGATGCACGAGGCCATCGTGCCTTATCCTTGGATGCAGTTATAGAACGCGATACGAAAGACGGAAGGCATGCTGTGAGTAGTCCGAGTGCTTCATTTTCGGTGACGTTGCGGGTAGAGATCTCGAACTCTCGCCTTGTTGGCGCGATTACAACGGTCCTGGCAGACGCTGGTGGCGCGATTACCGCTCTGGACACCGTGGAATCTCGCGGCGACCGACTAGTTGTCGATGTAACCTGCAACGCTATCAACGAGGATCATGCCGCGAAGCTGCGAGCGAGCGTCGAGGCAATCGACGGAGCTACGGTTCGTGCGATGAGCGATAGAACCCTTCTTCTCCATCTGGGTGGGGTGCTCGCGACTGAGTCGAAGGTCCCCCTCAAGACACGCGATGACCTTTCAATGGCGTACACCCCAGGCGTGGCCCGGGTATCACTTGCCATCGCACGAGAGCGCGGTGCGGCGCGAAATCTGACCATAAAACGCAACAGTGTTGCCGTCGTGACCGATGGATCTGCGGTGTTGGGCCTCGGCAACTTGGGTCCCGAGGCAGCGTTGCCAGTGATGGAGGGCAAGGCGGTGCTGTTCAAGCGGTTTGGGGGCGTCGATGCCTGGCCGGTCTGCTTGGCGTCGCAGAATGTCGACGAGATCGTGCAGGCGGTCAGGATGATTGCGCCAGTCTTTGGAGGGATCAACCTCGAAGATATCTCAGCACCGCGCTGCTTTGAGGTTGAACGCCGTCTCCGTGAGCTATTAGATATTCCGGTTTTCCACGACGACCAGCACGGGACGGCGATTGTGGTGCTTGCCGCTTTGCTGAATGCTTTGAGAGTGGTGGGCAAGAGCCTCAGCGAGGCCAAGGTTGTGGTTCTCGGCGTCGGTGCTGCTGGCGTAGCAATTGCGAAGCTGCTGATCGACGAGGGGGTGGGCAACCTGATCGCCGTCGATCGGGATGGCATTCTTGACCCGTCGGGGACCCATCTTGACGAGAGTCGATTGTGGGTGGCCGAGCACTCGAACCCCACTGGGGAGAAAGGTGATCTTCGTAGGGCGCTACAAGGTGCTGATGTAGTGATCGGGGTATCTGGTCCGAATCTTATCACGGAGAACGATTTGCGGATGATGGCGACAGATCCGATCGTCTTTGCCCTCGCTAACCCTGACCCAGAGATCGACCCGTCGCTAGCTCGCCGAATTGCAACGGTGGTTGCAACCGGACGCAGTGACGAGCCGAATCAGATCAACAACGTCCTTGTTTTCCCCGGCTTCTTCCGCGGATTACTCGACGCCGGTGCTACGAAGATCACCGCCAAGATGGAGCTTGCCGCCGCAAGAGCACTCGCAGCCATCGTTACCGAGGATGAGCTTTCTCCGGCTTATATAGTGCCAACGGTGTTCAATCCAGCCGTGGCTCCGACGATCGCGCAGGCAGTAGAGGCGGCCGCGAAGGATTAGACGTCCCCCGATACAGTGGATCGCGGGGCAAAAACAATACCGGCACCGTCAATGCACGAACTGGCTGGACCTACACTCTCAATCGTGCAAAGAAGCCAACTCCTGAGCCGGCGTCGAGGGATCGCCGGTATCGTCGTCGCCGCCATACTCTGGGGGTTCTCAGGAATCGCCGCGCAAGAGCTCTTTCTGCGCTATCACCTTCACCCCACCTGGCTCGCCGCTGTCCGGGTGAGTGGAGCCGGCCTTTTGTTGGCACTTTGGGCTGGGCCTCGCGGTCGAACTAACGCGCTCAAGCGTTTTGCTGCCAATCGTCGAAGGCTCTTGACCATCATTATCTTCGGCGTCGTTGCCTTGGATGGAGTCCAACTCACGTTCTTCTTGGCGGTCGCGCATGGCACCGCAGTCTCGGCCACCTTGCTCCAATTCACCAGCCCAGTATTGATACTCGGCTGGATCTCCCTACGCCGACTTACTACCCCCAAACCCCTGCTCCTGCTCCTGGTGGTTGGCGCGCTTACCGGCGTGTTTCTCGTTGTGACCGATGGATCGGTCACCGGCCTTGCGATACCCATAGCCGGGATCGCATGGGGGCTCGCCTCCGCTCTCTTTACCGCCTTCTACAACCTCATGCCAGTCGAGCTGCTAACAAAGCACAACGCCGAGGTGGTTGTAGCTGGTGCCTTTCTTATCGGCGCCGCCGTTCTGTCTCCATGGCTGATTCTGGATGCGCCACCGAGCGTCACCATGCATGAGCTACTGCTCATCTTGTTCGTCGTCGTGGGCGGTACCGCTGTGCCGTTCCTGCTCTATCTCAGCGCTCTCGCAGTCATCGCTCCCCTCATTGCCAATGTCGTCGGTACACTCGAACCCCTCACCGCGGCCGTCGCATCCGTCTTTGTCTTCGAATTGCGGCTCAGCCTGGCCCTGATCGTCGGCATCGTACTCGTTCTCGGCTCGGTGGTCGGGCTATCACTCTCCGACCGGCATCCTCTGCCACCCGAGAACGTCGCGCCGCCACATCCCTCTGCGTGACCAGCCCTGCGTCGCTCTCTCATCCTCTGGTTGCATCAATATTGAGTACCCAATCTCCACCGAGCTACTCCCCACCGTCCGGGCAGAATTCCACATGTTCGTTCGGTTCTCACCACGCACTGTTGACAAGAGACCCCGGACACCTCCACCGCGTCATCCGGGATGCGCTCGGTAGTAGCTGGCCAACCGTCGTCAAGGCTCGCTCTATGTCTTTGGACTCCACCTTGTACTCGGTGGTTGATAATGGCACTCCAAAAGGCAAACCCAGACGCTATGTTAA
>JAJZXI010000038.1 GCA_021806545.1 Actinomycetes bacterium | reverse complement strand
GGGTTGGGCCAAGGCGCCAGAATCCATAGAGACCTGCCACGTTGACCATGAGTCCAAGGTGGGGATCCGCCGTGGTGCGAAATGCCTCGAGATTTCTCGGACCCACCTTCACCCCGACACCACCCACACCGCCAGCCACCAGAACGTAGACGGTCGCGAGGAGGGCGACCAGGACGCTCACGGCCACCCCGAGCACAACACTTGGGCGACGAACGTTCATGACTGCGACGACAGCGACCGGCAAGGCGAAAATCCAAGCAAAGTGCGGAGCGCAAGAGAGCAAAACCACCCACCAGAGCCCTACACCGAGCCAACGGGGCCAGCGTTGTCCCCTGGCCTCGAGCAGCGCCCTGACTCCAAAGGGAAGCAGCGCGTAGCCGAGCAGGATCCCAATCTGACCGGCATAGAGGCGATCGAAGACGAATGGGTTAACGCAAAACAGCAACTGCGCGGTAACGATCCTTGCCCAACTGCCATCACCGGTTACGCCTGCAAGCCTCCCGATCGAGATCGATGCAATGACAAAGAATCCGATGATTTCGACGACCGGAGTCCAGGAGCCGAGTAGATGTGGGAGCGTTGCGTCAACGATGCCCAAGGGCAGCGCCGCGATGAGCCCACCAGCTAGCCCGAAGAGCTGCTTGGGCAGGATGGCGCCATGAGGGGACGGAACCCAGTCGAGGAATATCACCCAACCTCGGCCAAACCACGGTAAGCACACGAGCACTCCGACAACAAGGCCGACGCCCGCCGCCAAAAGAAGACGTCGACCATGAGCTCGCCAATCGGAACCAAGCGCGAGACTTGTCGGCCTTGTCGATGCTGTTGTAGTCAAACCTTCGTCCCCGCGACACCCTCGCTCGCACAGCGGCCACCACCCGCAAAACCACCAGCCTAACCTCCGACAACACAAGGCCCCCTCAAAGCCCACTGCACCACGTCGTCAGTGCACCCTTGGGCTGGCGTTGTGGGAGCCAACGTCCTTGACTCGGGTCATGGAGCCAACTGAACCAGACCCACTCCAGATGACCGGGGTACCAGTGCGACTTCGCACCCAGCAGGCAAGCTCCAGAGTCCTACCGGGAGTGTGCCTTGTCCAAGCGCCACCAAGACGAAGGCGCCGAGCGCACACATCGGTATTGGTATCGGCAAATAGCCTCAACTGGCGCCCTACGACACGAGTCAAGTAGGCGCCCTCATCACGAGCATGCCCTCATCACGAGCGTGTCTTCATCACAGGCGTGAACCAGCCTTACAGGTACGACCGTGCCTGCCAAGTGACGCGTTGCCCTGACAATCTGGCTCCAGGCGAGGGCGCGATCCCTCACGTGCCAGCACCATCAAGGAAGGCTGGCGTCGAGTCGCCCATGGCCGACCGCCGATCGAAATGCGTCACACCTTGGCGATCAGGGTTCGTCGTGCGTGGGCGTGATCAGTATCTCACGCACGACCACCGTGTGTGCGATACGATCTTGAAGCGTGCGACGCTCGGAGTCAAAGAGCGCTAGAAGATAGCCAAGAAAGAGTATCGCCGTCGAAACCACCGCGACCGCGAGGCGGATGAGTGCTACGACCGGATCGAGCCGATAGCCCTCGACGGCGACCACACGAACATGGGCCGCTCGTGCCCCAAGCGTCTGGCCTCCAAGATAGGCCCGCATGAGTACGAAGTAGCAAACGATCAACACGACGTTCACAACGTAGACAACCGCTCCCATCTCAAAGCGAACCACCGAGAAGATCGGATTCTCGAGTCCCGCCATACCACCGAGTAGCAGCTGGAGCACCAGACTTCCAAAGAAGACGACGAGCGCGTCAAACACGAAGGCCTCGATCCGACGGCCTATGGTCGCGAGGTCCTCTTGAGGTACCGGCTTAGTCACCACACTCCTGTCCTATCTGCATCGTTGCGCCCTCGTGATCGATCGCGTTGACCCAACGTCGCTCGCGGGTCGCGAAGATACCCCACACCACGAGTCCGAGCCCACCGGCCAACGTACCTGCGATGGTGACGTCACCCCAACCGCCGATCCCATACAAGATAGAGGCGAGGCTCGAGCCGATCACCCCACCAACGAAGTAGAAGACCATGTAGACCATGGTGATCCGTCCCTGTGCACCTGGGGCCAGCCGGTAGATCAGACTCTGATTGGAAAGCTGAGCCCCCTGGATCCCGGCATCCAGCGTGGCGGTCAAAACGATGAAGATCACCAGGGAGTCATGCGTCAGGTAGAAGGCGAGATACGAGAGGGCTATGAGCGAGAACGAGATGACGGTGGTCAGGGCCGCATGACCCCGATCCGCGAGCGCACCAACCACACGGGCGGAGAGGACTCCCGCCAGTCCGGCAAACCCGAAGAGTCCAATGAGCCCCGAGCTGAGGTGGTAGGGGTGTGCCGAGAGCGCAAAGGCCATGGTCGTCCAGAAGATGGAGAAGGACCCAAAACTCAGCATCCCGAGGAAGGATCGGAGCCGCAGGATCGGCTCAGTGCGCAGGAGAAGAATACCATCGCGCCACATCGCAACAAAAGCCAGTGAATCCTTGGCTGGCTCGACTGGGAGTCGGACCCAGACAATAGCTGCCAAGATGACCGAGGCGGCCGCCGCCACCAAGAACACGCTGTGATAGCCGGCGAGATCCGACAGGGCGCCCGAATAGGTCCGCGCGAGTACGATGCCTGCCAAGAGCCCCGCCATCACCTTGGCGATCTCAGACGCGCGGGTCTCCACGGGGGCCGCTGCGGCGACATAGGTGACCGCGAGCTGAGCAACGACCGAGAAGACGCCGACCCCGATCAGCGAGGCGCCAAACGGGATCACACCCGAGACCAGCCCAGCCCCGAGATCAAAGAGACCCGCGAGTGCGAGTGCGACGACGATGAGCAGCCGCCGGTCGAATCGATCACCCAGGGGAAGCAGCACCGCGAGACCGAGGACGAAGCCCGCCTGCGTAACGGTGACGAGAAAACCGGCATTGCCGCCGGAGAGGTGCAGCGAAACCGACACCACATGCAGCAACGGTTGCAGGTAGTACGTGTTCGCCACGCCGACACCAGCGACGACAGCGAGCAGCAGAGAAGGTAAACGTTTGGTAGGCATAGAGTACTTTTGCCTATCAGCCTATCAGTGCAGGTAGAATAATGGGGTACCTCGAGCAAGGAGTAGAAGCGATGGACCCGATTACCGCGGTTATTGAGATCCCACGAGGATCCAAGAACAAGTACGAAGTCGATCACGAGACCGGGGCCGTTTGGCTGGATCGTACCCTCTTCACGCCCATGAGTTATCCCCTTGACTACGGCTACATCGACGAGACCCTCGGTGAAGACGGCGATCCCCTCGACATCCTGCTCCTCGTCGACGTGCCGACGTTTCCGGGCTGTCACGTCAAGGTTCGCCCGGTTGCCTGCTTCGTCATGTCCGATGAGAATGGGCGCGATGTCAAGATTCTCGGGGTGCCGGCCAAGGATGTCCGTTACGAGCGCTATCAGGAGCTCGAGGATGTCCCTTCACACCTGCGCGACGAGGTCGAGCACTTCTTTGGCCACTACAAGGATCTCGAACCCGGTAAATCAGTGACCATCGAGGGCTGGCGCGACCTCTCCCAAGCGATCGAAGAGATCAACGCATCGGTCAAGCGGTACGAGCACTGATGAGCAGCTCTGTCTCCGATGAGCGAAGAGCACAGCTCGAGGCGCTGATCACCAAGCTTCGGCCTGCGGTCCAGGCCGATGGCGGCGACCTGTACCTCGCCTCCGTCGATACCGAGACCGGCCGGGTCGTCGTTGGGCTCTCGGGCGCGTGCTCGAGCTGTGCCATCTCCACGACCACGGTCAAGCTCGGCGTCGAGCGGATACTCAAGGCCAAACTCCCGTGGGTCACGAGCGTCGAGGGGGACATCGACACCTCGATCGACTTCGACGAGAGCGTTCGCCTTGGCACGGGCGCCTACGTGCCCATCTCCATCCGCAAGAGCTAGACGATGAGTGTCATCGAGCGATCCAGTCGGGGTGCTACCGCGATTATCACCATCAATCGCCCGGAGAAGAAGAACGCGCTTCGGCTTGCGGACTTCGATGACCTCGCCAAGGAGCTCCTCGATGCCGATCAGGATGCCGAGGTGAGGGCTATCGTCGTCACCGGCACCGGCGATAGCTTCTCCGCCGGTGCCGACCTCAAGTCCCTCGCCAACTATCAGTCGAACCCTCTGGCACATCTCGCGCGGGTCCATCACTGTGCGCGCACGCTCGCTCAGGTGAGCAAGCCGACCATCGCCGCCATCAACGGCGTCGCCGTCGGGGCGGGCCTCAACATCGCGCTCGCCTGTGATCTCGCCGTCGCAGGGCGCTCGGCGATGGCGAGTGAGATCTTTCTCGACCGCGGACTGACACTCGACTACGGCGGCTCTGCGCTCCTCGTCCAACGCATCGGACTGCACCGTGCCAAGGAGCTCGCCTTCTTCGCTACGCGTCTCATTGGTGATGAGCTAGTGACCTGGGGGCTCGTCAACCGAGTGGTCGACGATGACCAGGTGCTCTCGCATGCGCTCGACTGGGCCCACCAGCTCGAGCAGCGCTCCCCGACCGCTCTCGCGTTGACCAAGTCACTGCTCAACCGGGCGGCGACGTCGTTGACCCAGGCGATCGACCTCGAGGTGGTGGCCCAGGTCGCGGCGCTATCGGATCCGAACGTTGGCACAACGCTTACCAACTTCTAACCGATGATCGACCCGATCACCCACTCTCCTGCCCAGATCCGACTCATCCAGCCCTACCAGGCCACCAAGTCCTACCTATGCCCCGGCTGCAACACAGAGATTGCGCCTCGCACCGCGCATTTTGTCGTCGTCCCATTCGACAACGTCGAGCTACGACGTCACTGGCATCGACGCTGTCTCGAATGGGAGACGAGACACGGGCGCTGACGACACCCTCTGCCTCGCCGCCCTGACCCTTTGTCAGGAAAGCTTGCCGCTGTCAACGCCTTCTCCTCCCTCGACCCAGGTGTGAGCCAGCCCCGAGATCCGCACACACGGTAGATGTCAGCGCCGACACCTGGACATCATGGTTGACGCGTACGCTCAGCTGAGAGCCTCACGCCGCCCTCAACGACAGCGTTGTGGCTGTCCACGGAGCCACCAGTACCCAGCGCGACGCCCGATCCACCGGACAAGACACTCCAGCGACGAGGTTGCGAGCGACCAATGCGGCTCGGGTATCGTCGCCAGGGCGCCTCACCCGGTCATCAGGTGCAACACCGGGATCCAGATTTGATGGCGCCGACGCCTCACCAGGAGTGGGGTCGTGCCCTCGTGACGTGCATCTCTCGTTCAGTCGACCCCAGCCACACTGAGTGCGTGATCGATATCAGCCCAGAGATCATCAGGGGACTCGAGGCCGATGCTGAGACGAACGAGACCCGCGGGTAAACGCTCTTCCCCGGTGTATTTCGAACGACGCTCGGCCAGGGACTCGACACCACCCAGCGAGGTCGCATGGTGAAATACGCCGAGTGCACCGATAAATTGGTCGGCGTGCTCGGCATCCTCGAGGATCAGCGAGACCAGCGCTCCCCCGGCACTTTGCTGTCGATGAGGACCCACCAACGACGCATCAAAGCCAGGATAGCAAACCGCCTCTCGTCCGAGCCGTTGCACGAGTGCGCCTGCCAGCCGGGCGGCAGACTCACTCGCGTGGCGAACCCGCACCCCGAGGGTCTTGGCACCCCGATAGCACAGGTAGGCCTCGACCGGCCCGATGACGGATCCAACGACCGCACGGATCTCAAAGAGCCGCTCGGCCAGGGACTCGTCGGCCACGACGACGAGGCCAGCAAGGACGTCTGAATGTCCGGAGATGAACTTGGTAGCTGAGTGGATCACGATATCAGCCCCGAGGTTGAGCGGATTCTGTAGGATCGGCGTGGCCACGGTGTTATCGACCGCCAGGAGTGCCCCGCGATCGTGGGTGGCCTTTGCCAGTGCGGCGATGTCGTAGGTGACCAACAGCGGATTCGACGGCGACTCGATCACGACAACGTCACCCGCCCCGACATCATCGAGGCGTACCGGAGCCACCATCGCCTCCTGGCTCAGACTCACACACGGGATCAGGTCGCCTTTGACCAGGAACTGTGCAAGATCGCGCGAGCCAACATAGGTATCCTCACCGACTACAAGCCGTCCCGATGCCAGCAAGGAGGTCGCAAACATCGCCGCCTGTCCGGAGGCGAAGGCTACGCCAACGCCACCCTCGAGCTCACCGATGAGATTTTCCAGTGCCTCCCACGTTGAGTTCGAGTACCGCCCGTAGACGACACGTTGCCCCTCATAGTAGGTGGCGTTCAACGATACCGCCGGATTCGGACCGAGCAACCGATCTTCGACCACTGGAAGCTGCAACTTCGTAAAGGCGTCCATCTATCCCCGTCGCTGTCAGAGCCTAGGATTCGGGTCTTGCAATCTCCTCGATATTGACATCCTTGAAGGAGATTACGCGGACTCGCTCGACGAATCGGACCGGGCGATACATATCCCAGACCCACGCGTCCTCGAGCACCACATCGACGAAATTGACACCCTCTTGCTGCTTTGGCTCAACCTGTACCACATTCGCTAGGTAGAAACGGCGCTCCGTCTCCACAACGAACTTAAACAGGGGGAGCACCGCCTTGTATTCCTGATAGAGGGCGAGCTCGACCTCGGTCTCAAAGCGCTCGAGATCCTCGGAGCTCATGCCAACCGAATCCCCAACGACAGAGGACCCAAGCTCATCGCTTCTCTTTGATCTTCGCCGCCTTGCCAATCCGATCGCGTAGGTAATACAGCTTGGCTCGGCGTACGTCACCCCTGGTGACGACCTCGATCTTGGAGATGATCGGGGAATGGATCGGGAAGATTCGCTCGACGCCAACGCCGAAGCTCACCTTGCGAACGGTGAAGGTCTCGCCGAGGCCAGAGCCGTTACGGGCGATCACGGCGCCCTGAAAGATCTGGATACGCTCTCTGGAACCCTCGACGACTCGTACGTGAACCTTGAGGGTGTCACCGGGACCGAAGTCGGGGATATCCGTCTTGAGGGACTCCTGGTCTAGCATGTCGGTCGGCTTCATCGCTCGAAACGCTCCTTGTCAAAACTATGCAACAGTTCATCATACCCGTAGCGATGCAGAATCTCGACCTCCTTCTCAGAGATCCCTCCGCGACGCTCGATGAGATCCGGCCGGTGTTGGATCGTGCGAACCAGTCGCTGTGCGTAGCGCCAACGGTCGACCTCCCCGTGATCGCCCGAGAGCAGCACCTCAGGCACGGCCGCGCCGTCGATCTCTCTGGGCCGGGTGTATTGGGGGTACTCGAGCAACAGATCATCGGCAAACGACTCGTCCTTCGCGCTCGTCTCGTTGCCGAGGACACCCTCGAGCAGACGCGCCGTTGCCTCGATCACCACCAGCGCAGCCAGCTCCCCACCGGCGAGCACGAAGTCGCCAATCGAGAGCAGCCGGTCACAGCGCTCCTCGATGCGGGCGTCAAAACCCTCATAGCGCCCGCACACAAGCGTAAAGCCCGCAAGCGAGCTCAACGCTCTGGCATCCACTTGATCAAAGGTCTTCCCGATGGGGCTCAACCCGATCACCGGGGCTACCACACGAGGATCCGATAGCGCCCGTAGCATCGGCTCGGCCATCATCAACATCCCCGGGCCACCACCGTAGGGGGCGTCATCGATGGAGCGATGAGGATCGTCCGTAAACGACCTCAGGTCAAGGACCGTCACCTCGAGCAGCTCCCGCTTGGTCGCGCGCCCCATCACCGACGAGGCCAGGTATTGCTCGATCATCTGCGGGAAGATGGTTATGACACTCACCCGTAGCGTCATAGGTCAAAGAGCCCCTCGGGCGCCTCGATCACGACGCGGTCGTCGACAACCTCGACGATGAACAGCGTGGGGACGAGGGCTTCGTTGTCGAGCACCATCAGCTCACTGGCGGGATTCGCCTGGACCGCCACGACGCGGCCATGTACCGCACCGTCATGGTCGACCAGCGTCTTGCCGATGAGCTCACCCACCAGGGTGACCGGTGGGTCAGCAAGAGGCTCAGCGTACAGCGTCGTCCCGGAGAGCAGCTTGGCCGCCTCCATGGAGTCCACGCCCTCGAGGCGAACGAGCAGACGATCCCCGAGGGGTCGAATCGCCACCACGGTGACACGCCGACCGGTCTTGGTCTCGAGCACCAACCCCGGCTGCACCCGATCGGGCACATCACTCAACAGGCGCAGGTACAGCTCGCCGGTGAGTCCATGACTCCGTCCGAGCTGCGCTACCTCAACCTTGGCGACGGGGCCGGTCGTCTCGTCTTGGTCCGCCACGTCGATTGCCGCCATTGCCGCCGCGCGAAGGACGTCCGCGACCGCCGCCTGGGCGACCGTCCGAGAACTCCACCTGAGCGCTCAAGCCAGAACGCTGCGCAGCCGCGCCGACGATGGTGCGAATAGCGGTCGCGGTGCGACCCCCGCGACCGATGACCTTGCCAAGCTCTCCCTGAGGAACCGTCACCGAGACCTTGACCTCGTTATCGTGAGCGCCGCTGGCATGGCGAACGGTGATCTGATCCTGTCCCCCACGCACCAGCGAGCGGGACAGGTAGCCAACAAGCGAGCTGATGTGCTCACCTGATTGGGTCACCGACCCTGCGACCTGCGCCTCTTGCTCAACCTCTGCCTCTTCGGCGCCGTCGTCTGTCTCATCGTATTCGGTCACTGCTCACCCTCTTTACCAGCCAGCTCGAGGAGCTTGGAGACACGCTCGGTCGGGGTGGCACCCTTGTCGATCCACCGCTTGGCGGCGTCGACATCAACATGGAACTTGGATGGTTCGTTTCTCGGCGAGTACCAGCCGATGATCTCCAGGAACCGGCCATCGCGAGCAACCCGTGAATCGGCCACCACGATGCGATAATGCGGTTGCTTCTTCTTACCGGTGCGAGCTAGGCGCAACTTAACTGCCACAAACTTCTCCTCAACAGAACTCGTCAAAAATCGTCAACGTCTCAAACGGTCAACCCCTTAAGTGTAGGCGCTCCCCGCCGCCTACCTGCGCTTCTTGCGCTTGCTCTTGGCACGGCTCCGAGTCGCTGATGGTGGCCCGACCCCCATCTGGCGCATCATCTTGTTCATATCACGGAACTGCTTGAGCAGGGTATTGACCTGCAGCGAGGTCGTCCCGGACCCGGCTGCGATCCGTGCCCTGCGCGAGACATCGATGATGGAGGGGTTCTTGCGCTCGGCCTTGGTCATCGACGAGACGATCGCCTCGATTCGACTGATCTCCGCCTCATCGATCTCTTGATTCTTGAGCTCCTTTGGCACCCCCGGCAGCATCGAGAGCACGCCCTTGAGCGGTCCCATCCGTCTCACCTGCCGCAGCTGCTCCAAGAAGTCCTCGAGATCGAAGTGCCCTGATCGTAGGCGATCCGCGCCCTTCTTGGCGACGTCCTCATCCATCGTATCCTGGGCCCGCTCGATCAGGCTGAGCACATCGCCCATGCCAAGGATTCGCGACGCCATCCGGTCAGGGTAGAAGGGCTCAAAATCCTCGAGCTTCTCACCCACCGAGGCGAAGGCGATCGGCTTTCCGACCACCTCCTTGACCGAGAGCGCGGCACCACCGCGTGCGTCACCATCGAGCTTGGTCAAGATGACCGCCGAAAGCTCCAAGCGCTCGTCGAAGGCACGCGCCGTCACCACCGCGTCTTGACCGATCATCGCGTCAATGACGAGGAAGCGCAAGTGCGCTTGGGTCGCCTTCTGGATCTGGGACACCTCATCCATGAGTGCGTCATCGATAGCGAGTCGGCCAGCGGTATCGATGATCACCACATCGCGAGCGAGCCGGCGCGCCTCGGCGACGCCCTTGGTGGCCACCTCGACCGGGGTGCTCGGTTCGCTAAAGACCGGTACGCCTGCCTGGGCGCCGAGGATCTCGAGCTGTCGAACAGCCCCTGGTCGTGCGAGGTCGGCCGCCACCAGGTACGGTGAGCGCCCTTGTCGTCTCAACAAGAGGGCGAGCTTGGCGGCCGCGGTCGTCTTACCCGAGCCCTGAAGGCCCGCCAGGAGCAGGACCGTCGGTGGGGTCGAGGCAAACCGAATCCGGTAGGTCTCCTGCCCGAGCACGTCGATGAGCTCGTTGTGCACCGCCTTGACGACCTGTTGACCCGGGGTCAGCGACGGAGAGGTCATGGCGCCAACGGCTGCCGCACCCACTCGTTCGCTGATCAGGTTCACGACGCCGATATTGACATCAGCCTCGAGCAGCGCGCGCCGTATCTCGCCGAGCGCCTCGTCGACGTCGGCTTGGGTGAGGCGAGTCTTGCCTCGGATACGCGATAACGCCCCTTCGAGACGTTCACCCAACGTCTCAAACATCAGTCTCCTCCCCTACCAACGCCGCCACAAATGCCTTTGGATCAAAGGGGGCCAGATCGTTGAGCCCCTCACCAAGCCCCACCAGCTTGATCGGTAGGCCAAACTCGGACTCGATCGCGAGTGCGACGCCACCTTTGGCGCTGCCGTCGAGTTTGGTCAATACGATGCCGGTGACCTCAGCCGCTCCATGAAAGACCTCAGCCTGTCGCAGCCCATTTTGCCCTGTCGTCGCGTCGATCACGAGGAGCACCTCGGTGACCTCGCCTGAGGACTTTGCCGCCACTCGTCGGATCTTCTTGAGCTCCTCCATCAGGTTGGTCTTGGTCTGGAGCCGACCTGCGGTGTCACAGAGCACGACATCACTGCCGACCGCTCGCGCGTGCTCGATCGTATCGAAGATCACCGAGGCGGGATCCGCGCCCGGCTGGCCGGACACCACCTCGACACCCGTGAGCGATGCCCAGACCCCGACCTGCTCCGTCGCTGCGGCACGGAAGGTATCGCCCGCCGCGATCATGACCGATCGACCCTCACGCATCAAGAGACTCGCGACCTTGCCGATGGTGGTCGTCTTTCCGGTGCCGTTGACACCGACCACGAGCACCACGGAGGGCTTGGCGTTCGGCGAGAACTGCAGCTGGCGGGGTCCCTCACAGAACTTTGACTCCAGCAATGCAACGAGAGCTCCACGCAACGCCTCCGCCGATGGACTCTTGCCAAGTTGACGCTTGAGCTCAGTGACAATCTCACCTGCCAGGGTCGGCCCCATGTCCGAGAGGATGAGGGTCTCCTCGAGGCGCGTCCACTCCTCGGGATCTACACCCGCGTCGCTACGCAGCCGTGAAAACAGCGACGCAAATGGACCCCGTGACCTCGAGAGCGAGGAGCTAATGGATGTGGGAGGGGTAGAGAGTATCTCCGGCTCTTGCACCTTGGCCGTCTTGGGCTCTTCCTCCTTGGCCGTCGGTGGCGCTGGCTCATCGGCCAAGACCGCCTCCGATTCAGGCGTCCCATCGTCTCGCCATCGCGAACTCGCCTCATCAGCGGGTTGGTGCAGACCCGCATCGGTCCCATCGAGCACCGGCGCATCCCGTCCATGGAGCTCTCGACGCGTCGCATTGGACCGCGTACGCACGAGGGCCAGACCGAATCCCAGGATGACAAAGAGGACAACGACGATCAAGAGTGATTCCATTGCTACTCATCGTAGAGCCCACGCCCTTGCTCCTTGGCCATCGGCGTGGCAATTGCAGCCGCGGCCCATGAACGCGAGCGGCGCGCATCGCCTCGGTGAACGATAGCCAGAGGATATCCACACCGTCGCCTTGGACGCCATGAGCGTGCATCCGGGCGCCGGATCCCCATCGCACCTCTCGGTCCCTTTCCCGTCTCGGCGCAGGAGCCCTATCCGGTCTCGGCGGAGGAGTCGTCCCCATCGCGGTCTGGTGGCTCGGTGCGAGCGAATTCGTCACTTGAAGCATCGATGAGCACGTGTCGCACCACCGTCGATGAGCCCCGAGGCGACATCGAGACACCGACCAAGGAGTGGGCAACCTCCATCGTGCGGCGCTGGTGCGTCACGACGATCACCTGACAATCCTGGCACACGTCCTCGATCAGCGCGGCAAACGCTGAGAGGTTCTTGTCATCGAGGGCAGCCTCCACCTCGTCGAGCACCACGAAGGGAACCGGGCGTACCTTCAACACGGCGAAGAGGAAGGCGAGCGAGACCAGCGAGCGCTCCCCTCCCGAGAGCAGTCCGAGTCGGCGCACGCGCTTGGCGGGGATCTTGACGTCCAGGCTGATCGAACTGGTCAATGGCGACGTCGGATCATCGAGCACTACGGCACCCGTGCCTCCGCGGAAGAGCCGCTCCATCAGCCGGTCGAACTCGACGCTCGCCTCCGTCACCATCTCCACGATCCGCGTCGACATCTCGGTCTCGATCAAGGTAAAGGCAGACTCGGCCTGTCGATGGGCCTCGCGGACATCGGCGGTCTCGGTGCGAAAGCGTTCGAGCTCCTCCTCGAGCTCGGCCAGCTCGAGGGCGGCGAGCGGGTTGACCTGCCCGACCTTGACGATCTGCTCCTCGAGTTCGCTCAAGAGTGCCTCGGCCGCGGTCGGGGCGACTCCCTCTGGCAACACCGCCTGGCGGATATGGGCCAGCCCCAAACCGGTTGCCCGCTGGGCCGCCTCCTCCTCGGCGAGCAGACGACTCCGCAGACGGCTCTCCTCGGTTGCATACGTCAAACGTTGGTTGCTCAAGAGCTCGCGTTCCTTTGCCCTCGCCCTGGCTCGCTCCTCGAGGAGTGCCTGGGCCCGCTCCTCCTCTTCGCGCGCCGAAGCGACCTGCTCCTCCAAGGGAAGTAGTCGATTCGCCTGTGTGCCGACCTGATCCGCGAGGCTCCTGAGCTGCTCGAGAAGCGCACGAACCTGGGTCAACGAGGTGCCCTGTCGGCGATCTCCAGCCTGCAGGCGAGCCTCGAGGGTAGCCTCCCTGGTCTCGAGCTCCCCAAGGCGCTCACCGGCCGCCTTCAGCTGGGCAGCCAAATCGGCCGCCTCGAGCCTGATCGTGACATCACGGCGCTCGAGTTCACCACGCGTACGCTCGTACTCCTCGATCAGACGCTGCTGCTCTGCGAGTTGGGCACCCGCCTCGGCCAACGCTCGATCGACCTCGGCGACCTCGTCTTCGGTCACGTCGACCAACTCGATCACCGCTTCGGGTGGCGTCGCGAGAAACTCGAGCTCGACCGCGAGCCGTTCGGACTCAGAGCCAAGCGCCGTCAACTGCGCACTGAGCTGCTCGGCCCGGCGTGCGAGTGCGCTGCGCTCCTGGTCACCGCGGCGCTTTGCCTCGCGCAGCTCTCGCACACGCTCCTCGAGCGCTCCCAGGTGTTGAGCCAGTGCCTCACTCTCGCGTGTCAGCTCGGCGAGCTCGCGCTGATGAGTCGCGAGTTGTAGCTGGGCAACCGCTCGCTGGGATGCACCTACCCTGAGGAGGCCATCGCGAAACACGGTGCCACCCCGATCGACGAGGACCCCGTCGGTATCGCCGCGGCCGAGGTGTTCGAGCACGCTGTCGACGAGTCGCACCCGATCAAAGCGCGATGCAAGCCACGGTGGTGCCTGTTCGAAGAAGGTCGCGACCACCTCCGACGTGGCCACCTCCCCACGCGTACCCATCGGGACATAACCTACGAACGACTCCATCGACCCGCCTTTGAGCGCTTGGAGCAGCTCCTCGATGGACGGGTACACCTGCGCCTCGCTCAACTCGCCCAACACCGCTGCCACCGCCTGGGCCAATCCGTCACGCGGCATGAGCGTGTGGCCGAGTGAGGTCGCAGCCTCAGCACCTGCGAGTTTGGTCAAGGAGTTCACCTGACTCCCAAGAGCACGCAGCTGCCCCTGGAGCTCACGCTCCTTGCCGGTGACCTCGGCTAACTCGCGCTCGGCCTCGGCGAGCTCCTCGAGGCCCTTGGCCAAGGCGACATCCAGGAGCGCCCGCTGGCTCTCGACGTCACCAAGGTGCGTCTCGCGCTCGCGGATCTCACGACCCACCTCCTCGAGGCGGGCATCGGCCTTGGCTCTGCGCTGGGTTCTCGTCACCTCCTCGGCCAGGAGTCGCTCGCGCTCCTTGATCCTGCGCTGCTGCTCGGCCACGAGCTGCGCTCGTCGTCCACGAAGGTCCGCCACTCTGGTCTCGAGCTCCACCGGGCGCGTGGGTACCGACTCCTCGAAGCTGCGACGCTGAGCACCCAGCTCTCCCCGACGCGTCGCCAGGGCCGCACCGGCATGCTCGAGATGATCGATCCGCTCAAGAACCTCCGCCTTGGCGGCCCTGAGCCGCTCGAGCTCCTCGGTGACCATCGCCAGCTCGGTGTCGCTTCGAGCGATGGTCGCTTCGAGCCGGTTGAGCGGCCCCATGGCCTCGAGAATCTCTCCACGCAGATCCGCAGCTCGTTGCCGCTGGGAACGGAGTCGAGCCAGCAGCGGCTCGAGCGTCGATGGCTTGCGCTCCACCTCCACGTCATCGTCCCCGAGTTCTTCGAGGCGTTTCGTGACGCCCTCGAGCGCCTCAGCGGCCTGTTGCGCCTGCTCGCTATAGCCCTCGAGTCGACGACGCAGCACCCAGAGCGCAACCGCGTCGCGGCGCCTGGTCAGCTCTGTGCGCTGCTCATAGAGGGAGACCTGAGCACGCAGCGGCCTGATGCGTCGTCGCAACTCGCGCTCCTTGACGGCCACCTCGTTGAGGCTCTTGGTCACGCTCTCGACGTGGCGCTCCGACTGGTTCAGGCGCCGCCTCAGGGTTGACACCTGGGCCGCATCCTCGAGTACCGCGCGGATCTCATCGCCTTTAGCGTTGGCGATGGACTCGATCTCACCCTGGGAGATGATGACGTGCTGCGTCTTGCCAAGGTTCGCCTCACTCAAGGTGTCCACGAGGTCAGTGAGGCGACATTGTGCTCCGTTGAGACGGTACTGGGCGTCGCCGTTGCGGGTGATCGCACGGCTCATCGCGATCTCCGCCATTGGGAGCGCAACGAGATGATCGGTGTTGTCGAACTCGACAGTCACCTCTGCGCGGCCCAACGGCTGGCGGCCGTCGCCGCCCGCGTAGATCAGCTCCTCCATCTTGGCCAATCGCAACAGCCGTGGGCTCTGGGCGCCCAGCACCCACGCGAGCGCGTCGACCACATTGGACTTTCCGGATCCATTGGGTCCCACGATTGCGGTCACGCCGGGGTTGAACTCGATGGTCACGGGATCGGCAAACGACTTAAAGCCCATCATCTTGAGTCGAACGAGACGCATCACAACCTCCGTTGACAGCTCGGGCACAGGTGAGAGTACCGGCGTTGAAATCGCAGCCGCTCGATCTCCCGATAGCATAACAGACAGCGGCGTCCGTGGCGCTGATAGACCAAGAGTGAGGGGTAGTAGCCTCCCTCACCCTCGAGGTTCCGATAGCTCCGATCGGCAAACGTCGATCCGCCATCAGCAATCGCCTCCGAGAGCACCCGCTGGACACCCTCGATGAGCACGCAAAGCCCTGGGTCACCGAGGCGCTGGCACCGTTCATCTGGATGGATCCCAACGCGGTAGAGCGCCTCATCCGCGTACATATTGCCCAGTCCAGCCATCATCTTCTGATCCATGATAAAGGCCTTCACCGACCGGCGTGCTCGCACGAAGTGCGGCGAAACCCAGTCGATCACGCGTGCGGGATCGCATAGCAGATCGATACCGAGGTGCGAGAGTGCCTGCGTATACGGAGGGCTCCCCAACCACGTGTCCGCGTAGAAGACCTCTCCAAAGGTCCTCGGATCCACCAAGAGCAGACTCCATCCCCCCTCAAAGGCCAACGAGAGTTGGGTGTGCGCCACCGACGGTACCCCGGGTACGACCCGCAGGTGTCCCGCCATGCCAAGATGCACCACGATCGCTGCACCACCATCGAGCCTGAGGGCGAGGAACTTGCCGATGCGATCGACACCAGTGACCCGGCGTGGCACCCAGGTGCGCAGCGCCTCCACGTTGCCCCGGCGCAGGACTCTGGCACCGGTCACGAGTACCGATTCGATCACGAGGCCACCGACCCTGGGCTCGAGCTGGCGTCGGATGGTCTCAACCTCTGGCAGTTCAGGCATGAGACGATCACACCCTAGGGGGGCCGGCTGGACCCGAGAGCGCCTCGAGGGCCAGCCGACACGCCGCCTGCTCCGCCTCCTTGCGCGAGCGGCCCTCACCCTGGAAGGTTCCTAGTCCATCGATCTGCAGTTCGACGCCAAAGAGGCGATCGTGATCGGGTCCACTCCAGGTGACCTCATAACGCGGTGGCCCGAGCTTTGCCTGGGCAAGCACCTCATAGAGGTTTGACTTATAGTCCCCGAGGATCAGATCAACGCCCTTGGTCGCAAGCAACGGCTCGATCACCTTGGCGACGAACTCACGCGCGGCATCGAGTCCGAGCACCTCATAGAGCGCACCGATGAGCGCCTCAAGGGCGTTCGAGAGCGCATTGGCGCTCAAGGCGTCGGCCTGGCCGACCACCACCAGTGACTCGAGGCCGAGCTCGTAGGCTCGCTCGGCCAACACGGCGCGAGACACCAGCGCAGCGCGAAGCTTGGTCAACCGCCCCTCGGTGGCCGCTGGGTAGAGATGAAAGAGCCTCTCGGTCACGACCAACTCCAAGACCGCGTCACCGAGGAGCTCGAGGCGCTCGTTGGACGCCAACGGCTCCCTGGTCCCAGAACGATGCGTGATCGCCTGGCGAAACAGCGGATGTTCGACAAAGCCGGGCGGCAGGAGCGCGAGGACCCCGGGAGCACCCCGTCGTGTCAAAATTACTGGCTCACTCCGAGGACCGAGGCGACGTAGTCAACAGCATCACGCATGGTCCGCAGGTCCTCGAGATCGTCGTCTTCGATACGGAACTGGTGCTCGCCCTTGGAGAATTCAGCCTCGATGGCCTCGACCAGCTCGATCAGCGCGAGCGAATCGGCATCGAGATCATCGACAAAGGATGAACCCTCCTGGATCCGGTCCTCGCTGATCTCCAGGATCTCAGCCAGCTGATGCCGGATGACCTCGAAAATCTGCTCGCGTGACGTTGGGCTACTCACCTGTACTCCCCTCCAATTTCCTAATAGTCTCAACGACATCAGCCTCGCCGAGTTGGCGAGCATTGCGAACGGCACTCGCCACCGCGCGGGCATTCGATGCCCCATGGCCGATCAGGAAGAGTCCATTGACACCGAGCAACGCAGCAGCGCCCGTATCGTCGGGAGTCATCTGATTCCACAACGGCAACAGCTTGGGTAGTGCAAGATCGAGCACCCCGTCATCGCCCTCGGACAGCGCGCCAAGCACCGCGTGCGCGAACACGTGGGCGGCACCCTCGAGTGACTTGAGTACGACATTGCCGGTGAAGCCGTCGGTTACGACCACATCGACACGATCGCTCATGACATCGCGACCCTCGACATTGCCGATGAAGTTGATCGAGGGCTCGTCGGTCAAGAGCTTGAAGGTCTCCTTGACGAGAGAGTTGCCCTTGCCCGGCTCCTCGCCGATCGAGAGCAGCCCTACTCTGGGATGGGCGATGCCAAGGCGCGCGGCGCAGTAGACCGATCCCATCACCGCAAACTGGTGCAGCCAACTCGGGGTAACCTCGGTGTTGGCCCCGGCGTCGAGCAGGACCGTCGACGCAGATCCCGGCACCGGCAACTCGACGGCGATCGCCGGACGCGCGACGCCGCGGATACGGCCGACCTTGACCAGCGCGGTCGCCATCGCCGCACCGGAGTTGCCAAAGGTGACAAAGGCGCTGACCTTTTGCTCTTTGAGCAGCGTAGCGCCAACAACCATCGATGCATCACGCTTGCGCCGAGGGGCACTCGCGGGATCATCGCTCATGGAGATCTCTTCACTCGCCAAGACGACACTCACGCGAGGATCACGATCGAGTGGCCGACAGGCCTCCGCGGATCCGACCACAACGATCTCGCCAGCACCGGCGCCGAGCGCGACGTTGATGCCTTCGACGATCACCGCAGGACCGTTGTCACCTCCCATGAGGTCCACGGCAACTGGCTTCACCGTATTACGCTTCTACCTCGAGCGCCTGACGACCCTTGTAGTAACCACAGCTCGGGCACACATAGTGCGGGCGCTTGGGACTCGAGCACGTCGGGCACAGGCTCGCCGCAGGTGCCATCAGCCTCCATGAGGAGGCTCGTCGGCTCCTCGACTTCGCCTTTGACGTAGATCTCTTTGGGACCGCCATGACCACCCACTCCTCTGCTAACAAACCTTTGGAACCACGAACCCCGACAAAAAGGTCGAACAAGCTCGTCAACAATTCAAATTGACCAATTAACTCTAATAGCCGCGGCTCAGAACCAGGCACCTGGTGCCGGGGCTCAGCGTCGTGGCGATCTCAGAGCTGATCGAGCGCGGCCCACCGTGGATCACTGGTCTCCTGGCTACAACCACAGGAGCCCTCGTTCAGGTCCGCCCCGCAATGTTGACAGAGTCCCTTGCAGTCAGCTCGACACAGGGGAACAGGAGGCAAGAGGAGCACACACAGGTCGGCGATCGCAACGCTCAGATCCAGCACCTCACCGCGAAAGCCGTACTGATCTTCGGTATCGTCTCCCTCGACGAAGAGTTCTCGTGCCTCTCCCTCGAGGTCTCCGGCGATAGCCCCAAGACAACGGACACACTCGGCCTCGTAGCGCGTGCTCAGTGTCCAGGTCACGAGGATCCCCTCGCCGACCGCCTCCGCACGACCCTCGACGCGGATGAGCGCATCCTTTGGAACCCGCGACGACGTGACATAGAGATCGGGCAACACCCCCTCGAGGACAAAGTTGGTTGCGCGGTCAACCCCATTGAGCAGGCTCGAAACTGAGAGTTCGAAGTCACGCATTCACATCACCTCCGTGATCAATCGCTGTCATTGGGTCTGGTGTCGTTGTCCGGCTCGCGCGCATCAAAGAAGTCGTCATCCGTCGGTGCAACCGAGGCCGGTTCGGAGCTCTCCGCGAGGCGTTGGCGACCCCGTCTGGTCTGATCCAGCAGATCCGAGAGGATGATCTCGAAGTTCGCCAGGCGTCGGTCGATGTAGTCCTCCGTCTGTCGCTTGAGGTGATTGGCCTGCTCCGTTGCCTGAACCCGGATACGGCTGGCGTTTGCCTGAGCAGTCCGCATGATCTCGCCATCAGAGATCATCATCTCGACGCGGTTCCGGGCCTCATCGAGCAGTGCATCGGCCTCCTGGCGGGTGCGCTCGAGTACATTGCTCCGCTCAGCGATGACCTCACGCGCCTCCGCAATCTCGCTCGGTGAGGCGGCAAAGCAACGGTCGATGAGATCGAGTGCCTGCTCTCTCGGGATCAACACTGATGCCGAGAGCGGCACACCCTTCCCCTCAGCGATCATCGTTCGTAGCTCCCCTAACAGATCGACGAACGACTCCCTCTCCTGGTCAGCCGTCATGACCACCGACTCCGCTCTCGGAGGGCGACATCCACGGCCTTGGGCACGAGCGAGGAGACATTGCCGCCATAGGCAGCTACCTCTCTGATGAGCTTGGATGACACATACGAGTACTCCGATGACGTTGGAACAAAGAGCGTGTCGATCCCCGAGAGCTCGCGGTTCATCTGCGCCATCTGCAGTTCGATCTCGAAGTCCGACACCGCGCGAAGTCCGCGGACGATGACGTTCGCTTCGACGTCGCGAGCGAGATCCACCACGAGCGATGCCAACGCGACCACGCTGACGTTGCCCATTCCCTCGACCGAGACACGCACGAGCTCCATGCGCTCCTCGAGCGAGAAGAGCGGACCGGCCTTTTGAGGATTGCGCATCGCCGCGACCACCACCTCATCGAAGAGCTGGCTCGCACGCTCGACTACCTCGAGATGACCATTATGAAAGGGATCGAAGGATCCCGGAAAGAGCGCGCGCCTCATTGGAAGTTAACCACCTCGTTCTTCACTCGTGCCTTGACGAACCAGCGATGTACTCGATCCGAACGTGTACATCGATTCATCAGGCATCACCTGTTCGAATAGACCTAGACGCGTATCACCGTATCGCCGCCACCACCTCGCTACCCAGCGGGAACCCAGCGTCACCTCGCTAGTAGACTCTACCACGACGTACCGAGCCGGTGGCAACCTTTGGCCAAGCTCCTCGAAGGCGGCGTAACGATAGGGCGG
>JAJZXI010000037.1 GCA_021806545.1 Actinomycetes bacterium | reverse complement strand
TCGGCACTACCCGCCTCCAGGTGCACCACCACATCCTGAACCTACGGTACCAAAGTGTTCCACCTCTCGGCTCCGATAGCTGGTTGGATCAAGCACATAAGAACTTCTCAACGCTCCGATGACCGGGCCTCGGCCACCTCGTCAAGCGGATCAACTGAGCCTGATACCGACTCGAAGTTCCGGGCGACCATGGCGTCATGTTACAAGATGGCCTACCCGCGCGACTGGGTCCTCTCTAAGCGTCACGCGGTTCGCCAACAGCCACGGCATGGCAAAGGTCATGTCGGCCACTTGGCCTCGCGCCTGTCTCGAAACCAACGAGTCGACAACACTGGCATCAAGGCAACTCAGTAGGTCGTGCGCTACTGTCCGCGTAGCTTCCTACATAAGGCACCGGCTGGTTGTCGCCGACCTCGACCTGGAGTCCACCGCCACGTCGCCATCCAATTCGTGACGATGTGGAAATACATGCATGGCTCTCACTTTTCCTGCGATCCGTTCCGCACCCTGCCCCACCGAATCTCGCATCTGGTGGCAGGGCTCACCTATCAGTACCGACCTTGACAAGTACACCACCGCAGCGACTCAGCTCCGAGCTACATCGTGCAACTCATGCTCGCATCCCAAGTCGCGCTCCGGTCAACGATGATACGATTAGCACATGAAGTCATCTCCACCCATTCGAATCATTCGTGCCTTCGATCTATCCCCACTGCAGTCACAGGCAATTTATCACGCCGTTGCCGAGTCCTTTACAAAAGATGCTCCAGACACTATTTGTCTGGTTCGTCCAACGAAGCCGTACATCAGTATCGGCTATCACCAGGATGCCGAGCACGAGTTAGACTTGGAGCACCTCGCACAACTTGGACTCCCACTGATACGACGCCAGGTTGGCGGAGGTGCAGTTTACTTGGATGGGAACCAAATCTTCTTACAATGGATATTCTCGCCAAATTCACTGCCACGATCCATCGAGTCGCGTTATGCAATTTTTATTGATCCAATCGTCGCTACGTATCGAGATATTGGTATATCAGCTGAGATGCGCCCAATCAACGATATCCAGGTAGCGGGCAGAAAGATTGGCGGTTGTGGCGCCGCCCGTATTGGTGAAGCAGAGCTCTTGGTGTCAAGCTTCATCTTCGATATCGACCTCAATATAATGGCTTCAGTTCTCAAAGTCGACAGCAACAAGATGAGGGACAAGCTCTTTCACAACTTGAAGGAATATGTCACGTCAATTACACGAGAATTGGGATCGGCTCCTCCGCAGGATTTCGTTATTGATTCCTATCTCACCCACGTACAATCCCTACTTCAACGTGATACCTATTCCGACGAACTGAGCGCCGCTGAGATGACCAGGATGGCGAAGGCCGAAGAAGTCCTCTCGAGCGATCAGTGGACCCTCGACGGAGGGGGGCGCCGCGTTGCAGGGTTGAAAATCCAAGAAGGCGTCGTCATGCATCATGCTACATTTAAATCCCCTGGGGGCCTGATTCGCTGGGTCCTCTTCTTGGCTGACGACCAGATCGTCGACGCGACACTCGAGGGTGACTTCACGATCTACCCCCTTGACGCACCAACTCGCTTGGCGGACTCGCTCCTTGGACGACAGCTCAACGCCAAGCTTCGTGCCGACTGGGACAAACTGTTTGCATCTGTGGTCGAAGAGGCCCCAGGTGTCTCCGCTAGCGATATGTTCGCACCCATCGAAACAATTGCTGCAGCACGCAAGGCGTGATCCACCTCGCTTCAGCCAACCTCTCCGACACGACAATCGCTCCCTCCACCCTGCCAACTCGAAGAACAATGGCTAGGCTTCGCCCAGATCAGACAACCACTAGCCTGGACGCGATGGACAACGTGGAAGAGCTAAAGAAAGAGTACGAACTCCTTGTAACGGTCATGTGCAAGGCACTCAACGAGCCCAAGCGCCTCTTGATCCTAACTTTGTTGGGCGAGAGGCCGCGCACCGTCTCGGATCTCGTCGAGGAGATCGGATCTCCCCAGGCGAACGTTTCCCAGCACCTCGCTATCCTACGGGATCGCGGTCTGGTGAAGGCGACTCGCGAAGGAACATCCGTAACCTACTCGCTCTCCCACCAGCAGATTCTTACCGCCATCGCTACCCTCAGAGAGGTCATGCACGATGAACTCGATCAAAAGCGGCGGCTTCTCTCCCCCGACCAAGATCCAACCACCGCCAAAGAGGCCTCATGAGCGTTGTCGATGAATAGCTCAACTACTCCATGGATCATGACAATGGTGGACTGACGGCCCAGTAGCGGCCGCCGTCCTCCACCACCCGCAACTCCATTAATCCGCAATCCGCCGGTCCCCTGACCCGCTCGCCTCCGGCGACAAGAAACTGGCTCCCGTGAGCGGGGCAGGTAATCACCCCATCCTCGACCAAGGCCCTGCCAAGTGACTCTCCCGCGTGCGGACAAGGCCCAACGAGGCAAACCGGCTTTCCCTGCTCCTTCACGAGCATCAACTCACCTAAGTCATGCTGCACGCTCGCAATGATACCCAGACGTCCCGCAACCTCGGCGGTCCAACACAACGGAATCAACCGCTCACGCCTCTCGGAGGATCGCATCCTCCCGTCAAGCTGACGTAGCAATACGGACAGGCCCCCAGAACTGACAACTTTATCGGCGCCAGACCGCTCGGCAGCCTGCCAAAGCGCCTGGTCTTGGCGCATGGTGTGCGCAACAATTACCGCCTGTGTGCTACTCCCTCGCAGCTTCCTCAGTTCCTCGAGGTCAGACTCCTGTGATATCTCCACCACGATCACTTCGGCTGCCTCGGGTACGTCCACCAGCGACACAACGCCAACGGCCACCGCGCGTCGCACACTGGCCAGGCCCACGCGATCCCCAGCTCGAACAAAGACTAACACTGAAGGTTAGGCTCGATGCTCATATCAACATGCTGATATCGGCCTCGACCGCCATATTGATGAAACTCGCCGCACCAATGGGTGGCTGGATGCCGTCGATAAAATCATCCTTGGTCAAACCGTAGAGATCCATGGTCATCTGGCATGGGTGTAAACGCACCTCTAGGTCCACTGCCATTTCTAACAGCTCCGTTGGTGACGCTACCTTGTGGTCTGTGGCAAGCGTTCTGATCATCTTGGTTCCCATACCCGCGAAATTAATCTTGCCTAGCTTCAAGCGATCAGTGCCCCCAGGGTCGACCAATGACTCGGCTTTTTGCATCCAGTTATCACCAGTTATTCTGATGTTATTCTTCTGAATTACACGGAGCCCCCAGAAGGTAAAGAAGACATCCACCTCGAGGCCTGATGCAGCAGCTGTCGTCGCCAAAATCAAAACGGGCCAAACTCGATCTAAGTCATTACTCCAGCAAATCATCGCCATTTTCTTTGCATCGTCACTAGACATAATCTCCCTCCCTCTCTCACTATTCAGCGCATCGAAAGCACTGAATTCCTTCGCGGTCGATGAGCTCACGATAATACTGCACCGCCGCTTCACCACCGATCAGCTCGGAAAGCTCCGACTCTTTCGAAGGCTCGATAAGATACAGCCAGCCGCGCTCATATGGATCTCTATTTGCCACGGCTACATCCGCATCAAAAGCGATTCGATTATTCTCCCGAATCACTCCAGTCAACGGCGAGATCATTGGGCCAACCCACTTTGCACTTTCTAGAACTGACAATGGTCTTCCTCGCTCCACCGTGCGACCAGGTGCCTTCCAACTCAACTGCACCAGTCTGCCCATCCGCGTTTGAGCAACATCCGTCATGCCAACTCGAGCCAAACGACCCTCGAGCTTTACCCAGACATCAGCTGTCACGTCATACTCTCGATCGGTAGGAAGCGCACACCCGGCCCAAGTTTCCATAATTACTCGCTACAAACGATACCTTCTGCGTCGAGGAACGCTCGATAGGCCTGAACGCCATCGACGCCAGTAACGAGCTCGGCTGCGTCACTGGCCCAGTCATTGGGCCGCACTCTTGCAACCCAGCCTTCTCCATACGGATCTGAATTGAGCAGCCCAGGCTGAGCGACAAGGTGTTCATTCACCGAGATCACCTCACCCTCTACCGGACAAGGAACGGGTCCGACCCACTTTCCGCTCTCAACCGTAGCAAGACTTCGGCCTCGCTTGATGGATTTACCCGCGGCCTTGAGCGATACCGAGATGATCGTCTTCGCCATGTTTTGAGCGACATCGGTCAGCCCAACGACTACCTCATCGCCATCCAAACGTGCCCAGACATGCTTCTCAACGAGATAATACAGATCTTCTGGGAGATCACAACCGTTTTCCCTACTCACGAACGTCCCCTCCCCCGTCATAGCCGACCTCGTTCGGGTGCTCCCCGATGAGATGTTGCACCAGAATATCCGTTCCCACCAGTCTGATCTCGTCTTCGAACTCCTGGATGAAGCTCGCGTCCGGATGACCGCGTTTTATCGCCTGACGATAGACATCGTCACATAGTGGACACTTGACACTGTAGGACGACCTACCCGCCGAGGAGATCTCGACCAGATCCGGATGCTCCGTGGCGAGGTGCTTATGCATTCCCTCGTAGCCGAAGCCTTGGGCCTCACACGCAGGGCACCGCATCAGACGTCCACCAATGCACTCGACAGAGTCGCTTCGGCGAACAACTCGACGATGTCGACAACCTTGAGCTTGTCTTCGATACCAACGGTCTTAACCGCATCCGAGAACATTGCATAATCCTTCGGACACGCTACGACAAAGTAGTCGACATCCAAGGTTGATGCCTCCTTGATGCGGTTCACCGAAGGACGCTCATCGAGGACCGAATCGTCCATCCAGATTCGGCCGCCTCCCGCGCCACAACAGAAGGAGTTCACGCCGTGCCGCGGCATTTCGACGAGATCACATCCAAGCGCGCTAATCACGGCCCGAGGTGCCTCAAAAATCCGATTGTACCTACCCAGGTAGCATGGGTCGTGATACGTTACCTTGCGCATCAAATTCCCCGGAGCAACCTTACCCGTGAACAGCAGTTTGGCAAGAAGCTCCGAATAATGTAAAACGGGCCTATCAAGACCGAAGGCCGGATATTCGTTGCGCAACGTATTAAAGCTATGAGGATCTGTTGTAAAGATCTTATCGAATGACGCTTTTGCAAAGGCGTTCATGTTCTGTTCGACCAACATCTCAAAGAGACCCTCTTCTCCAACACGGCGAACATCATTGCCCGCGTTCCTCTCCTCTTCGAAGAGGATGCCAAAGGAGATACCGTTCGCATGCAACACTGTGGCAAGTGTACGCGATATATCCATCAGTCGCTCGTCGAAAGAGGCGAAATCTCCAAGGAACCAGAGGTACTCCACGTGCTGGGTTCGCGCATCCACTATAGGGAAGTCGAGGCCTTTTGTCCAGCGAGCCCGCATCCGCGAACTCTTACCAAAGGAGTTACCTTGAGTTGCAATATTCTGGAGCGCAGACTGCAAGGTCGGATCCATCGCTCCTTGATCAACCAAAGTGCGACGCAACTGAACGATCAACGGCACATGTTCGATGCCGACGGGACAGATCTCCACGCAGGCCATACAGGTCGTGCACGACCAGAGTGTTTCGCCAACAACAACCTCTCCAGCCAGGCAACCATCTTCGTTCATTGGACCGGTGGGCGACGGTCTGGTCTCGGTATCAAACAGGAGTGGAATGCCATGTTTATGATCTGCCAGCTGACGCAGATCGAGTATCAGATCCCGAGGTGACAGTGGAGCACCACCCGTCCTCGCTGGGCACACAACGTGGCACCGTCCACACTTCGTACACGAATCGAGCCCAAGAAGCTCCTTGGGGGTGAGGTCATCAACTGAGCGGTAACCAGCGTTGTCCGCTGGCGGCTGAGGCAGCCGCCGAACATTGGAAAAATCCCTCACGGCAAGGTTGGCGGGCGACGCCAGCATATGCCAAGCCTTCGACCAAGGAATGTAGGCGACAAACGCCAATGCGAGGCCGACATGTACCCACCACAGCCATGCATGCACTGCCCGCGCAGCGGCAGCCCCAACCCCTAGCCCCGCAAACCCCTTACCGATTAGGTAACCGAGCCAGGTCCACTGCTCAAACGAAGGGAAGTGCTCACCATCGATCCGCAATCCTTGGATCAACAGTCCAGTGACAAGAATCAGCAGCAGGCCGGACACAAAGACATGATCGCCGATCACGATCCTCGCTCTCGAGTAGCCACTCTCAGGCTTTTGCGCCCGGGTGTAGTCGAGTTGGGGCTCCTTGGAGAACCAACGACGAGACGCGAGCAGTACCGTTCCGACCAACGCCAGAAGGCCGGCAAAATCGAAGACCGCGTTATAGGCAAGGTAGAAGGGGCCCTGAAAGAAGCTATACGTATGTCCGGTGATAATCCGCGACGCGTTACCCAGCACGTCATAGTCCAGACTGAGAATCGACGTAGCGAGAAATAGTCCAATGAAGCCCCAGAAGAGAAGCCAGTGGCTCACTCCAACCTTGTGTTTTGTCTTGATGATTGTCTGATTCGTCGCGATCGTCACCAGCGAACTCGGTACCGTCGGTCGTTCTGAAACCTCTGGGACATCGCGAGGATCGCGTCGTCTCAGCCAGGCAAAGTTCGGTGCTCGCCTGCCACGGTTATAGACCACGAGCCGCCTGATGACCCCTACAAAGAAAATCACCAAAACGATCAGGGCCAGGACATAGAACACAATCTTTGCGACCTCAGTCTCCCCGGCAAAGATCTTCCTCGTCTCTATGATGGCGAGCAATGCACTCAGCCCCCGACGATGTCCGTCAACTCAGGCACCAGATCAAAAAGATCCAGCGTAGTTCCATAGTGTGCGACCTCGAAGATCGGTGCGCTAGGATCCGTGTTGCACGCAATGATCGTTTCGGCGCTGCGCATCCCCTCAAGATGCTCAGGAGCGCCAGAAATACCAAAGGCCAAGTACACCGTTGGCTTGACCTTCTTCCCCGACTTGCCTACTTGGTGTGGCTTGGGCAACCAACCTTGGTCGATCACCGGACGTGAGGCCGAAAGTGGAGCCTTCATCGCTTCAGCAAGCTCGGCCACAAGCTCCAAATTCTCCTTCGAACCAATACCGCGTCCTACCGAGACAAGCAGCGCCGCCGATGTAATGTCCACACCGCTGGTGTCGGGCTCGCGAAGCTCCGTGCCTCTTCCCTTGGAGAGTCGCAACTGGTCGCCGGCGTCGATGTGCTCAACCCTCGGGCTGCCTTGCGCCCTTCCCTTCTCAACAGGAAGAGAACCGGGGAGTACCGAGACAAATGCAGGGAAGGCGTCAATCTCACCCTCGGAGAGCAGTTTGCCTCCGTAGAGCTGTGAAGTCACCACGAGCTTGTCGCCTTGTGCCGTCACGTCAATCACATAGGACGCGAGCGGGGCATTGAACTTCGTTGCCAACGCACCAGCGAGGTCAATACCCACTGTTCCCGTGCTCACCAGGACCACTTGCGGGGAGACACGCTGGATCACCGCGCCTATCGCTGCCTCCCACTGTGGCGCGCTATAGCTGGCGGAATCCATGCCGTCGACGACATACAACACATCCGCGATACCAAATTGAGCCCCCTCATCGAGGTCATTCACGACCACGACTGCTAGCTCTCCCGACAGCGCATCAGCGAGTTCGCGACCCCTCCCCAACAACTCGAAGGTGACATCCGGACTCTCCCCAGCGACACGCTCTCCTACCACCAACACTGCTATCGCCATCGAACACTCCTTATCTCCCTCATATCAGACCTATACAAGACCTTTTGACCGCAAAATGTTGACGATCTCCGTCGCCACATCCTTGGCAGATCCCGTGAGCATGGTGGCGCCTCCTTGCTTCTCTGGTGGATAAAGCCTTCGTACCGTTACCTGGGGGGTCGTTACCTCCAATGACACCTCTTGCTCTTCGATCTTCTGCGTCTGCATCGCCTGACGAATCCTCGTGATCGAGGCATAGCGAGGAGCCTGTCTTGCAGCCTGGACTCCGAGCACCGCAGGAAGCTCCAGCTCGCTGACACCAACCAGGCCACCTCCTAACTCCTGCGCAACCCGCAATGAAGAGCCGGTGAGCTCCACCCCAACCACCACCGCAGCGTGGGGGATATCGAGTGTCGACCCCAAGATGCCCGCGAGCTGGCCGTCGAGGTCATCAGCCGCCTGGACACCGGTGAGAACGAGATCAAACTCCTCGTGCGCGAGAAAGGAGGCAATTCGTTGGGCTCGTTCGCGAGTTCGAACCCAAGCCGAGGGGTCGTGCCCGGTAAGCTTCACCGCCCGATCGGCTCCCTTGGCAAGCGCTGCATACAGCGTCTGATCGACATCAGGCTCGTCAAGGGCAACGACCGTGACGCTGGCGGCACTCTCGTCCTTTATCGTCAGGGCCTCCTCTAGCGCCGCCTCATCCCACTCGTTCGACACGAACTTCACAAAGTCACGGTCGATATCGGTGCCATCTCCATTGACCTCTAACTCTTCAACCAGATCCGCCAGCTGGCGCATGGCCACAACAATGTGCATCTCAAATCCTCCAGTCCTGTGCACGCATTGCGATATCCAACATCTCGGCTATATCCATCACTCGCAGGTGCTCGTTGCCAGTGGACTTCGCCGCATCCTCGAACCGCGACACCTCGTATGGGCAGGCAACTGCAAGAATATCGGCACCAGTTTCCGCAGCCTCTCGGACTCGCCGCTCCGAGAGACGCTCCGACGCATGATTCGAATTGAACCCATCGAGCCACATACCCCCACCGCCGCCTCCGCAGCAATACGAGTTCTCGCGACATCGCCCCATCTCCAGAAGCTCAACGCCTGGAATCGCCTCGAGCAATTTTCGCGGTGCCTCATACTCGCCGTTATGACGGCCGAGATAGCAGGGGTCATGGAATGTCACTTTCGCATCGAGTGTCCCTTGGAACTCAATACGATCGATCATCGAGGCCAGTAGCTGCGAATAGTGCATCGCTTCATAGTCGTGTCCGTACTTGGGGTAAATCTTTCGTAAGGCATTAAAGCCATGCGGATCTGGCGTGACGATCCGGTTGAACTGATACTTCGATAACACCTCGACAACCTGCTCCATCAACGACTCGAAAAGCCCCTTCTCCCCCGCCAGACGCTGCGAATCTCCCAGTGTCTTCTCCTCCGAACCCAAGATCGCGAAATCCACGTCGAGGCTGGTGAGAATTCGGGCAAAGGCCTGAGCTGCCTGCTGTCCTCGCGGATGATAGCTCCAGTAATCCTCTACATAGAAAAGCACATCGACCGGGCGTGGGTCGTTGGCGAGTACCCGCACCTCGACATCGGCTCCTTTGGTCCAGGCATGTCGCCGTCGTGGATTCTCTCCCAGGGCATTGCCATAACGGAAGGTCTTCTCCATGACCTGCTGTAACTCTTCAGGAATTGTCCCATCAGCCATGGCGACTTCGCGCACCGCAGGCATGACCTCGATCATGTTGACCTGCTTGGGGCACACCCGAAGGCAGTTGCCACATGTTGTGCACATCCACAGTTCGTCTGATCGGAAGAGATCAAGCCCAGTCTGAACCCGACGATGGATCTTTCTCGGTCCATACTCGGACACGAGGTCAACCGGACAGACCGGAACACACTTACCGCACCCGTAACAGTATTCGAGAGACTCACCACCTTCAAGCGCAGCAATCCTCGCAAAGCCCGCTGAACCGTAATCGGTGAGCACCCTCGACTCGAGCATTCTCGAGGTAGCACCAGAGACGTCCCACTCCCGCCCCGAGAGGGGCGAAACCACGATCGCCTCTTCCAACTCCGTGATCACCGGAGCCTGCTTGTTACCCCCGACTGGCATACCTCTCCCCCTTCACTCCAAGAATGCGCCCCATAAATTCCTCCAAGTCAGGAAGCAAGCTATTGAACTCCTTGGTCATACGCATCTTGATTACCGTCGCAGAATAAACTCCATACACACCCGAGAGAAACACGTCAAACGCGAACGGGCTCGCCTCCGGTTCTGGAAAGGTATTTGCCGCACCAAGCGTCTGGCGGAGGAATTCGGTGGCAAAGCGGACGCGCCCGTACGTGTCGTCGTCGTCGATCCCATAGAGCTGAGTCGGATCCTCCACGATGAGTGCCAGTGCACCCGTCTCCTGCTCGGGATCGAGCACCCATCTTCGCCACAGTGGATGCAGCTCAGGGTCGGCACAGTGAAGGACCTCCGACGCGAGGTCACGCAACAGCCCTTGATCATGAAATCCGCACTCTGATATTCTCTCGAACACGCTGGGGGGTTCAGCGCCAGAAAAGGCAATCTGAATCCCGTCGACGAGAACGTCGCGATCAGCCTCTGCCAAGATAGCCTGGCAATGCCGCCGGACTCCGAAGAATGAACCCAACAACTCGCTCAGAGCTGCCGGGGCGAGACTCAAGCGTGCCACAAGACCAAGGATGCGGGTCCGCCGCTCGGCCAACCTCCGCTCCAACATCAACTGACCCTCGATAGACACCTGCTTTGCGATCATCGCAGAAAACTCTCGTGCCGCCTCGATATCGACGATCTGAACTCCCATCATCACCCCGGCGACGGCCTAGACCAACGCGTGAAGATCGCGAACTGCCTTGGCTGCGGCCAAACCTCCGGTGGAAGCACAGTCCTCCAGGTCGCTAGGGCCGAGTGCGGCACCAACGGCATAGACGCCGTTCACGGAGGTGGAGACGGTATCTAACGGCGAATGAGCCGCCTCGATAAATCCGTACTTGTTTTGCTCGACACCGAGGAGAACGGCCATCTTGCGCGTACCAGGTGAGGCCTCCATCCCTACCGAGAGAACTACCATATCCATCAATACCTCCATTGGTCGACCCATGGTCGTGTCTTCTCCTCGCACTAGCAACTTGCCAGCCTTCGGAAGTACCTCGGTGATAATGCCTTTGACGTATTGAACATGGTGTTGTTCCTGAGCCGGCCAATAGAGCTGACTCTCCCAGTAGCCATACATGCGCATGTCAATATAGAAGATAAACACTTCAGCATTCGGGATAGCGAGCTTGACTTCGATCGCCTCCTTGGAGGCGACCCCACAACAGACCTTGGAGCAGTACTCGTTGCCGATCTGGCGATCCCGGGACCCAACGCACTGCACGAAGCAGACACGCTGGGGCGTCTCCCCGTTCGAGGGCCGAACGACCTTGCCCTCCTTCAGCATCGCCTCCAGATCCTGCAGGGCAACGACATCTTCAAATTCGTAGTATCCATACAGCTGAGTTTCGCGACCTGGATCGAAATGCGTGAAACCCGTAGCGATGATAATCGACCCCGCTTTGAGCTTCGTTGCAGTGGATCCAGTGAGGACATCCAACTCAAATGGCCGAGAATCGCCCGACTTCCCGATGACCTGCGAACTGGTGAGTATGTCGACATTATCAAAAGCTGTCAGCCTATCAATCAGCCTCCCCATCACCTCCTCGGCGCTCTCCAGATACGGCGTTAACGATGCATAGTTCTCCTCGATAGGACGACCACCCAGATAGGCATTCTTCTCAACTACCGTGACTGGTGCCCCCAACTCTGCTGCAGCAATAGCCGCTGAAATTCCGGCTGGCCCACCGCCAACGACGACTACTCTCTCCTGCATCACGCAATCCCCAATCCCTAAGCGTCAACATCTGCCCAGGTGAGAAACTCCTGTTCCCCACTCTTTAACCGTCCAGCCTCCTCTTGGAACTCTGCCCACGCTGCCCGCCAGTCGATCCCCATCTTCTCGAGCAACGGGCGATAATTGGTGGAATGCCAGTGAAGTTGGGCGACCTTGAAAGGGTGTGCGCCCATCGCCAACGCCGCGAACTGAGCCTCACTCATGACAGGAACCCCAACGTTACGCTCGTGCGCCTGCGCTGCGAATTGGCTCTTGTCAAGGGCGGTAACACAACCCGTATCGTGGGTCAGAACAACGTCCGGGTCAGCCTCCTCCTTCATCACTTCAATCTTACGCAGTGTCGAAAACGAACGAGTGAAGTCGCGCTGAACAAGAATATGTCGGAAGCCGAATCCGCAGCAATCGAAGAACGTCGAGTAATTCCTCAGGTCGGCTCCAAGCGCCATCACCAAACCGCTCACCGCTGCCGTTCGTTGCCCGTGATAGACATCGGGATCGAAGATTGCATCGCCCTCAACCAGCTTGTAATAGTGACAGGCTGGATGAACGGTAACCGCGATACCTGACACATCACGGACTGCCCTTGCACGAATCTCGTCTCGCACAGCGTAGAGCCACTCCGAGTAATGCACGATCTCCTCCGGTAGCACCAGGCGCTTCCCAAGTCGGCCCAGCACCTTGGTAACCTGCTGTCGCAAGGCAGCATCGTGAAGTAGCTCAGCCCTCACCTCCTTGTAGTGACCGTACGACGTACCGCAGTGAATCAGTGGAAAGTTGCCCGTCTCAAAGGCCGCGGCGAAATTTCTCACCGCCACAGCGGCTTGAGCAGCTTGGTTAGAAGTTGCGGATGCATAGTAATTCCAAGCAGTGCACGATGTCTGATCTTCCGGATCTACATATTCGTACCCCAGCTTACGCATGATCCAAAATATCGACGTTGAATATCCGGGAATATGACCGCATTGGCCGCAAGACTTATGGTGCCATAAATTCGACTTCTGAATCTTCTTTATGATCCCGTATTTTGTCGGAACTTCGACAAAATCCCCAGTCACCCTCTGAACAACCAGTTCACCATCGGCCTCTAACTCGAAGAGACGGTCATGAAAGTCCTCTTGCCGACGATCAGGCGTCCGTTCAAACTTCTCCTTCTTGCCGAGAATTACGGCTACTGCGCTATCGGTCATATCTCGATCCCCTCCTCTTCCAACTTCTCCTCCATTATCTCCTCCAAAATCATGTGGATTCCTTGATCTACCTGCGCGATCATATCGAGTGCTCCTGTCTCGAGCCAAATGACGTACAGCTCCACCAGGGTCCTATCTGCAACTTGCCAGCCGGTTGTCGTGGTGTGCATCGTCTCCGGAGGCAGCATTCTTCGCCATAGATCAAGATTTTCTGAGACGTCCTTGACCTCGGGTCCCCAGTCAGGGAAGGCATCAGGCTGTAGCATGTCCGGCGACACTTGTGTTCCAGTAGACATGATTTTGTAGATGATACGAGAATATCCTGCGAGAGCGTCCTTGGCTGAATGCAACCCCTCCTTTACCGCTACCTCTCGCATAATCGTGATCACTCCTCCTGGATTATTTCCTCTTGGGCAACGCAGACATGAGAAGCATTGCGAACACTCCCAAATGTCCTCCTGCATCTGCTGAAACATCAAATCGACATCTCTACGGGCTGCCGCTTGAGCAATTCTGCGCGGTGAGAAATCATAGAATCGAGCAGAGGGGCAGGCAGCTACGCAAATCCCACACTCATAACACCCGTAAAGGTAGTCACCAAAACGCGAATCAGCCATCACCTGCGAGATCAGTCGCTCCTTCGTCGCCCGATCAACGTCGCTGTGCCCGGCAACATGATCACGTTTGAGATAAGGATCCTTGGTAGCGGCGGGCATCAGAACGAAACCACCGCGTCAGCGTTCATCGCAAGATCATTAAAGGCCGCACCACCGATCATCTCTACGCCATCAACCAACTCCTCGATCGTGAGGTCGTTTAGGTCAAGTGAAGGTTGGCATACCCAAAGCCGTACTCCCAAATCGGTAGCCTGTTTTATGAAGTAGGAGAGCCGCTGGCCGCGATCACCTTTCGGACCAATCTTGTCGACCACGGACTTCTTCAAGAGCTGTGGTCCGTACATTGTAAAATAAATTCCCACTTCGACCTCCATAGCCGCCGCCGAAGCGGCGAGAAAAAATGGGGTCGCACAACGTCCCGGGTCGCTCTCTCCATGAGTTTGCACATAGAGAACCTTGCCTTCGAGTTCACCACTCCACATTGCATGTTCCTTGTCTGTTTAAAGGGCTTACAATGCCCACTCCACGTCGACCACCGCTCTGACTGAGCACAAATGCGCTATCAGCGGGTACGTCTGAGCAACACATGAAAAACGTCTCCGTCTTTCGTGATGCCTAAGAGCTCGTTACCCGTCCTCGCGGACCACGCATTCATGTCGGGCTCTACGCCAGGATCGGTTGCCAGAAGCTCCAGCACGCTCCCTATCTCAAGAGACTTCATGGCTTGGGAAGTCTTGATAACGGGCAGTGGACATTGGAGTCCGGTACAATCTAAGGTCTGTGACGGCTGATCTGTCATTGATCCCCCCTGCGGCACACCGCGACCCGGGCTCCCCAAGCCAGGGTCTGTGTTAGTGCATGCGCACTAACGAATATTAGAGTAACACACTTGGTTGCACCGTGTGAGAAATCCTCAAAATTTTTTCTCATCTGGCGTCTAGGAGTCGATGGTCGTCGGCTCACGAACACCGGTAAGTACGGTCGTATGCCCGCCGCCTACGCTATCCTTCGACCGCGATGTGTCGATAGAATACTCGCTCAATTCCGATCTGGCATGCCATGAGAGCTACTCGAGCTTTACGCTCTGAGCGCTGCGAATCCGACTCGCTTTGGCCTATTCTTTGGCCTATTCATGAAGAACTCGTCACTCAGCCACGCAGCCAGGGCTCCTGGTTCGCCACGTCCAATGATCCAAGCCTTTCAACCCACGAGCATGTAGACTGGGCTGTTCTTCACTGGTGGTCTAGCAGTGGTTGAACAAGCGGTACTGGTTGAGTCAACGTGAGAGTGAGCCGAGTTTGAACGATCATGCTGTGTGGTATCTTCTGATCGCCAGAGCGTTGCGTGAGGTTGCCTTTGGGGTAATCGCAATTATCTTGCCGCTGTACTGGCATGAACAACACGTCTCCGCCTTGGAGATCGGAGCACTTTTTACTACTGCCCTCCTTGGTTCATCGTTAATCTCGCTTTGGATCGGTCGTCACGTTGATCACTTCGGGCGAAGGCGACTCCTGATGTTGAGCTCGCTGCTCTGGCTTGTCGCCTCCCCCTTTCTCCTCGTCACCAGGGAGCCCCTGGTTCTCGGCGCCATCATCATCTTTGGCAGCATCTCCCCGACCGGCAAAGAGATCGGCTTGTTTCTCGGCATCGAACAAGCGATGCTCTCGAAGCTCGCCAAAGGGCACGCCCGAACGAAGACGTATGCCTGGTTCACGCTTGTTGGCTATGTATCCACCGCCGCCGGTGCTTTGATCGCCGCACTTCTCGGCTTCGGTCTTGGGCGCAATGTCGAAATCTCGGCAGAGTTGTTCCGCATCATCGTACTTGCCTACTCAGGTATCGCGCTGGTCCAGCTAGTCCTCTACGCCGTGATTCCCCGGTCGGTTGAACAGACAAGGGCGACCTCCATGGAGGGAGGCGATGCAGAGCGCTATCGGCCACGAGGCGAGGTCCGCAAGGTGGTGACTACGCTCACCGCGCTCTTTAGCGTCGATGCCTTCGGCTCAGGTCTCATCGTCCAGGGGCTCTTGGTCTACTGGTTCAGAGTCAAGTTCGGATTCGACCTCGAACAACTTGGGCTTCTCTTCTTCGGCACGAACCTATTCTCGGCGCTATCATCGTTAGTCGCCGCCTCGATCTCGAAGCGTTTCGGACTGCTCAACACCATGGTGTTTACCCATCTGCCTTCGAATGTCCTGCTCATCCTCGTGCCGTTTGCTCCCACGGGGTTGCTGGCAGCGGTTGCACTTCTCGCCAGGCACATGCTCTCACAGATGGATGTGCCAACACGGCAGGCTTACACGATGGCGATCGTCGATGCCCAGGATCGAGGCTACCTAGCAACCACGACCAATGCCGCCCGAGGCCTGGGAACCGGTGCCTCTCCCTTGATCGCCGGGCTTTTCCTCTCCAATGTCGCCCTCTTTGCCTATCCGTTCGTGATCGCCGGTGGACTAAAAGCCGGATACGACGTAGTGATTTATGCGATCTTTCGAAAGGTGCCAACACCCTACAGCGAGACTCAGTAGTCGACGTACGCCGTTCAACCCGCCGAGCTGCAGGAGCCAACATGGAAGAACTACTGTTGGCGCATCAGTTCAAGGAGTTCACGCGCGGAAGGAGGCGAACCCATCGACCCGTCATCGCCTAACACGCCCTCCGCCAAGGCAAGCTTGGAAGCATGGAGATCGGTGATGGTCTCTTCGATCGTGTCCTTCGCAATCAGTCGATACGAGGTCACCGGACGGCTTTGCCCGATCCGATGCGCCCTCCCCATAGCCTGCTCCTCAACGGCAGGGTTCCACCATGGATCAGTGATGATCACGTAGTCCGCAGCAGTCAGGTTCAACCCAACACCTCCGGCCTTGATGCTCATCAGAAAGAAGTTCGAGGCACCAGCCTGGAACTCCTCCACCTCCAGGGTACGCCGCGATGCAGGTGTTGAACCGTCGAGATACCGATAACTGATTTGGGCAGCATCAAATGCTTGGCGAACCAACGTCAAAAAATCAACAAATTGGGAGAAGACGAGTGCCTGATGTCCGTTTTCCTGGATCTCGTTCGCCAGGTCGAGGAGTGCCTCAATCTTGGAGCCAGGAGCGTCAAATCGCGGTTCAATCAATCGAGGGTCGCACGCCCCTCGACGCAGTCGCGTCAATTCTGCCAGGATATGGAAACTCGCCTGCGCTTCATCCTGGGCTACGGCGAGCTCAGCCGCCTCGAGCGCGCGTTGCCGCAATGCCTCGTAGAAATACCTCTCGTCTTCACGCGGCTCTACCACCAGTGTTAGTTCCGTTCGTGAGGGCAAATCACCAAGAACGTCAGTCTTGAGTCGTCGAAGAACAAACGGGGACACGATCCTGTGTAAGCGCCTGCGCGCTGACTGATCCCTATCGCGCTCCACCGGCGTCACAAACCGCCGCCCGAACTGTGCCGGAGAGCCGAGCAACCCTGGATTGAGGAAGTTCAGAATCGAATACAGCTCAGTGAGGTGATTTTCTATTGGGGTCCCAGACAACGCCATCTTGAACTCCGCCTGGAGTCCCGCCAATGCCTGGGTACGCTTTGCAGCAATATTCTTGATGGCCTGTGCTTCATCGGCAATGAGTGTCCGCCAGACCCGCGAACTCAAAACCTCCTCGTCCTGGAGCAGCATGTTGTACGAAACGATCAGCAGATCACGTCCGGTCGCCTCGGCAACCACGCGAGCACGGTCTGCCCGGCTGTAGTTCACCGGGTTGAGGGTAGGAGCAAACCTGACGGTCTCCTTGAACCAGTTATCCACCACCGAGGTGGGACAAACCACGAGTATTGGACCAGTTTCCGTACGCGACCGCGCGAGAGCGACCGCCAGCGCTTGCAGTGTCTTACCTAACCCCATGTCATCTGCAAGACATGCTCCAAGCCCAGACTCGGCGAGGCGCATCGCCCAGACGAATCCTTCACGCTGGTATGGGCGTAGCTCTGCCTCCAGCGTCGGGGGCACCATTGGGACCAGCTGTTCACTTCGTTGTAGACGTTCGATCAACGCCATTGAACTGGCATCAAAGGTTGCCTGCGTACCCTCGCTAAGATCGAGAAGTGAACCAACTGCGAGCTTTGATGCCCTGATCTCCTTACCTGAGTCGTCGATGACTGCACCAAGTTCAAGGATCCGTTCCCTCAGGGCTCCCGTGAGCGCAAGATATTGTCCCTCCTTCAGGGTTACGAACTTAGAGCCTTGAGCAGCCGCGTTGATCAGCTCCTTCAGCGCGATCACCTTATCTTCCTCGAATTCAACACCACCCTTGACCGCCAGCCAGTCTCGCTGACTCGCCACGGTGACACGCAATGCTCGCAAGCCCGGAGACAACACCTGGATAGCCTTGCCCTTGGGCCAATCGAGCTCGACTTCGTCGAGGAAGGCGTTGAGAGTCTCCAACGCGTCAAGGGCCTCGTCAGCCGTTTCGAATTCAATCTCAGTCGCCAATTCTGTGTTGGCAACTCCAAGGGCACCTGTGATCCTGGTGCTGAGATCGGTCTCCCAATCGAGATCTCGGGTCGTCGCCACCGTCTCGCTGCCAACCCGGGTCACCACTTTGGCTCTACCGACTCCAGGGACGAATCGAGGCCCATCCGCGCCGAGAGGTGCCGAGACCAGTCGCATCGTCACACCGTCATTCCGCGGCCTGAGTTCGCAACGAAGTTTGGACGCGGCATCCACAAGTCGTCCTGCGACCACCTCGTCGGATTGGATCTCAAAGTGTGCACTCAACGCCGCCAGGGTGGAGTCGATATCACCGACAGCCTCGCGAGGCAGTTGAAGACGCTTACCCATCAACTGGATCGCCTGACGCTGTGCTTTGGTCAGCCGAATCACCACGAGACGCGCTGGCGGCTCGAAGACGGCCAACAGCACCTGGCTTGTCGTCGACCGACCCCAAAACAAAGCGTTGCTTTGATTCACGAGGTCTGCCAACGGTGCCGGTCCCACACCGACTTCAAAACCATCCTCGCTCCGGCTCACGGTGACCTCAGGGCGACCCTCACTAACCTCGATGAATCGCTCAGGATCGGTCCTCAATGCGACGCGTGGATGCCCGATTAGACTCATCATCGCAGCGCCGAGGTCGAGTTCATAGCCTCGTCGCCCCCCGTCGACCTTGTGAATCGAACGCAACACTCGCGCATCTTCACCTGGCAGATCGGAATCGGCTACCAGCCTTGCCAAGGTTACACCTTTGGGCTTGCCCCAACCCCGAACTCCCTTCGTCTGCGCGAAAGGCTCAATCGCACGCAGGTTACCGTCTTGCGCCCTGTCGATCACCCAGATATATCGGCTCTCACGCTCTTGTATCTCGTCGTCCAGCGACCGTAGCGAGTCCAAGACCAACCGCCAGTGAGGGAGTTGCGAGCCAACAAAAAAGGGGGAGGGATGATCTTGCTGGGTTGCATGAGCCAGTGCCACATCGGCAAGTTCTACCAGTCGAGTGAAACCGCACTGGGCGAAAAACCAGGCAGCACGATCACGAACGGCATCGAGGGTTAACTCGACGGATGAGGTCGACTGGAACTCCGGAGCCAGCCAATTGACCAACAACAGATCGGCGAGGGCGTCAAGGCCGACGGCGTTTGCTCGCGTGAACACATTGGGGTCAAAACCTTCTTGGCCAAGTCGCACACGAATCGCATGCACCCACTTGCCAAAGAAAGTGAACCGCGATGGGTTCTTCGAACGAGAGCTCGTGACGCAGTACCTGGCGGCCCGCTCGAGATCGCTCACATTGCCGGATGCGAGTAGTGCCATCGGGTACCAGAACTGCGTGGAAGGAGCAAGGGGGGCAATTCGGCTCCTCGTCACCTTCGCATAGCGAGCCAGCGCTTCACCAAACGTCTTTGCCCCGAGATCGAACTGGCCAGTTCGAATCTGAATCAATGCGTCAAGAAACGGGGCGAAGAGCCCCCGGGCATCATCAGCACATACTCGCGCCCTAGGTTCGTCTCCCCGCAGGAACAGAATCTGAGCAAGCGCGAATCGAGACTCGTCACTGAGAGAGTCGTCGTTGATGAGAACATCCAACGAGTCCAGTACGCTCGCATCGAACGCACTCAAACAGCTTGCAAGAGCCTCATCTACCACCCAGCCACGCCACTCAGGTATGAGATGTTCCAAAAGGCGAGCATCGAATCGGTCGACAAAGGCTTCCCAAAACTGATCACTCTCCTGAACTCTCTTGGAGTAATACTGGCGAATAATGCCACGCCCCTGGCCCTGCATCGCTGCGAGTCGCATGCGCCCAACCTCGAGAAAACTATCCAGCGCATACACGCGATAGCCCGCACTTTCAAGCACATTGGCGAGCTTTGAGTAGTGTACCGTGTCGACAAGCTCGAAATAGAGATCGTTGCCGAGACTTCCATCGATCTTGGCATAACCCTCTTGGCCATAGTCCACTAGTAAACCCGCATTGCTCAGTTCAACCCAGGCAGCGTCTGACTTTGCCTTCGTGATGGACCCTGGAAGTATGTCTGATCGTATCATGAGGCTTGTCACTTCAAAGCTCAGTTTCTTTGTGGTCAAGCCCCACTGCAGAGCCATAGCCTTCGCTAAGTTTTTCGCATTCTCCGACAGCAGATTCGATCACTCCTCTCGACGATCCCAGTCATCAACACCTACACGCGGCCCAGCCCGACATAGCTGCGTACGGAGCGCAACCGCGCAGACACTGCCATCCTAGCCACCCAAAGCACGCGCACTCTGGCACAAAGGCAAAAGCCAACGATGGTA
>JAJZXI010000156.1 GCA_021806545.1 Actinomycetes bacterium | reverse complement strand
CGCAGCGAGCGAGTTCCGCGATTGGAGATTATGCGGCGCCGACGCACGTCGTCCTCTTTGGGGGATTCGACGCAAAGGGACATCCATCTGACCGACCTACGCCGCGTCTTTTAGGGAAAACGCTTGGCAGACCAGGGGTAGTCCGCTCAAATGGCTATTCCTTTCGATGCGTTCTACGGTAGCTCTGCCGACACCTGGATTCTCGACGGTGACAACGATAGAAGCTTCAACCCAAGATCTCACCCTCGCCAAGGGAGAGCGTAGGAGTGACGTGCTGGGCGGTCAACTCTTCCTTTGTGGTGGACAGGGCGACCAAGGGTAGCTCGACGATACTCGGGTCGTCCCTTGCCGGATGCGTCTTGTGAGAACCGACGGCGGCGACCGGTGAGCAAGTGCCGATATCCGAGCCGACCTATCGATGCATTCCCTGGATGGACCCTACCATTGGTTGCGGTATGAGCGAGGAGCGAAGACGCCCAGTTGAGGCCGAGCGCGAAACCAATCGCCCTAACTGTGATCGTGACTTGCTTGCGGTGCCGGCCTCGATGGGCACTACTCGCTCGAGGAGTGCAGCTGCACGCACGCGGTGCTTGTCTGAGCATGCGGCATGAGAACCGACGGTGGTAACTGGTCGTCGGCTGGACCTATTATCGTCGTTTGCGTGGACTCAAGCGATATCGAAAACGTACGGGCTATTATCCTCGACCAACTGGCAACTGGTCCGATGACCTTGGAGGAGCTCGTGGCTGGGTTGCGCTCTCGTGCCATACCGAGTGCTTTGCAAGAACTCGACGATGAGGAGTTATCGATCGAGATCGAGGAGGAGCTGCTCGAAACTGACGAGACATGGGAGACCATCGATGGGCGCATTGCGTCGAGTGATGTCATGCTCAACGGAATCCATTTAAGTCATCGAGTCACCGAGTCAGAGCTACAGGAGGAGCTGCTCAATGCGGCACCTGACTTCATCCCTATTGACTTCAATGCCTTCAATTGCCTGGTCCTCGATCGCGGGGGAGACCTTGAGTTCAGGTACGTACCGGGAAGCGATGAGGACGTCCGCAACCACGAAGTCGTGTTCGGGCCATCGGGGTGGCTCCTTGAAGTCGCCGAGCCGGGCACCATTGTTGTCCTGTCTCGATCTGGCCATGTCATCTCGCTGACGAAGCCAACCGAACTGGGCCGAGGAGATGTCGAACAACAGGCTCTTCTCGAGGCGTTTAATGCCCACTACGAAACAGGCATCGCGGTGGAGCTGACCGATATCGTCATGGATGCGTTGGCACGAGATGCGTCGCTATTTCGCTCGCCGGTCGCTCCTATCGGTGAACTGCTCACGCGCGCAGGGCTCGAGGTCGATGGAGACTGGGTGAGCCGTCAGGGAGAGGAGGCCGTCCCCCCGGGGGTGATCTACCGCGAACGCAAGCTCGAAGCGCTGCGGGAGAAGTATAGCTTCGATTCCTGTTGTCGCTCGGCCCTCGATCAGGTATTCGAACGGTGGGCCGAGTTCACGTTGCACAGCGATGAGGGTGGGGACTATCGTGGGGTCGCCCGTTCTTTGGCCCACTCGGCCGTGGCGCCAGCCTTCGCTGATTACATCCTGGGAACAGGCGATCATGGTTCAGCACTGCTCGGCGACTTCGCTCGCAAGGTCGCTCAGGTTGGCGGGAAGCTCGCGGCTCCGGGACATTATCTGTTGGCGCTCAATAGTGAACGTGACGGCCGTACGCTCGAGGCTCAAGAGCATCTCCATGCGGCGGTGGTCGCTGATGCAAATTATTCGCCGGCGCTACATGAGCTCGCGTGGTTCTGGTCGGATCGCGGTGATGCGGTTCAGGCCGCCTCGCTGCTGCAACGATCCGGTGGTTTTGCGAGCGACAGTGAGCTCGAATACATCATGTCACAGCTACCGGAGAGGTTCGTCGGCGTCGGTCGTAACGATCCGTGCCCGTGCGGCTCTGGCCGCAAGTTCAAGTCGTGCTGTATCAACGGTGTCAAACGCGGTATCGAGGGGCGAGCGGGTTGGCTCTACCATAAGATCATTGCCTACCTGTTGCGACCGCAGAACCAGGGCAACCTCGTAGATCTCCTGGAGATAGCGGAGGAGGCCTCCGAGGGCGCCGTCCCAGATTCGATGCTGCCGGTTCTTGCCGATCTTGCCGCCTTTACGAGGGAGCTATTGGAGCGCTTCATCGCAGCACGAGGCATGCTCTTGCCTGAGGATGAACTTGCACTGGTACGCTCATGGACGGACTCGAAGCCATCCCTGCACCAGGCGATCGACGTGAAGCCGGGTTCGTCGGTGGGTCTGCTTGATGTCCTCAGTGGCGAGCATGTCGTGGTGACCGAGCATTCTGCATCCAAGGAGATCAAGGTTGGTGACTATGTGTATGCCCGTGTGGTCCGCGTAGGCGAGACCTACCAGTTCATTGGTCTGCCACTCCAGGTACCATTGGTGCACCGCGCCGCCCTCATCGACATACTCGGCGCTGGCGCCGATGTCTATGATCTGGCTGACTGGGTTGGACTGATGTTTGTACCGCCAAGGATCGTCAACAACGAAGGGGAGGACACGGTATTTTGCCGGGCTGTCCTTCGCCCAGTCGAGACCTCCTGGGAGGAGTTGTCGGAGGCTCTGACGCGGCTCTTTGGCGAGCCGGTTGGTGGTGTTTGGACTGAGCGAATCGAAATCGATGCGATGGCGGTTGCGCGCAGCTTTGTGAGTCGCGAAGATGACACGCTGGTGATTACGACTACTTCAGTCGAGCGGTTCGAGCGAGTGCTCGCGCGGGTGATGGAGAGTGTGATTGACCTCGAGATTCTCGAGCAGACCCGCACAGACCCCAGGCAAGTTAGTGGTCAGGGAGATTCGGTTCCTGCGCCACGCACGACCGATGAGACCCCGCCGGAGGTTCTCGAGGTGCTCCAGAATATGATGCGTGAGAGGGAGGATGCCTGGCTCGATGAGGCGATCCCGGCGCTCGCCGGTATGACACCGCGGCAAGCCCTAACGGATCCGACCCGACGCGAGGATCTCATCGCGCTGCTCAATGAGTTCGATCGACTCAGCAAAAACGCTGCTCCGGGGTCGACCTTTGACGTAGCGCGGCTTCGCAGTGCATTGGGTCTTTGAGTCCTGGGCGACGGGAGGTTGTGGCTCGGGAGTGGTGAAGCTGCATAACGATGCGTCTTCGGCTCGAAGGTGCCGAGCGGGCAACTGCGTTCTCGCAGGGCGGCGTGTAGGCGATTTCGAGGCCAGGCTACAAGATTGCCTGGATCGAGGGTAGAGGTTGGTGCGAATCGTAGCGGGAACGCTTCGTGGACGAAAGATTGGTGTTCGGATCCCCGCCGGCGTGCGCCCGACGACGGAGCGCCTGCGTGAGGCGCTGTTTTCGACGCTCGCCAGCAGGCTATCATTCGACACCATGACGTGGCTCGATCTGTTCGGGGGTACGGGTGCCATCGGGTTTGAGGCGCTCTCGCGAGGCGCACCCGAGGTCGTCTACAACGACCGCAATGGAGACCTTGCGGCCCAGGTGCGGCGCGAGGCGAGCAGGCTTGGTGTCACTCCACGCATGAACATCCTGACTCTCGAGGCGTTCCAGTGTGTCGACCGGCTCCAGAACACGGAGTTCGGGATCATCTTCCTCGATCCGCCCTATCGTTACGCCGCCTTCGAGGAGCTTGGCCAAAGGTTGCCACCGGCTCGGTACGTCGTGGTAGAGTCTACTAGCGAGGTGACGCTGGGTTCCCGCTGGGTAGCGAGGTGGTGGCGGCGAT
>JAJZXI010000155.1 GCA_021806545.1 Actinomycetes bacterium | reverse complement strand
TTTCAATCGCTTGCGGCGTTCAACATCACTCTCACCGTTTCGATAATGATGATAGACATGCACTCAGTACCTGGAAGTTATTCTTGCGTCGATCCTAAGCAAACCACGACAACGAAAGTTGGACGTGGGAGGTAAACAACCATCGACTCGCCCTAGTTTTGTCCCTGTGGATAGGGCAGGACACGCAAAGGCGGCTGGAGAGCGAAAACAAAAGAGGTGCATATGAGTGTGTATGTATTTTGGAGCGGTTGCTAGGGGACGAACTATACCCTTCTTACTTCTCATGACCAACAGATCCTGTGCTTCATCGTTATCGAATGGGCTCCGGGATCCTGGTCGATCACGGCGTACGAGCGATGGTGACGACGAAGTCCGCTGTCGGCGACCATGGCTTGAGATCCCAAGTGGCGAAGCGATGCTCGATACTTAGGTTGGCCTCGGCTAGGTCCTGGTCGAAGGCGGTCAGCGCATATCCTCGATCAAGGCCGAAACCGACGGCGACTGGCGACTTTGGTTTGAGGTGGTTGGCGACTCTTTGCAGCACCTGAGCGCCGGTCCCTACGGCGATAAAGGTCATGACGTTGCCGGCGAGAATTGCGGCATCGAAAGGCTCCGGTTCGCCGAGGGTAACGAGGTCCATCGTTGCCAAGTCCGCCTCGATCCAGGTTGGGCCCGGATGGTCCTCCTTTGCTGCCGCGATGAGGATGGGATCGACGTCGACTCCGACTACTTGGTGACCACGGGCGAACAGTGCCGCGCTGACTCTCCCCGGCCCACATCCGGCGTCGAGTACTCGCGCGTGGCGAGGAAGGATAGCATCGAGAAGTCTTGCTTCACCTTCGAGATCGGCGCCCTGGGCCGCAAGCGTTCGAAATCGACGTACGTACCATTCTGAGTGTCCGGGCTCGTGATCGGTAAGCCACCGGGGTGGCGTCGTACTCTGGTGTTGGTTCCTATCATCCACGTTGGTCAGGTTAGCCGCTCGGTGTCGATTGCCGGAAATGGGCTGTTGGGGTCGACGGACCGGTCTTGGCTGGGTCGCAGCCAGTGGCTAGTCGGGTTGTTGCCGAGGTCTGGTGCGTTCTTATGAGCAACCCGAGGTGTCCGCGATTTGCGGGATCAGGCGCAGAGCACACTATGGCGTCAATTTGTGTCGCTCGTCACAGTGCGCTACGCTGGAACAACATCGGGTCGGCGGTGGTGTTGGGGGACGCCACCGCCGGCTCATTGGAGTCGTGGGAGCCGCGAGCGGTGTCTGATTTGGCCCCGTAAACGAGCACGCGGTTGCTTTTGTGCCTAATGCCAGCGTATATCACGACGCCACCTTATGCGGTAGCGAGCGTTTCGGGCAGCGCTGCGGCGACGAAGAGTTCTGTTCCTGCGAGGCCTGCGGAGAGAAAGATCCGTAGCCCTTCTTGGGGCGCGGTCGCCGGTTTGCCAAGGTCAAGGGCTCCATCAGGACGGTGAGAGCCGGCCGTAGTCCGAGCGAGTCGTGTTAAGGGCACGATTCGATCGATGCCCACGATGGGTTCCGATGACTCGGCGGCGATCTGAACCACGGAGTCACTGGTGATGAGGGCTGCTCGTGAGAATACTGATTCCGGAAGTTCGCAGGCACTTCGACGCTTTGGACCCAAGGCGACAATGGAGCAGTTTTCCCAATCTCGGCATCCTCAACCACGGGCTGTGTCGCTCCTGTCGCCAGGATAAGTACGTCACAGCCTCGTACCGCTGCTTCTGGGTCGGCGGAGGTCTCGACGGCAAGATCGAGTTCGTCTCGCAGCCGCTGAGCGAAAGCCTCGTTGGACGCGGCATCTCTGCGGTAGCACTACACTGCGGTTATATGGCGTAAAGTCGATATCGCCCAGAGTTGTGTATAGGCCTGTTGGCCAGCACCGAGTACACCAATAAATGGCTGGGCGTCAACTTTGACGAGTCGATCGATCGCTGCGGTGCGGCGCCGCCCCAGCTCGGGCCCTACGACGATGCACCGCAGGTGACCATCGCGACTCCATAGGACAGTAATCTGGTCATCGCTTGCGGTTGGCACGGTGTCGCATACTCTTAAGCCGTATCCCTCGTTGAAGGCGCCGACCGTGAAGACGAGATCACCGTCATCGAGTGTAGCCCTTAGCCGCGCAGGAGCGGTAAGTGTCCCATTGACCTGCGCAGTCAAGGCAGCTTCTACCGCCTCAATAGCTGCAGCCGCGCTGAGATGCTGAATCACCAGGTCGTCATCGATAATGGTCGTCTTCACGAATCAGATCTCAGCGATGTCAATCACGAGTTTGCCACGTACGTGGCCCTCCATGGATACCGCGAAGGCGGCCTTCACCTGCTCGAGAGGGAAGTGTTCTTGGATGTGGGCGTGGAGTTGATCGTGTTGGACCAGTGCCGACAGCGCGTCGAGATCTGTTCGCGAGGGCTGTACGAATACGTAGTGCCCACCCTGTGCAATGATCGTCGGATCAGCGATGGTGACGACTCGTTTGGCACCTTTGAGTAGTCGGATACCTTCCTGGAGCGGTTCGCCGCCGTAGAGGTCAAGGACTGCGGTTAGACCTTCGGCGTTCAGCGCTTTGAGTTGCTCAACGCCGTGCTTGACCGGGTGAGCACCGAGCGACTCGAGATAGCTATGGTTTTGAAGTGAACCGGTGGCGTACACGGTAGCGCCGAGTGCTCGAGCTATTTGAATTGCGAACCCGCCAACGCCTCCTGCACCCCCGATAACGAGCAGCTTGTCTTCGGCATTGAGCTGGATGCGATGGACAAGTGCCTGGTAAGCAGTCAGTGCCGCTAAGGGCATAGCGGCTGCTTCGCTGGCCGTGAGCGACGGCGGCCGCGGTGCGAGCACCCGTTCGGGCACGGCCGTGAACTCAGCGAAGGTGCCATGATGGACGTAATCCATTCGAGCGTAGCCCCAGACTGCGTCCCCAACCTCGACTTGGGTCACCGACGGGCCAACCTCACGAACAACGCCAGCGAGATCCCAACCCGGCACGACCGGGAACACTGATGTGATCCGGGTGCTGAGACCACCTGACATCACCTTCCAGTCCACCGGATTCACCGATGCCGCTGCTACCTGCACCAGGACGCTATCGGGTCCGAGCTGGGGGACGTCGAGATCCCCGAAGTCGAGAACATCGAGTGAACCAAACTGTTGGTAATAAACAGCGTTCATAGTGCGGGCAGGCTCCTCCCTTTCTCTGAATCGGCCATCGGACCTGAGCCTATGCGTTCGCTCTGTTGTGCAAGGTGACAACAACAGCGTATATGTTGCCGAGGGGGTCGATGCTGATGAGTCCCCGCCATCGACGGCCATGATGGCGAGGCGGAGTCCGATCGTCCTCTGTCTGGCAGGCGACACCTGGTTCCAGTCTTGCCTGTTTTGTTGATACGGTTACAATCGCGTGAGCTAAAAGGCTCGACTTACGAGAGCTTTGAACCGGCTCACCCGCACTGACGTAGAGCCTGAACTAGACGCTGATTGACTCCATGTCTTTGTGGTATCGCCCAAAGTCACCGGGCAGCGATGCCTTACAGGTTGGCTTATTGTCCTTATATGAACCGGCCAATGAATACATCAGAAAGTTCTCCGCTACGCTTCGAACCCGGTTAATGCCTCTTAACCTGCTAATCGAGGCGCTCTGCCCAAATTTTGAGGTGCCTCACCATAGCCGGTTAAGAGGCAGACAACTCTGCCACCCCTCAGCGCAGCCACCCGTTGTGCCTGTGCCTTGGTGTGCAGAGCTAGGATCATGCACACACCACCTCGATACCAACCCACGACCATAGAGTCGGGCATATAAGGATGTCAACAGCTCGGTCATATCGCG
>JAJZXI010000036.1 GCA_021806545.1 Actinomycetes bacterium | reverse complement strand
AGGCCAAACGCGCCAAGGTCAAGGTAGTAGTGGTTGATCGGTACTTCCCCTCATCTCAGATCCACCACAACTGCACGGGTAAACTAACAGGTGCCAAGCTCGCCACGAGACTCACCTGTGATACCTGTCACGTTGAGGTAGACAGAGATGAGAATGCTTCGTTCAATATCCGTGACTGGTCGGATATCAGTTGAGTCCAGCGCCCTGTTCGTTCCCGGGCCACTTGTTGGTACAGGCGACAGTTCAGATGATGGGTTGACTCATCACCTGGAGAGAGCAGATAAGTCCAGTGCCTGTGCTGGCACCGCTTGGAGAGGCAAGAACAAATCTATCGCAGCTAAAGCGCTATGCACGATAGATGAGAACCCCGCACGGGGACGCGAGTGACATGCGCACGAAAAGTCACTCGGGAGCAACGGTCCACGGGCATGGCGGTCATCGCCGAGACCTGCGGTTGACCCAGACCGATGGAGCTCGCTGTCGGCATCGTATCGTCATCGCTCCATCACGACTATACTGATGATCCGAGGATGTCGAAGTCACCACTCAACTCGGAGCATCGCAGGTGCCGATGAGGCTTTATGCCAATTTTTCATGACGGCATTGAACATCGAGTGAATTTTTGATACGATAGACGTATGAAGTGCGCCGTATTGACTGAGCCCTATGTTCGGTGGCAGTCGAGTCGTGCGTCTCAAGGTTTGAAGAAATAGAAACATGAATGAGAAGAGATGCTGATGGCTAACAAGCAAAGTACAACAACGACAACTGAGGCAAAAGGTCGGCGTCGCTCTGCTCAGGCAGAGGTCGACACCGCGCTGGCTGCCGCTGGTCTTGGTGCAGACTCAATTCGCCTGTTCCTCGATGATCTCGCGAAGCATCCGCTTCCCTCGTCAGCCGAACAGGTAGAGCTCGCCAAGCGTGTTCGCGACGGCGACGAGGAGGCCAAGGTCGAGATGGTCGCTGCCAACCTTAGACTGGTCGTGCACTGGGCTCGACGCTATCAGGATCGAGGCGTTGAACTGTCGGACCTCATCCAAGAGGGCACATTTGGACTCATCCGCGCCGTCGAGAAGTTTGACTGGAGGCGCGGTTTCAAGTTCTCGACCTACGCGACATGGTGGGTGCGCCAGTCACTGCAGCGTGCGGTACACAACCACGGACAGTCCATTCGGTTGCCAATGGAGGCCGCCGAGCGATCCCGTCGAGTCGACAATGTCTCACGCGAATTGGCAGCGGATCTCGGCCGCCCTCCTACTGAGGATGAGATCGCCATCGCATCCAATCTCTCGCATTCCCAACTTGCCGACGTTCGGCATGCTGCGCGCGTGGTGGCGAGCCTCGATCAGGCGGTCGGGCCCGAGGGAGAGACCAGCCTTGGTGACCTCGTCGTCGGCCCCGATACCTCGTTCGAAGATGACATCGATGACTCGATCTCCCGAGAGATGCTGCGCAAGGCTGTTGAAGAACTCGATGATCTTGAGCGAGATGTCGTGACCCTGCGCTTTGGACTCAACGGTGACCGACCGGCATCGCTCGAGGCTACCGCTCGCATGCTCGGCATTGGTCCGCGCAGAGCCCGCCGGCTCGAGGCTTCAGCGTTGAGCCGACTGGCTGACCACCCTGCTCTCAAGACCTCTGCAGCGTAGGTCAGCGATAACAGCGCAACCCACAGGGGTCGCGTGAGATTGAGGCCTTGTTGGGATTATGGTAGGCGTGCGAGTCTCGGGCATTGGCCCCACGAGGGCGCCTGGTCGTCGTGTCGACGAGGCCGCCGGGGACGGCATCGTCGTCTTGTTAGGCCCTCGCGCTCCGATCGGCAAGCTTCACCAGGACCGCCGTGAGCTCTGGAGGAAGCGGTGAGGTGACCTGGAGGAACGCTCCGTGAACCGGGTGCGTGAGTCCTAACACATGTGAATGCAAGAAGACTCGATCCTCAAGAAGCGAAGGGTCGCCCCCATAGGCCCGATCGCCGACCAGAGGATGGCCGATCGCGCTCATGTGCACCCGAATTTGATGGGTTCTCCCCGTCTCGAGCGTGAGTTCGACGTAGCTATATCCGTCAAAGCGTTCGATAACGCGGAAATACGTCACCGCGTGGCGGCCCTCAGCGATAACGGCTACCCGTGTTCGGCTTCTCTGGTCTCGGCCAAGCGGGGCATCGATCACCCCTTCATCCTCGTCGAGTTCGCCCTCCACCAGCGCTCGGTACTGACGCCGCATGGCGTGTGAGCCAACCTGCTCCTTCAAGGACACGAAGGCCTCTTGTGTTCGAGCCACTCCCATGACCCCCGATGTCGACTTGTCGAGCCGCTGATAGATGCCCGGTCGAAGCGCTGGCTCATCTCCGACCGTCGCAATGCCCGGGTCGATCATGACCACCGCGCTCGCCAACGTAGGGGTCTGATCGCTCAGCGTGTTCGCATGCACGATCAGCCCAGCTGGCTTGTCGACGAGCAAGAGCGCCTCGTCGAAATACAAGATTGGAAGCTCGATACTTGGATGGAACACTGGCGTACTCGGCACCATGTCGACCTCGAGCAGGTCGCCCAAGGCCAGCCTTAGTGACTTCGACCGCTTGACCTCGCCGTTGACCAGAACCAGGCCAAGCTCGATCGTGCGCCCAGCGACAGAGCGTGACACATCGGCAACAACTGACACAGCCCGGTCGAGCCGCTCGCCAAGCAACGCATCGCCAACTTCAATGCTGAGAGGGTTCACGTCGTCCATCGATCACTCCGGCGACCACAAGCAAAACAACCCCGACGGTGATCGCCGAATCGGCGAGGTTGAAAACAGGCCAATGAGGCAGTCGTATGAAGTCAATGACCGCGCCATGGTTGTGTCGAAAGATCCGATCCGCCAGATTCCCCAATGCGCCACCGACAACCAGCGCCGCAGCGATGCGTTTAAGGCGCGATGGCGTGAAGAGCGCAAAAGCGCCAACACCTATCGCAATCACCACGGCAGCCGCGGTAATCACCAACGGATGTCCACGCCCAAGAGAGAAGGAAAAGCCTGAATTGAAGGTAAGCTCAAGCTTGATCGGTCCGAGCACATCGATGGGGCCACGCCGCAGCGCGTTCTCAGCCCACGTCTTGGTTACCTGGTCGAGGAGAACAACAAGCGCTACCACGACAAAGACCGTGACCGCTCGTGACCAGAAGCCCTTCATCGGCTTCGCGGTAATCCGCCTTCCTTGCAGCGCACGCACAGCCGCGCGAAGGGGAGCGCCCGCAACCGCGCACGTGGGATCGGCTGCTTGCAACTCTCGCAGAGCCCGTAGACACCTCGGTCCATCTTGCGCAGTGCGAGATCAACCTCCTCGATTGCCGCTAGCGCGGATCCTGCCAACGCGAGATCCCGCTCCCGGTCGATAGCAGTGGTCCCACCCTCGCCCGACTCCTCGTCGAACTGAACCTCCGCCGGCTCGTTATTCTGGACCATGCTGTCAGCCTCGGCGCGCAGCTGAGCCGCCTGCTCAGTGTAGTGTTTGCGCTCTGTCTCAAGGAGCAGACGCTGTTGAGCCACGAACTCCTCGTCAGAGAGTTCGTCAAGGGTGTCATCATCCATATTGAGATACGCCTCGACTGGATCGACGGGGTTGGTGGATTCCTGGGTAGTCTTAGCCATCTACATTCCAATCTACTTCGAAGCACGACGGCCAGCCAGCCGTGCTGCTCATTTGGATCGCTCTACTCTAGCCGACATCCGAGCACAAGCGGCAGCCCAGCATGGAGCGACGTCACATCTTCGGCCAGATCGGCACCACCTACGAGCTACCAGGTCAGCGCCTATGTCCGACTAGCGTGACCGTATGAGCGACCTCGAGGAAACAAGCCCATACCCCCACCAAGCCGGCGCACTCAATCTACCCGAGCTTGAACACGAGATTCTCGCCTTCTGGGACGAGGACGATACCTTCCAAGCGTCAATAGCCCAGCGGCGCGACGCCGGCGCGAAAGCCTTCGTGTTCTACGATGGACCTCCCTTTGCCAACGGATCACCTCACTATGGCCACCTGCTCACCGGATTCGTCAAAGATGCTATTCCTCGCTACCAAACCATGAGAGGTAAGGTTGTAGAACGTCGCTTTGGCTGGGACTGCCATGGACTTCCTGCCGAAATGGCCGCCGAAAAGGAGCTCGGTGTCAGTGGACGCGACGAAATCGAACGGCTAGGTATCGACCGGTTCAATGACCACTGCCGCTCGCTGGTGCAACGCACCACCGACGACTGGTTCCGATATGTCACTCGACAAGCACGTTGGGTTGACTTCATCGACTCCTACAAGACGATGGATATCAGCTTCATGGAGTCAGTGATCTGGGCCTTCAAGCGACTCCACGACAAAGGGCTGGTCTACGAATACTACCGAGTCCTGCCCTACTGCTGGGAGTGTGAAACCCCGCTATCGAACTTCGAAACCCGCCAAGACGATTCGTACCGGCCGCGGATTGATCCTGCGATCACCGTCGCCTTTCACTCACCCGCACGCGCGAGCGACTCGGTAGTAGACGGAGAACTCCATCTGTTGGCGTGGACAACCACGCCCTGGACATTACCGTCAAACCTCGCCCTGGCCGTCAGATCCGACATCAACTACGTTCTCTTCACCGAGGGTGAGGATCCAAGGATCTTTGTCATGGCTGAAGAACGTCTGGCTGCGTATCAAGATCGGTTTGCAAACCCACAGATCCTCGCGGTGCTCGGTGGAGACCGCCTACTGGGACGGACATTCGAACCTCTCTTCCCCTTCTTCGCCGATACCGAGAATGCCTTCCGGGTCATCGAAGGTGACTTCGTCACCATCGACGAAGGGACGGGAATCGTTCAAATGGCTCCTGGCTTCGGCGAAGAGGACCAGCAGGCTTGTGAGGCTGCCTCGATCAAGGTTGTCTGCCCGGTTGACGAGAAGGGACGCTACACCAACGAGGTCAGCTGGTATGCCGGGCTTCAGGTCTTCGAGGCAAACGACCCGATCAAGACCTATCTGAATGAGCAAGGCGCGCTCATCGAAGCCAAACCATATGAGCACAGCTATCCCCACTGTTGGAGAACCGACACCCCACTCATCTACAAGGCGGTGAGTTCATGGTTCGTCAATGTCACCGCTGTCAAGGAACGCCTCGGGGAACTCAATCAAGAGATCGAGTGGGTCCCAGAGCACGTGAAGAACGGCGCCTTTGGCAAATGGCTTGAGGGAGCCCGGGACTGGTCGATCACGCGAAACCGCTACTGGGGCTCCCCTATCCCCGTATGGAAGAGTGACAACCCCGCATATCCCAGAGTCGATGTCTATGGATCGCTCGACGAACTCGAGGCGGACTTCGGCGTACGACCCAGCGATCTCCATCGACCCTCTATCGACGATCTGGTGCGGCCCAACCCCGATGATCCAACAGGGAAGTCGATGATGCGCCGCGTGCCGGACGTCTTGGACTGCTGGTTCGAGTCAGGTTCGATGCCGTTTGCCCAGCTTCACTACCCATTCGAACATCGAGAGACCTTCGAGGTCAGCTTCCCTGCCGACTTCATCGTCGAGTTCATTGGCCAGACCCGCGGCTGGTTCTACACTCTGCATGTCCTCTCCGTCGCCCTCTTCGATGCGCCGCCATTTCAACACTGCATGGCGCATGGCATACTCCTTGGGAACGACGGACGTAAGCTGTCGAAGCGTCTCAAGAACTTCCCTGACCCATGGGAGGTGTTCGAAGAGATCGGTGCCGACGCGATGCGGTGGTTTTTGCTGTCCTCATCAGTGCTGAGAGGCCAGGAGATGATCCTCGAGCGCCAGGCGATGTTTGACACGGTCAAGCGCGTAATCAATCCGATCTGGAACGCCTTCACCTTCCTCACCCTCTACGCCGAGGCGGATGGTACCCGGGGATCGTTCGACCCGACTTCGACGCACCTCCTCGATCGCTACATCCTCGCCAAGAGTCGCCAGCTCACCGAAGAGGTGACCGAAGCACTCGACCACTTCGATCTCTCCCGTGCCACGAACCGCATCGAGGAGTTCCTCGATGCCCTCAACAACTGGTATATCCGCCGGAGTCGGGACCGGTTCTGGGCGGCCAAGGGAAGTGCACCCGAACTCGATCGTAGTAAACAGCTCGCTTACAACACGCTCCATACCGTGCTCGAGAATCTCGCCACGCTGACCGCACCCCTCTTGCCAATGCTCAGTGAATACATCTATCGAGCCCTGACCGATGCTCGGAGTGTACACCTCGTTGACTGGCCCTCACCGGATCGCCTCGGCGTTCGTGATCCCGACCTCATCAGCGACATGGACCTAGTGCGAGAGATCTGTTCACAGGTTCACTCGATCCGAAAGGCGACCTCACGACGTGCTCGCCTCCCTCTGCGGTCGGTGACGGTTGCAAGCCTGGCACCTCGAGATCTGGGTAATTACATCGAACTCATCAAGGCGGAAACCAATGTGAAGTCAGTGCAGCTCACCGATGCGTTCGATCGGTTCGCGCATCAACGACTCACCGCCAATCCAGCACTCCTCGGCCCTCGACTCGGGCCAATGACGCAGAAGGTCATTCAAGGAATCCGCAACGGCCACTACGTCCTCGACGACGGGACTCCCGTCGTCGACGGTATCCGCCTAGAGCCAGGCGAGTACGCCTTAGCCCTGGAACCCACCGACTCAAGATCGATGCGAGTCTTGAGCGACCGGGCAACCGTCGTCGCGCTGGATCTTGAAACCGATGAAGAGCTTGAACTCGAGGGTCTCGCCCGTGACCTCATCCGCGCCATCCAGCAACATCGGAAGGACTCCGGTTACGATGTCACCGATCGAATCGATCTTGGCATCGCGCTTGCAGACGCCTCACATCGGCTCGGCCAAGCTATCGGCAATCATGTCGAGGACATCACTACCCAGACGCTGGCCAGCACCCTTGAGCTTAGCAGGGTGCCGGACCACGGCATCAAAAGAACGCGAGTGCAGCTCGATGGCCTCGAGATCGAGATTTCGAGTACGCTAGCCAAGCCCTAGGTCCGCGACTACGCGACTCGTCGCAACGGGGCTGTTCTCGGACCTGGGCTGGGAAGCCATTGTGTGCACGTGGCGTTGGAAGCAGGTATCGCCCGCCATATGCTGAGAGGACACTATATGAGAGTTCAGACAAGCCGCGGTGCCCTCGCGACAGCCAGCTGGGCGGACAGGGTGCACACTACTGACGACGACTATCGCAACGTAGGCTCCAGTACGGCGCTGCTCATAACCGACCTCTGCTCGATCGATGAACCCCTCATCGATGCCATCCGCGGGGGTATCCATGCCGTCGTTGTCCTCAACACGCCCCAACACACACCTCGATGGGGTTCGTTCCTAGGGTATCAGATGACGTCTGCCCAGCCGTATTCCGAGTGGATGTTGGCGCCGAACCGTCAGGTATCCGCCCTCGCCCGAACCCCAAATGAGTTTGGCGCCCAAACCACGCTCACGACATTCACCCAGCCCACAGACGCCGAGACTCTTATCAATGTCAATATCGCAATGAAGAACCATGTCGTGGCTAGCCAACAAGCCTTGGGGCACGGTCGTTTGACGGTCCTGGGAATCGACCTCGCCGCGTTGGCACAGCCCCACTCTTGGTCCTCTCGGATCATGGAGCTCCTGCTTGCCTCGCCCAACGTCACCGGCATAGACGAGTTTGGAGTTGGAATCATCGGGTATGGTCCCTATGGTGGCATGGGCCTCTACCACGGAACAGCATCGAGTCACACCCCTGGGCTACGGCTCGTCAGTGCGGTCGACGCCAATCCTGAACGAATCGCACAGGCAAGGACTGACTTCCCCGGATTGATCGGCTACAACAGCGCCGACCAACTCCTGCGCGATACCAACACCGACATCGTCATCGTTGCAACACCTCCCAACACGCACTACGAGCTCGCTCTTGCGGCGCTGGAGGCGGACAAGCATGTGGTAGTGGAGAAGCCGCTCTGTCTCACGCTCGACGAGGCCGACAGCCTCATCGAGCGAGCACAGGAGAATTGTCGACTTCTCACCGTACACCAGAATCGCCGCTGGGATCAAGACTTCAGGACCATCGTCGGGCTGCTCGATGACAACACCATCGGTGAGGTATTCAATATTGAAACCTCGGTCAGCGCATTCGACCACCCGTGCAGGGCTTGGCACTCCGATGCCGAGATATCTGGCGGGATCGCCTACGACTGGGGCGCTCATCACATCGACTGGATCCATCAGCTCTACCATGAGCCACCCGAGCGCATCTTCGCCTTTGGTCACAAGCGACGCTGGCACGAGACGACGAACCTCGACCAGCTGCGCATTCACCTTCAATTCTCGGAGGGACGCGAGGCAACCTTTTTCCAAAGCGAGCTTGACGGCTTCCGACGCCCTAAGTTCTATATTCAAGGTACTAACGGCACGATTGTCGGCAACTATCATACGTTCGAGCAGTCTCTGGTCGACCCGATCACCGGCTATCGCGTTGAGCGCTATCACTATGCTGAGGCCCCCGCCACCCTTGAGGTTGCTATCTACGAAGGTTCTGGTCAGCTCGCGCACCTCAAACCAGCATTGGTCGAGAAGGACACGTTTGGCTTTCACCGTGACCTCGCTGATCACCTCTTGGTCGGTACCCCGTTGGGTGTACAACCCCCCCAGATCCGTAGCGTCGTCGGTGTCCTCGAGCTCGCGCACCGCTCGAGCGAACTCGGCACCCTCCAGACTTTGGGCCACCGATGAATGTCGCCGTCTGCGGACTCGGTAGCCAGGTTGCGCAGGTCGGGGTGATCCCAGCTCTGCGGCGCTCCAGATGGACGCAGTTCCTCGGCGGAACTACACGCTCCCGGGCCACCGCGGAGCACGTTCTCACCGGGGCTGAACGTCACTATCGCGACTACGACGCGATTCTTAGCGATCCAGACGTCGAGGCGGTCTACCTCCCGCTCCCCAACGACCTGCATCTGGACTTCATTGCAGCGGCAGTACTGGCCCATAAACACGTACTCTGCGAGAAGCCGCTGCTACTCAGTGATGACCAATATGACCGCCTTGAGCGAATCGTCGCCTCCTCGACCACTCGTGTGTCAGAGGCCTTCATGAGCTCATACCATCCACGACTCCGCGAGGTTATTGCGACCTGCAGCTCTGGAGAATTCGGCGAGGTCCTGTCTGTATCAACCGCCTTTACCGGCACACTTGCTCCGCTCGATGGCTATCGCCTCAATGCCCGTCGAGGTGGTGGCTCTCTCTACGATGTCGGAATCTATGCGCTGTTTCCAATCGTCGCACTCCTCGGTGCCGATCCCCGCGAGATCTCCGTCGTAACGAAGGTCACGCCAACTACCCCACCCGTCGACCTGACCATGCATTGCCTGATGGAGTTCGACGATGGACGAGCCGCTACCTTCGTGACCTCATTCGTCTCTGGCGAATCCCAGAGCCTACGGATCCTGACACAACAAGCCAGCATCGCTGTCGACCGAACCTGCACCCCGACGCCTCTCGATGTCGACTGGACCCTCACGACCTCCGCCGGCGTCACAATCCGCCGTTCACTGGGATGTGACCCCTACCAAGCGATGATCGACGAGGTCTTCGAGGCTTTTACCCAAGGACGAGAACCCTCGTGGAACCTATCCCGATCGCGTCAGGTCGCTCAACTCCTGCACCGCATCAACCGAACCTGGAGAGAGGACCGTGCACAACCGTGAGCGACTTCCCGGCCCATCAGCTTCCGGGGGCTCAGCAACCATCCAAGAACTCCCGCTCAGCTTGAAGCGGCAAACTATAGTGAGCTTGACGCTCGGCCTGGGCCATTTGGCTCCTTGTCCCCTCACGGGTAGCTCCAAGCCCTGCACCTCTCGACTCCCCCTAACCATCATCAGGTCCCCTGATCACATGGCAAGTCATACCGAGGCTGAGGATAGCAGAGCCCTGTAGAAGGTACACCTCAAGAACACCAGGAACGACGCAACTCCTCGAGTTGGATGGCTGCGGGAAACACAATTACCACACCTGCAAATCCTGTCGGGATTGCGCCCTGAGCACAGAACTGGCGTTCACTCACCTATAATCGTCGCGGTGGACACGCCATCGCGTCCATCACTTCGCACTGGACAGGCAGGCACCGACCCCGTCCAACACCGGCCCCGTAGGTGCGGACGTTCAACCCGTGCCCAACGAATGTCCCTGGGTACTTGAGAACCCAATGGTGTTCGAGCGGATCTTACTCATCCTGTCGCCAGAGCATAAAGGGCTCATCATCTGCCGAACCCGCACTGATATCGTGTCCAAACACGAACTCCTGGACCGGGCGGGCATCGCCGGGTGTTGGCTCAACGGTGTCAGCCGCAGGCACGTCGCCTGGCACCTGGACGCCACCGCGCACTTCATCGGCAACATCGCTGTCCGAGAAACCTGCCGTCGCCGCTGGGGCCGACCCAGTGCCGTCGCTGCCACGGCTTCGAAGATCCTCCGAAGGCTCGGTGCGCGCTCCACCAAGGGCGTCAGGCTCCAACACCGCCGCATCCGCGGCTCGCACCAACGACAGCAGGCCACCGATCTCATCGGTAATCCGCTGACGCACCGCTCGGTCACGCTTCATAATGTTCGACAGCTGCTCCTGGCGCCGGGCAAACTCCTCCTCGAGCTGAGCCAACTCCTCGAGCAGGTTCTTGCGACGCTCCTCTTCGATGAGCCTCGATGTTGTGCGCGCCTCCGAAAGGATGCGCTCGGCCTGGCGCTGGGCCTCCGCACGAACCTCTCGTGCCTCTTTCTCGGCATCCTCGCGCAGCTGATCGGCTGCCTTCTGGGCTACGATCAAGGTCCGTTGGATCACATCGTCGCCGAAATCCTCCGAGCGACCCAGTACCTGTGTCGGCGGATTTACCTTGAGGCGAGCGAGCTCTTCATGTGCTTGAGCCAGCTGTGACTCGAGAACCTCCACCCCCTTGGCCACCTGCTCGAGGAACTCGTCTACATCCTCTTGATGGTATCCTCTCATCCGCTCGCGAAACTCCACCTCGCGGATCCTTTGAGCATCGACTGTGTTTCCCTCCACGGTTCTCCTCCCTCACGAGCGCGTAGCCTCATAGCTCGAAAATGGATGCTAATACTATCGGGACGAAGTGAACCCCACTTGATGAGGCCCCGACTAGATCCGACTGAAAATTGGAATGAGAATCAACTCGATGAGCAGGATGACGATGAGCGGTGCGAAATCAAAACGAACTGAGCCACCGCCCACCGAAGGAATCAACCTGCGAATCGGGTTGAGTACCGGCTCCGAAAGACGGGTGAGCCAGAAACGGAAGCGATCCATGGGCCCACCCGGATTCGTTACCGGGAACCACGTCATAACCACATAGAGCACGATGACTACCACATAGAGCTCTAACAGGTCGACGATGATTCCACTAAGAGCCATGCAGGCCGACTCCCTTCGCTACCGTACGCTGACGCATACGAAACATCTCCTCATCGGCCACCTCAACTCGAGCCGGCGAGAGCAGATAGACACTTGTACTTATCTCCTTTACTTTACCACCCAACGCGTAGGTAAGTCCTGAGGAGAAGTCAATGATTCGACGCCGCAGATCACGGTCCACACCCTCAAGGTTGATGATCACCGGTTGATCCGACTTCATACGGTCGCCGATCTCCTGAACATCAGCGTACTTCGTCGGCAATACGAGATGAATCTTTGCGCGCTCTGGCTGAGGGTTGAATGGACGAACCACGGCACTGCGATGCAGCTGGGGATCCTCGCGCGGCTGCTCCGCTACGCTCTGGGCTCCGCCAGATACCACCTGCACCCGTGGGGACTGTTCACGTCGCTCGTAGACGGGAGGGGCGGGCGCCTCGAGATCCGTGACCTCACCATCCATCTCGTCATCTTCAGTGATACCTAGCCATGCAAGTGCACGCTTCAATCCTGGCATTTATCCTCCTACCCCACTCGTTACTGCTCTTTCGTCGCGCGCGCGTCACCACGAACTCCGAATAAAGCACTACCTAACCGCACCATAGTAGCACCCTGAGCGACCCCTACCTGGTAATCGCCCGACATTCCCATAGAATATTCCCGAAGATGTAAATCTTCACCGAGACGACGAACCTGGGCGAAATAATCCGCGGCACTCTGGAGCGACCCAGGGAGCGCCATGCCCATCAATCCGACGACATTGAGGCCAAGCTCCCAGCCTCGAGCCACTAACACACTCACCTGCTCGGCATCGGCTCCGTTGCGGCCCGTTGGATGACCACTAGGAGCAACCTGAACAAGGAGTTCACCCTCGTAGCCAAGATCCGACAGGCTCTCGAGCTCGACCTCTCTTGAGACCGTCTCGATCACCGATACATAGCGACAGATGTGTCGCAGCCGGCGGCGCTGGATCGCACCGATGTAATGCCAGCGCACATCCAGCCCCTGGTCCAGGACCTGCTCGGCTTTGGGCACCAATTCATCGGCATAGTTCTCTGCGAACTCCACGAGTCCAGCGGAGACACCGGCGTGAACCGCCGCGACCGGATGGGTCTTGGTGACCGCCACGATGCGCACAGCATCAGTGCCACCGGCACGACGGATCTCGGCCCTCACCTGCTCCAAGCGCCCTTCGAGGTCGGCATACGCCGACATCAGCGTCCACCGGAAGCGGCCAACGTCAACTGCCGCTCGACGGTGCCATCTCGGCGATACGAATGGTAGGAGTCATTGCAAAACGTACACTGGCCAACCGAGAGCACTTCGCGAATGCCATGCTGATCTAGCACACCCGAGACCGCATGTTCCATCGACAAATTCTCGCCAACAAAATTCGAAACACCAAAGCGCTGCTCGATAATGTAGCGCTCCGGCCCGAGGAACTGGTAGCAGCACGATCGGATATGCGGCCCAATAACCGCAATGAGCCCATTACCACCGAGGCGGGCCAAACCGGCCTCAACCACCCCAGCAGCCAAACCACGCCATCCAACGTGCAAGACAACCACATCGCCATTGTGGTTCGCAACGACCAAAGGAAGGCAATCTGCCGTGGCAATACCGGCAACTCCTGATCGGTCCGACGGAATGTAGATTCCATCGGCCTGCAGCAGTGGTCTACACCAGCGCCCATCGTCGATCGATATGACGCTCGCACCGTGCACCTGGTGAACCCGAACCGGCTCGAACTCATCATCGAAAAGAGCACGAACCTGCTCTTGGGCATCGAACCGATCGGTGAATACCACCCTCACGCCACTATCACGGAGCGAGAGCGCGATCATCAGCGAAGAAAAAAGGGTACGTCGCCGTCGTCTGGATCTTCGGGATCGGGATCGGGGTCCGCCTGCGCTGGCTCGGAGGCAACGGTAGGCACGCCGAAGTCCAACTGCTCATCGACAGGCGGCGTCACCCGAAGTTTTGGAGTCCCCTCCGCCCATTCATCAAACCCTGCGGCGATGACCGTCACCTTGACCTCGTCCTCCATAGACTCGTCAATGACGCTACCCACGATGATGAGCGCATCACTCGACGCCGCATTCTGGATGATGTTGGCCGCCTCGTTGAGTTCAAAGATGCCGAGATCGGTACCGCCGGCAACATTGAGCAAGATGCCCTGGGCTCCATCGATCGAGGTCTCAAAGAGCGGAGACGTGATGGCGTTACGAGCCGCCGTGGTCGCACGATTTTCACCACTTGCGATACCGATACCCATGATGGCGGTTCCGGCTGAAGCCATGATCGCGCGCACATCCGCGAAGTCCGTGTTGATGACGCCTGGGGTCGTGATCAGATCAGTGATGCCCTTGACGCCCGAGAGGAGGATGTCGTCGGCCATTCGAAAGGCCGCGATCATCGACGTCTTTTCGTTCGCAACGGTCAAGAGCCGATCATTGGGTATAACGATCAACGTGTCAACATGCTCACGTAGGCGCTCAATCCCCTCATCAGCCTGTGTGGCTCGGCGCTTGCCTTCGAATCCAAATGGACGCGTAACTACGCCGATCGTCAGCGCTCCGATTCCCCTCGCGATCTCTGCCACCACGGGAGCCCCTCCGGTCCCAGTACCACCACCTTCACCAGCGGTGATGAAGACCATGTCAGCCCCGGTGAGTGCCTCTTGAATCTCATCCTTGTGCTCCTGGGCGGCAGAACGACCGATATCGGGGTTCGAGCCCGCACCGAGTCCTCTCGTGAGTTGGCGGCCAATGTCGAGTCGAATATCGGCATCACTCATGAGCAAAGCTTGAGCATCAGTGTTGATGGCGATGAACTCCACTCCCTTGAGGCCAGCTTCGATCATCCGATTTACGGCATTGCCACCGCCGCCTCCAACGCCGACGACCTTGATCACGGCGATGTAATTCTGCGCGTCATTCATCTCGCATCCCACCTCCGCTCAACATTGGCTCGAACCACCATTAAGCCTCCACTCGCCTACCATCTCAGCACCCTTGACGCAGCGCACAAGAGCCACCTCCGAATTTGACTAGCCTACACGATCGTTGAGGAGAACCGCTGGACTATTTGGGTTAATCACGTCGAGAACAGCTCCCGCCGTTGCAAAGCCGAGGCAGGCACGTACCTGTGCGCGAGCCTGCGTCGCTAACCCCAGTTCGCACTCGGCTGAACTCGCAAATCGAAGCACGATACCAGCACCTTGGGCCTCATAAATACCAATGGACGGCGACCCACTCCCCCGCACGTCTCGCGTGAGCGCCGCCACGACCCTGACAAGCGGTGCCGATACCCACGCACCAGGGCGTGGATGCCAGGCACAGCTCCCGTTTGTCGACTGCACAGGTGCCGCGCAGACGCGCAAGGCTCTTAGCGCTGTCGGAGTAGCTGACGATGGCGATCGGGCAACAACCTCTCCCAACTGGGTCAGCACAAAGCCGCCCTGTATCGCACCCACCAACGGCACTGGTTGAAGCTCGACCACCACCGCGGAGGGCCAGTGTGTGACGACAGCGCTCAGCTCCACCTCGCCACGCAGCATTGTCGACTGAGAGATTAGGCGTGACACCCGTGTCGACGAGATGGACCAAGGGTGCCGATTTACCAGCGCAACCGAAAGGCGCCTACTCGCCATCGCGCGTTCCGATGGCGTCCCTCCAAGGACAACGACCGAGCGAATCCTCAACCACGGCCCAAGAACTACGACAAGGCCACTACCGACCAGGGTGCACAGCGCAGCAGCGGCAATACGCAGCCAGCGAGCTCGACCAGCATTGCGGGGTAGGCGCCGGGCGTTCCCTCGGTGACGCCGGGCGCCTTGACCTTGCAACAAGGACGAGGCCTTTGAATTGGCTCGTCGGTGTGGTGCTGCCATCTACCTGCTCCTAGACCTCCATTGTGTCAAAGCCGACCAAACGGACCTCTGTCCGCAACTCGACGCCAGTCTGTTCCCTCACCCGATCGCGAACCGCCTGCATCAGGTGATAGACGTCATCTGCTGAACCTCCAGGCTGAGCTTGGATGAAATTCGCATGCTTGCTCGACACCGATGCACTCCCAAAGCGAAAACCTTTGAGCCCGCACTGCTCGATCAGCAGCGCCGCCGGTACGTCGACCGGATTGACAAAGACCGAACCGGCATTTTGACCGCCAGGTTGATGCGCTCGTCGCCATGCTACGATCTCATCGATCTCCGCCCCTAGGACCTTCGGGTCTGCGGGCTCCAGCCGCAACCGTGCGGCTACCACCACCTGAGTCGCGCTCACTGACGAGGTGCGATATCCAAGCTCCAGTTCTTCTGCTCGCCGCCAACTCGGTGGTGCACCCGCGACCAGATCGATCAACATCGCGGCCTCAAGACGCTCCTCCATGCCATGTCCGTGGCCGCCAGCGTTCATCCGCACCGCACCACCGACGCTACCAGGGACGCCGACCGCCCATGTGAACCCCGCTAGCCCAAGACTGGCCGTCCGGCGGGCCATAACCGGCAACGGCGATCCACCGCCGAGTTCAACCACGGCGTCCTCCTCTCGGAGCCAGGAAAACCCCGCCCCAAGTGTGATAAGTAGGCCAGGAAAACCGGCGTCAGCAACCAGAACATTTGAACCCCTGCCCAGCACAAAGCACGGTGGAGCATGTTCAAGCTCCACCAGCGCCGATCCCAGATGTTCGAGCTGCTCGACCGAGGCCAGCTCGACCCCGGCAGCAGCAACCCCACCCACCCGATAGGTGGTTCTAGCCCCAAATGGCGCGTGTTCGAGCACGAAGATCCCGTCAGCACGCAGGGCCTTGACAAGGGCCTTGAGTGCTCTTGCGGTATCGCTACCAGACATCAACGAGCTCAGTGTCAAGCATGGTGATATCTCCAGCGCCGAGTGTCAGACACACGTCGTCTGGCTCGAGAAGCCCCCGAACCACACTGGCCAACTCGTGTCGCGAGGCGCAGTAGTGCGCTCGATCGCCGAGAATCTCACGTGCAGCCTCATAGACCAGTGCTCCGCTCACCCCGGGGATCGGATCCTCGCCAGCGGCATAGACGTCGGTGACGACGGCGACGTCAGCCCCAGCGAGCGCCTCGCCAAGCTCACGGGCGATCGAATGAGTACGCGAATAGCGGTGCGGCTGAAAGACCGCTACCACTCGCCGGGCGCCGAGCTGACGTGCCGCAGCAATCGTGGATACGAGTTCGCTAGGAAGATGGGCGTAGTCATCGATAATGCGCACTGAATCAAGCACTCGTCGATGCTGAAATCGCCGGGCAACGCCAAGGTACCGACTGAGCGACGGCGCGATCTCCTCCAGTGCAACGCCGACTGAAGCGGCCGCAGCAATCGCCGCGGTAGCATTCAAGATATTATGCAGGCCGAGCACCGAGAGTTCAACGCTGCCCAGCCTGCGCTTATGCTCAAAGAGCTCGAACGCGGTAGACATCGACGACATCGACACATTCTTGATCTGGTAAACCGCCGCCTCAGAGAATCCGTAGCTTCGACACTCAATCTCTTGGGCTATCGTCGCCAGAAACGGGTCTTCGATGCACAGGACCGGAGGGAGGTGTGAGCGACGCGCAAAAAGGCCAAACGCCTGTCTGAGATGGTCGAAATCTCCGTAATAATCGAGATGATCGGGCTCGACGTTGGTGATGACCGCGATGGAGGGATCGAGTTCAAGAAAAGTGCCGTCGCTCTCGTCAGCTTCGACCACCATCACGTTGGAGGTGCCAAAGTGCCCAGAGGCGCCAGCTTCGTTGAGCTCCGCCCCTATCACGTAGCTCGGGCTATAGCCCGCCTGTGCGAGAGAGAGCCCAATCATCGAGGTGGTTGTCGTCTTGCCGTGGGTCCCTGAGACGGCAATCAGCTGCCGTCCCTCAGTAAGAGCCACCAGGAGCTGGGCACGGGTGGCAGTAGGGATTCCTGCAGCGCGCGCCGCTACCAGCTCGACATTCGTCCCCGCAATCGCGCTCGAATAGGCGACGAGATCGGCACCCTCGACATACGAAGGTGCGTGCCCAATGTACACCTGCGCACCAAGGAGCCGGAGTCGTTCGAGCACGGCCGACTCCTTGAGATCAGAGCCTGTGACTCGGCGGCCAGACTCTAAAAGCAGCGAAGCAAGCGCGCTCATCCCAGCACCACCGATACCGACGATGTGCACCTGATGGACATGGTCAACAAGACTCATACTCGCTCCATCTCCTCCCAAATTACCTTTGCTGCATCGGGATGTGCGAGACGCCTTGCAGCCTCACCCATCGAACATCGCCGAGGTCCATCGGCAACTAAGTCACCGATCGTGTCGGCAAGCACACGGCCTGTCATGACCCCATCTTCGAGTACGATCGAGGCCCCAGCACGCGCGAATACCTCGGCATTTCTTTGCTGATGATCATTCGGTGAGCCCGGAAGCGGGATCAGGATCGAGGCTACGCCACAGAGCGCGATCTCGGTCAAGGTACTCGCCCCAGCTCGGGCCACCACCAGGTCTGCAGCGACAAGATATCTATATAACTCCGGATCATACCCCACTGGACGATAGTTCGTCAGGTGCCCTAGTCCCAAAAGCTCGCTCTCGGAGAACCCGTTGGTCGAACCCATTGCATGGACGATGCTCACCCCCTCTTCGCGAGCGAGCAGCGAGGCAGCCTCCCGTGCAGCCGCATTCACGCTGCGTGCACCTAGCGAACCCGATGTCACCACGACCACCACCTCGTCTAACGCAAACCCAAGCGCCTCACGAACGCGCGCTCGCTCACCTACCGCCGCCACGACGGCCGCCCGCGGCGGGTTGCCCACGACCACCGATCGTCCCAACCATGACTTCGGGACTGGCACCGGCCAGGCAAGGAAGACGCGCGCGGACCAAACACCGACAAGACGATTCGCGCGGGTGAGGGCTGCATTCTGTTCGAGCAGGTAAGACCGTGCTCCACGGAGCCTTCCAACCAGCGAGACAAGTGGGGTATGGAAACCACCAAAGCTCACCACTCGTTCAGGGCGAGGTAGCGCCCAGAGCAACGCAACGTTGGCGCCAAACGCCTCGACATTTTTGCCAAGCGCCCGGAGGACACCCGGCAATCCTCGAGCGAATCCTACCCCTTGGATACGGGCGGTCTGGATGGTGATGTGCGCGGTGACCTCATGGTCAAGGCTCCGATCCGTCGTGATCAACACCGGCACCACCTCATCATTCAACGCTTCAATGACTGAAAGTGCCGCGTTGATATGCCCTGCGGTCCCACCGGCCGCAACCCAGACTACCCTCGTCAACTGATCCTCCTCCTACGAAAGATCCCGCTGACCAATCCTAGGGCCGCAAGCGTAACCACGGTCGAGGAGCCACCGGCTGAGATCAGCGGCAAGGGGACGCCCGTCACTGGCAACATCCCAATCACTGCTCCGATATTAAGGGTCGTCTGTACAAGTAGCCACACCCCTATGAGAAAGGTCAAAGCACGCTCCGCTGGATTCGTGACCAACTCAGACAGCCGAAAAACGACCACCGCAAGCGCTACGAGCAGGCAAAGGATGAGTACGGCGCCTACAAGACCAAAGTCCTGTCCCACAACGGCGAAGATGAAGTCCGTCTGCGCATTAGGCACATACCCCCAGTTCGCCAACCCTGTTCCTAAGCCCGTGCCAAGGAGATGGCCAGAAGCGAAGGAATTCAATGCCTGGACCTCCTGGTAGGAGTAGCTCATTCGATATTCCCATGGATGGAGGAAGGAGAGAAGACGTAGTCGCCGGTAGGTGCTCGAGAAGGCACCTACCACGCCCGCCAATACCGACCCACCGGTCACAAAAGCCAGGGCACGACCACGAACCCCGCCAACGTAGAGGGCACCGAGCCCGAGTGAAAACACAATCATGGCCGTTCCCATATCGGGCTCAAGGAAGATCACACCCGCCATCGCCGCGGTCACCACGATGACCGGACCCACCAACTGTCCGGGCCGGCGTTTAGCGACAAGCTGGGCCAGAAACAGCACCAATGCCAGCTTGGCAAACTCTGATGGCTGCACCTGGATCGGACCCAGCTGAAACCATCGATCGGCACCGCCCACGCTGCGACCGACACCTGGGACCATCACGGCCAGAAGCATCGCGCCCGCCAGCAGTAGGAAGAGTGGAGCCAACTTCAACCAGACTTTCAGGGGAACCGCCTGCATCACGATGAAGGCCAAGCCCCCGATAACGAGCCAGAGTGCCTCGTGCGCGACGAGCGAAATCACCGAGGCGTGGGCGGCAATCGTTGCGACGTAAGCCGCTGCCACCTCGAGGATCGCACCAGCGGTAAGCAAGATGACCATCAACCAGTAAAAGCTCGACCGCAGCCTGAGCCTCTCACTGACATTACGAACATAGGTTACCATAGCAGCCCCCTCTCTACCCGCTCGTAACGCCCACCTCGACCGCTCATCGTACGTGGCCGACGGAGGAGGATCCTCCATCTCGACTCCTGGACTGCGCCAGTCGATGAACGATCGCCTTGAAGTCCTCTCCGCGCTCCTGATAGTTGCGATACCAATCGAACGACGTCGCGCCAGGGGCGAGCAGGACCACATCGCCAGGAAGCGCCCTCCTCGAAGCCAAGTCGACCGCCTCGGTCATTGACTTCGCGATCTGCGTCGGGGTCCCGATCTCGCGAAACAGCTCGACAACCATCCCAGCGCACTCGCCGATGCCGATCACCGCTCGCACATGATCAGCCACCGCCAGATAGGGCTCGAACGAAAGTCCCTTTCCCTGACCGCCTGCGATCAACACCACATGCGCAAAGGAGTTTACTCCTGCAGCCGCAGCCACCGGGGTTGTCGCCTTTGAATCGTTGACATAGAGAACCTCATCTACGACCGCGACGCGCTCCTGACGGTGCTCGAGTCCAGTGAACTCTGCGAGCGTAGTACGAACACGATCCTCCTCAGCTCCGGCGACCGCCGCCGTTGCCCAGGCGAGAAGAGCATTCGCCAGATCAACTGGTCCCGATCGTCCAAGAGAAGCAACCGGCATGAGAACCTTATCCCCAGGTCCAACGAGCTCATCACCATACACACGGTAGTCCGCCGGACCGGTGAGCGAAAAGGTCCGACGCCCCACGCCATCCGGCAGCGGCGTCGCCGCGACCACCGGATCATCGGCATTCAACAACGCAATACTCCCCTCCCTGAGCTGGGTGAAAAGTTTTGTCTTTGCGAGTCGATAGCTCTCGATGTCTTGATGCCAATCAAGATG
>JAJZXI010000154.1 GCA_021806545.1 Actinomycetes bacterium | reverse complement strand
CTACAAGTCATAGCCAGCAAAGCGACCGGCTCGGGTCCTCAGGGCTACCGCGCTAATGCAGCTACGAACCTACCCTGGGATCCACGGGTTAGGAGTAAAACCGTATGGGAAACCGGCAGGGTTGTATTCTTGACCCTAGCAAACGTCAATCATCTAAGGCCGCCCACACGACCCGAGAAGCTTCGTCCCTGCGGGTGGACGTCGCCTAGCGTGGAATCGAGGTGTACTTGAACTCGTTGAACTCTGGATAGTTCACCATCGTGTCGAGTACCCGATCGATAGTGGCACGAGCTACTTTTGCGTCGCCATCGGGTCGGTGCATTACGCGGACAAATGCTGCCTCCTGGTTGACGATAAAGGTGGGCACTCCAAAGAGGTGATACTTTTCGACCGAGGCAAGGTGGAGTCGCTTGAATTCTGTCAGAATTCCTTCGGATTCGATGAGTTGGCGTACTTTCTCAGGCGTGACCCCATGACTCTCAAGAATTGACGCAAGGACGGACCAGTCGCTAATATCGAGCGCGCGGTCATGGCGAGCTGCGAACAGCGCCAGGTGAATGCCGTTGAACCTGTCTGGGAAGAATCGTTGGACGGTCATTCCTGTCATGACCGCGAGGAGTTCGTCATAGCGAGCGGGGTCTGACCAGACGTCCGGCTGTCCCTCCTCGATGTGGACCTGATTGAGCGAGAAGGGTACGAAGTCTACCTCGTAGTCGGCTCCATCTTCGATGGCGGTGATGAGGTGCTCGTGCATATTTCGAGCGAATGGGCACCGGTAGTCCCAGTTGATTGCGAACTGCATGCTAGCCTCTCTTTGTGGTTGCTTTTACAAGCAGTCTACTGGCTGTTGGCGCCTATTCAAAAAAGAATGATGACCAGAGGTTCCTTTGCAGGGATCGCTGGAGGTGGAGATGGGCCAAAGCTGGCGTACCAAGCCCGCGAATCCGAGGCCAATGAGTGCGCCGCCGAGCACATCCGAAGCGTGGTGGATGCGGACATGAATGCGCGATAGTGCGACGAGGGTCGCGAGCGGATAGAGCACGCAGCGACCCAATGCACGGCCGGGTAGCAAAGTCGCTGCTGCGAACGCTGCGGTCGCGTGACCACTTGGAAAGCTTGACGTGCGAGGATAGCGGAGATGATGAGGATGTTGGTAGGACTTGTCGATGGGACGTCCTCGCGAGAAGAGGGACTTCACGATCACATTGACGAGGATGGATTCGATGCCGAGCGATATGGCTGCCCGCAATGCTCGTGATCGCCGAGACGGAGTCAGCGCGAGCAGGGCCGCAAGCAGCTCCCAAATCAGTGAATGATCAGCGAGCGCCGAGAGCGAGTAGAACAGCTGATTCCACCGCCGGCGCCGTCGTAGGGGCTCGAAGGCGCGGTCGACGGCAGTATCGAAGCGTTCGAGTTGGCTCAAGCTGGCGCCATACCTCTCGATACCGGCGTTGCACTGCTGCTGGGGAAGGATGGACACTGGCACTGGTAGGCACAAAAGCGACACAGCCTTGAGGGCCTTGGACGGAAGTTGCCGGTCTCGCAGGCCATGCGAACAGCCGACCAAATCGCGGCTGTCTTACCTTCGACCGCGTGCAAGCGCTGGCGTGTCGCCTCTGATTCGATCACCATGCGATCTCGTAGATACATGAGCTTGACACGCTTGGGTCTTACGCCGAGCACGCGCTCGACGAGGAGTGCATAGAAGAGAACGCCGGTTAACTTATCCTGTTCGTGGGTGTGCGATGGGGGACGACCGGTCTTGTAGTCGACCACGATGAGGTCGCCATTGGCATCTCGGTCCAGACGATCGATCACGCCACGCGCCAATACATCACCGATCGGAGCTTCCAGCATCAGCTCGGTGCCCAACACGTTGGTGCTCGTTGGATCTTCCAACGTGAAGAGGTTGAGTACGAGCTGCTCAACCTCTTGATTGAGTCGCATCAGAGCAGGCTCGGCCAGCTCCGTGAGGAACGAGGCTGCATAGCCGGTCTGGACGCTGCGAGCGAACTCATCGCTAACGATGACCCTGGCTCGGTTGGGTGTGCGTTCGTGTGCCGGTAGATCGAAGTAGAAGCGTTCAAGCGCACGGTGAGCAATGACTCCCTTAACGGTCCAGATCGATAAGGGTTGGGGCACCTTGTCGATGACTGACAGGCGGAACGCATACGCACAGTCCTTGAAGGCAGTAACCTTGGTTGGTGTCAACGAGCAAGGCAGTGGCAGCTCCATTCCTCCAGGCTAGCACCGTTGTTCGTCGTTCGGCCTGGGTGAGCGTGACCCTTGGGCTTGGCCATGGTGATGAAAACTGGCCCTAACTGGCTGGGAGACGGTATAAGACATCGGTAAGAATTTCTGAGTGCTGGTGTAATCCTTTGAGTGATGAGCTACGATTGGGCGGATGAACTCCTTTGTCGACACGTACGTTGTGAGTTACGGATTGCTTGCGATTTTCGTCCTCATGACGCTTGAATCGGCACTCATACCGATACCCTCCGAATTGGTCATGACGCTCGCGGGGGTGTTGGCGGCGTCTGGCAAGCTGAGCCTTCTGGGCGCGATCGTTGTTGGCATCGTCGGCAACCTGCTTGGAAGTGTTCTGCTATGGGCTATCGGTCGCACCGGGGGCCGGGCGTTCGTGGAACGCTTTGGAAGGTTTGTCCTGGTCAAACCTAAGGACCTGGACCGCGCCGAGCATTGGTTCCAGCGCCACGGTGAGGCAGCGGTTATTATCTCGAGACTGTTGCCGGTCGTCCGATCGGTGATCAGCCTGCCAGCTGGGGTGGCCGAGATGCCGATTGGGAAATTCTCGTTGTATACCTTGCTCGGTAGCATTCCGTTCGTGGCGCTCCTGACGTTGGCGGGTTACTGGCTCGGAGCGAATTATACGGTTCTCGTGAAGATCATTCAGGACCTGGGCTACGTTCTGGGCATCGCACTCGCGCTCGCGATTGTTGGCTTCCTCTGGCTTCGTTATCGTCGGCGTTCGAACCTAGAGGCAATTGGCGAATGAACAGCTAAACTCTGCGTTTGCGGGAAGTGGCGCAGCTTGGTAGCGCACCTGCTTTGGGAGCAGGGGGCCGCGGGTTCAAATCCCGCCTTCCCGACGGGACGGTGTGTCCTTATGCGGGTGTAGCTCAATGGTAGAGTTCCAGCCTTCCAAGCTGGCCATGCGGGTTCGATTCCCGTCACCCGCTCTCGAGTCCGGGTGCATTCAGAATAGGGATGCGTTGAGGGCCGCGCAATGGTGATGGGGATTGTGGGGGTCGTCCACTTATGATGCGAGTTATGATGCGAGGGACGCAGGCGACAAGGCATAGGCGGCTTCTCGCCAAAACCGCATCACGAGGCATGCACTTTTTCCATTGCTCCCGAGTGACTTTTCGTGCGCATGTCACTCGCGTCCCCGTGCGGGGTTCTCCTCTATCGCGCATAGCGCTTTAACCGCGATAGATTTGTTCTTGCCTCTCCAAGCGTTGCCAGCACAAGCACTGGACTTATCTGCTCTCTCCAGATGATGAGTCAACCCATCATCTGAACTGTCGCCTGTACCAACAAGTGGCCCGGGAACGAACAGGGCGCTGGACTCAACTGATATCTGACCAGTCACGGATATTGAACGAAGCATTGTCATCGCGATCTACCTCAACACAAGAAGAATCGCGAGAGTCAAGCTATCTTCCACTGCCTATCGTGTGACTATACGGACAACGCAGACGTGAATCTCCCTTTCCGCGGGTCCCCTGACTGATATCTCCCGAATTACAAGGATGTGGTCTGGGCCGTCAGATAAGTAGTTGCTGGCACCTTGAGTAGATCGAGGATATGGCGATGGAGCTTCGAGAGTTC
>JAJZXI010000035.1 GCA_021806545.1 Actinomycetes bacterium | reverse complement strand
CCAAGGCAAAGCACAGCGACCCAGTGAAGCGCACCACCAATCCTCAAGCTGCGTGAGCAACTTAGGAAGCCTCGTCCGTAAGGTCGGGAAGGATGTCACGCCACTGGATCTAGTGAAACCTTGGATCGATTTCTTGGTTAGCGGCGTGTGGATTGCGGAGTGGAACTCGCGCCAGGCGGGTTCACCGAGGTAATTCTCGTTCCTTGGTCCGACGAAACGATGACAGTTCGCGGATGAAGCCTTCCGAAGTGAAGGCGACGGCTCAACATTGATGTCGCCGCACGGCTCGGAAGATCTCGCTCGTGTGCACAGCGAGAACGTGATGGGATGAGAATTGCTCGAGATCGAGCAGTGCTGCGGTCTCGCTAGCCATCTCAGGTTCGAAGGTTCGGCCCATCGATTTGAGTCGGGGCGCAGCGATGTCCGCGTACAGCTCGGTCGCCAGCGCTGCTGGCCGCCAAGCTCCATAGAAGGAGATGAGTGCACACAGTACACCCTTGTAGCCCAGACCGAGAGGTAGCCCTGGTCCTGAGCGAGGCCGTAACGACAGCAAAAGGGTGTCGCACACATCGATTGCTATCCCTTTCCCGTCCAGGACGTGCCAGGCGGCTTCGAAACGTCGTCGAACGCCAGGTCCTACTGACGGGCGGGGACGCCATGGTCGGCTCGCATCTGGGGAGTTCCCGGACAGGATCGAGCCCGAGGATACCGAGTTGACCGTGGATTCGGCGGTCCAGATCGACGATTGCGCCCAATAGGTAGGTCCTTTGGTGGGGTGTGAGGTGTTTGGCCAAGCTTGGATCGGCATTGCGGAAGGCAATGCAGAGGCCGCGGCGTTGCAAAGCCAACATAATCGCGGAGTCGGAGGTCTGCGCGGAGCCAAAGGGAACAGTCATTGCCTTGGCCGGCACCACCAGGAGTTGATTGGTTTCCATCGGCTGGACATCAGCCAGCGCCTACAGCTATATCCTCGAGAATTCGGGCGATCCTGTTGAGGATTACCCTGACGAGTGGCTCTGGGTCGGTCACCATATTGGTACGAATTTTGGCGTGACCTTTCAGTTCGACACGGCGAGCATCGATCGTGATGGGTGTGAGGTCGATTTCGAGGCGAAGCGTATCCTGTGCTACGCCGATCAGTTCGATGATGAGGCGGCTGCCGTTCTCCAGTAGGTATGCCATCGAGAGGCTGGCACTCGACAGCGCATCGAGGCTCTGTAGGGTCTCGCGAAACCCATCGATCAGTTGACGGTCGGTGATCCGACCCAACAGCTGCTCGACGGCGGCCAATGGCAATTCTACATAGCTTGAGTCGTTGGCTTCGAGGACGCGAAAGAAGCGATGCCCATCAACGGGTTGTTCGTGACTCGTCTCCAGGCGTAGATCTTCCTCGAGGATAGTGGCGAGGGTGATAGTAGTGAGTTGCTCCCGAACGGCTGCGACGGTAGCTTGCCAGCTGGTATGGAGAGGGCAGACGGTGTCCCAACGACACGGTCCCTCGCCCAGGGCACAATGTTCCGCGCGGAGTGGACCTTCGCCAGCTTCGACAAGCTCTAGCAATGTGATCGAACTGGGATCGCGAGCTAGACGATAGCCGCCATCTCGCCCAGGCTTGGAGGTTGCGATGTCTGTTCGTACAAGGTCGGCAAGAATCTGTGAGGCGAAGCTAGCAGGGATGTCCATCTCGGCAACGATCTCCTTGACCTTGGTTGCATCTGGTCGATTGGCCTGCCTGGCGAGGTAGAGCGCCGCGCGTACGCTATAGTCGCCCCGTCGGGACATTGATAAGTTCATAAGTAAAGGTTACTACAAGACTTGACAAGTAGAAATCACCCAACTACACTAACTATTAGTTCAAAACTAACCAATAGTGATGAACCTAGAGTATGAGTGTGCTGAGGAGGGAAGCGGTGACGAAAGTTGAACCGACGAAGATCAAGCTGTTAACCGATGATACGATCCCGAAGCGTCTTCACATCCCAGTGGTGGCGAGCGAGGATCGATTCAAGGAGACAGATCCGCCCAAGAGGGGCAACCTGGCCAATCATCCGATGATTGCTCGCGTGTTGTCCAAACGAGTAACCCAGTTTCTGCTGATCATTCCAAATCAGATTATTTTTTGGCTCGTCATCTTTCTTGGATTCCTAGGCGTGGTGGATCCGGGCATCAACTTTGCGACGGCCATCACCTGGTATCTCTGGTTCTGTCTTGTCTTTGTTATGATGGCCGTTATTGGGCGGGCGTGGTGTTCGATGTGTCCGTTTGGTGGCTTCGCCGAGTGGATTCAGCGTCGCACCTTCTTCAAGCGCCTACAAAAGCCACTCGGGTTGGGTCGCAAGCTGCCAGAGAGCTGGGCTCAGTGGGGCTTTACTCTTTCAGTTGGCACCTTCGTGTTGCTCACTTTCTTCGAGGAGTACTTCAACATCGCTGGTCCGGGTACCCCTCGTGACACCTCGATTATGGTGCTCGGCATCGTGGTTTCGGCGGTAACGTTCTACCTTGTCTTCGAGCGCAGAACCTTCTGCCGTTACTTCTGCCCGCTTTCCGCACTCATTGGATCGGTTGGATCGATGGGGTCGGTTGCTGGCTTTCGTACCAATGATCGTGCGGTTTGTCTCGCTTGCACCACGAAGGACTGCATGCGAGGTGGGAGTTCCGGTTATGGATGTCCCTGGTACACATGGCCAGGGTCGGCCGAGTCAAACGCCGCTTGTGGGCTGTGCACTGAGTGCTACAAGGCGTGCCCATCGAACAACGTTGGCTTCTATCTTCAGAGTCCATTGACCTCGGTCATCGCACCAAAGCGCCGCCGCGCTGACATTGCGTGGTCGGTAGCTCTCTTGTGGGGTTTGGTTCTGTACCAGCAGGTCAACGCTACCAATGTCTACGCAAGCGTGGATGGTTTCCTCAACAATCTCACCGGATGGAATCACTATCCGAATCCGATTGACTACCTCGCCATCATCATCATTTGTGCGCTGCTTACGGCTGGGATCTTTAAGGGCTATCAGATGTTGTTCCTTGATCCAGGTAAGGGCGTACATGCTGCCGGCAACTTCATGGAGAAGGTCAGTCCATTTCGCCAGGTCTTCTTGCCGCTATCGTACGCACTAATTCCCGTCGTCGGTATGGATTACTTTGCTCGACAGTTGCCCAAGTTCTTCAAGCACGTGCCTCGGTTGATCCCAGCTATCGTCCAGATCTTTGGTGTCAACACTTCGAAGTGGTCGCTCGTGAACTATCACCTGCTCTCGAACCCATCGATCGTTGACGTCCAGGTTGCGGTGATGGCGATCGGGGTCATCGGCAGCGTCTATGCGGTGCTCAAGATCTTTCGACGGGATCTCGCACCTCTGACCCAACATGTGGTCGGTGCGAAGGTGGCTGCGGTCACACTTATGGTGGCTCTTGGAGGAGTCGCTGGTTGGTTGTATATCATTATGCATGCAGCGTCGTAGAGGTGATGAAGATGCAAACAAATGAATTTCCACAGGTTACCGTACTCAAGGATCGGTGCTCAGGTTGCCAAGAGTGCCTGGTGCGCTGCCCAGTGTCAGCGATCACGCTCGATGAGTTCACTTACACGGTCGATGTCGACGAGGCTATCTGCGTTGCGTGCCATCAATGTGAGCGTACCTGTCCCTTCTCTGCTATCCACGTTGAAGGTGAGCCAAGAGTTCAAGGGCGTGTGCCAGCTCATCTCTTTGAGCCCGCGGACGTCCGAGCCGACCTGCACGAGGTTCGGGTTGGCTTTCTGTCGGACGAGGAGCTTGTCGCAGAGGCGAGTCGTTGCTTGAATTGTCCAGATGCTACATGCATACGCGGGTGCCCTACGCATAACGATATCCCTGCGTTCATTGAGCGTGCTCGTAATTTGGACTTTGTAGGTGCGAGAGAAGTGCTTTTAGCAACGTCGTCGATGCCAGAGATCTGCTCTCGGGTCTGCGATACCGGAACTCAGTGCGAAGGAGCCTGCTCGCTCGCCCTTGCTGGCGATATGCCGGTGGCAATCCATGAGATCGAGCGCTATCTCGCGGACCGCAGTGAGCCACGTATTGCCAACGCAGAGCCGGTTGGGCTTTCGGTAGCGATTATCGGGGGAGGTCCTGCAGGAATCGGCGTTGCCGATGTCGTCGCCCGCGGAGGCGGACGCGCGACGATCTTCGAGGCAGAACCGGAGATTGGCGGTTTGCTGCGTTCGGGGATTCCCGAGTTTACTTTGCCAAATGCTGTGGTATCGAGGGTTGCATGGCAGCTTGAAGGCTTAGGGGTCCAGGTAGTCACGAATACCAGGGTTTCGCTCGAGGTCTTGGACGATCTTGCACACTCGTACGACGCGGTAGTGATTGCTCAGGGCGCGAATGCACCGCTGCCGATTACGGCGGCGGGCAAAGAGAGTGTTCATGTCACCGAGGCCAACGACTTCCTGGGTCGGGCGTATCGCGCCATTCGCGAGGGATCGGAGCTTGGGACTAACGCGACCGACGGAGAACTCAGTGTTCTAGTGGTCGGTGCGGGCAATACCGCCATGGATGTCGCGAGAATGACGAGGAGACTCGGAGGAGGCGCGACCTGCGTCGACTGGATGGACAAGCGATTCTCTTTGGTGCGTCCGGATGAGCTTGGCGAGGCTGAACACGAAGGTGTCGAGGTGCTTTTCTCGGTCACGGTTGCCAGCTTGCGCCCCTTGGCGAACGGTCGCATCGCGGCTACTTTGGTCGAGACGGTGCAGGAGGAACGCCAACAACGTCCGAAGGTAACCGATAAGGTGTTCCGGGTCATGGAGGTGGACGAGGTCGTCGCCGCGCTTGGTTATCGTATCGAGCCAGAGCTTCTAGCGAACTTCCCGTCGTTGCCCGTGCGCAAGGAGGTGCCGGTTATCAAGGATCGTCACTGGATGGCTAGTGGGATCTTCAACGGGCTGCCAAACGACGTTTCGCGGCGCATGCCAGTCGGAGAGCTGGCTGTCGGGCGAGAGCGAGCGCGATCGCGTGCACAGTTCGCATTGGGCGATCGAGTATTTGTGGTTGGTGACTCACTGATCGGCCCATCCACAGTGGTCGAGGCGATGGCCCAAGGGCGCAAGCTGGGAGCGAGCCTTCTGGCACGGTCGTCGCGTCTTGCGCCGTCCTTCGTAGGGCGACTGCGGCCTCCACGAGTGCTCATCAGCATCGATTCTCCCGGCGGAACGACGAGAGCGCTTGCACTGAGGTTGGCGGAGCTGCTGAGCGCGGTGGCAGGCGATATTGTCGCCGTACCTGTTGACCAGGTGACACCTGAATTGGTTGGTGACTTTGACCTGCTCATCGTGGCTACATGGGTAGATGGCCTAGTAGTCGGTGGACAGCACGCGAGTCAGGCGACTGCCCGTCTTGTGGATCAGCTCATTAAGGGGACTCCGACGCAAGTCGCGGTGCTGATGACATTCGGATTCGACCCCGGCCATGCGATGGACCACCTCGCTGATGCGATCGTTGCTCGGGGTTTGGATGTGGTAGCTCGCCGCGCCATGAAGAGCGACGCTGAAGGACTGTTCGAGTTCGCACAGGACGTCTGTGTTGGGGCTTGGCCTGATGTAACCGCTGAGGGCTTGCTCAAGGCAGTGGTGGAGAATGGCGACATCTCACCAGACAGTATTGCCGGGGCGATTGGCATCAGGCCAGAACTGGCGGCCACGGTGGCTCGAGGTGTGAACGAATTGCGGGCTTTGCAAGGCAGTAGTGAGACGCTGACGAAGGTTATGGCTAGTGTCAACGAGTTACAGGCGTGGATTGATGCGTGGAACCGGAAGGACCGGGCGCAGTGGCAGCCATCAGCACGCCGGTCTCACGCGAGCATCAAGGCATAATATGAAAAACCTCATCCCCTCGGCACACAACCCTAGGGCAGCTTCGGTTGCCCTAGGGGAGGGGATTTACCCCATCTCGGACACAACCCTCACAGACCTCATCCCCTCGGCACACAACCCTAGGGCAGCTTCGGTTGCCCTAGGGGAGGGGATTTACCCCATCTCGGACACAACCCTCACAGGCCTCATCCCCTCGGCACACAACCCTGGATGGGATTAGCGCCAGGCTAACCGATGCTCGCTGGTTTGTCAAGTTCGCTGGCCGGTTGGGCAAGTGGCGGTTCGAGAGCTTCTGCCTCCGTAGCGTGTCGGTTCGCGGATTTATGCCGGGATCGGGCTTGCTCGTGCGAGGCGATGGAAGGTGTGGCGAACCTTTGGTTGGGTGCGCATATCGTGAGCTGAGGGCCCGCTATCGATACTTGAGTTAGAGTTTCCGGGGGATGCGTTTCGTCGGCACACTCGCAGGGAGCGGTGACGTGGTGGCAAATAATTTGGTGCTATCAACAGGCGTGTGGGTGTCAAAGTTCTTGGATCCGGACCACTCTACCGGTACAGGGGCATTTGGTGTTCAACCAGGAGCGTGCGTCAGGATTGGCCAGAGCTGCATAAGTATCCATAATTCAGTTGTATAGTCGAGATACGTCCAGCGCAAGTGCATAAAATGCGACTGATGGCAATCAGTTGCAGGAGTTTTGGATTCCGACTCACGCTCGTAGGGACTTGAGGGCATAGGCTGGGCTTCTGAGTTCAAAATCGCAACCAGGGGGCCAGTCAAGTGAAACCGAGGGGCACGTGCTACCACTTGGTATGGAGGGGGTTCACACCTCGTCGCGTCCAATGTCGTTCAGAGTTTGATTTGTCGACCGACTCGGCTGATCTGGCCAAGTCGTATGAGATTGCGACCCGAGCACCCGGATCTGCTCTGGTTCGTTAGGGAGCAGACTTGGAACACCCACCAGCTTGGCAACGCAGCCCAGTGTGACAAGGTACCAAGGGACAGGACCAGCATCACCATCGAGCTTTGGCTCGCCTAGTACGAGGTGAGAACGAGTAGTTGTCGAAGCGCTCGAGCCCGGCGGCCTCGACGAAACGGTCTATCGTCTGAGTCGATGTGATCGGCTCTGCGAATACCGCACCTACCTCCCGCTGGTCACCGATTGCGACACCGGCAAGATCACCCCCTGGATGGTAGGTATCAAGAGTCCAGCGAATCCCTCGATGACCTGCGAAAAGACACGGCGATCCCATCTCAGCAAAGGCCCGCCACTGTGCAGGCGCCCATTGCCACAAACCTCCCGGTGCGTTGAGGCCGGCAACCAAGTCCTCGAGTGACCCTTACGATGCGCCACCCAATAAGCCTCGCACGCGCCAGGCAATCAAGCGGCCAAGGAGTCCCTGGATCTCGCGACCGACAAGGTCAATGCCATACTCGAAGGCATAAGTGCAGGAACAACCCTCGCCTCCGTCAGCACAGAGGTGGCCAACGGACGCAACATCCTCGATACAGGGTTACCCTGGCCCTAGTATGCAAGCCTCTTGAACCAATCGACTCGAAGCTGCCCCGCCAAAGAGGAAGCTGATCTCGTGTCGGTGAAGCGGACCCCGCAGTCGTGGGATTTTGGGGCTACTGCCGTTACGGCCTCGAAGTGTCTTGGCTGGATTCATGACATGCCTTAGGGTCGCATGGAGTATGGGTGCTCCTCTATTGATGAGGGCATTAATGCCCCTGAGTGATTGTCGTATGTTGTTGATCGTGCTGGGAAAATGTTCAATTAGGTGTGGAAAAAGTGACTGGATATGCTGGTGTGGTTGTCTTGGTTGTGAGGTGAGGCAATATTGTCGGTCGTATAGATAGTATTTCGGTAATCGACTGCGCGCACGATGCGGCCAGCGAGGTACGAGCACTGCTCTCCTCGAGACGAGGTCAGTCCGATGCGCATCCGATCAGATCTATTTAGTAGGTGCCGACATTCGACATCGAACGGGATTGCTGACCGGGGTGCGTTAGCCTTCATGGTTTCGCATGGAACATGGGGTCTACCGATGCTGTTGGGCAACGGGCGACAGCGTTGTGGATCCTGCGCGGTAGCTGCGGAAACAGATCGTGGACGAGAGCGGCTTGGATCGAGGAAGGCGCCGTCCATTGGAATCTTGAGCGTACCGGTATCGGATGATGGGGGAGTGTCGAAGCAGCGAGTTACCTGTGCCAGAACCCGCTCGTACGATCGGGGGCGTACAGGCATCGACGTTTGGCAACGACAAACAACAGCAGGAGAACCGCCCCGGACCAAGCGATCCAGCCGCCTCCAATGGTTGTGAGTAGGGCGAGTGTGACCAGCACCGTGAGGGTGACGGTAATACGGTTACCCCGCGGTGTCCTAACTGAGCAGGCCTTTGCCTCTGAGCCGCTATGTCCCATACCACACATAGTCTAGAATCTGGCGCGGCAGGTAGAGCATCGTTTGGCAGGTGGCATTGGGATCGACGCGCAAGCGTGATCGAGCGGTAGTGCAAACTCCGCTGGCAAGGCTGGGTTTACACTTCCTCGTGAAGTGGCACGGGGAAATTGCGTTCAATGGTTAGCACCGTACGATGATTGGTACGTGTATTGACGTCATCAACGAAGGAAGTGCGCCGGGGTAAACTACTGCTTTGGCGTAGGTTAGCCAGATATCCTAAGAACTCAGAGTGGCGTAAGTGGTTCACCACTTGTTAGATCAAAGCTGCGTTGATGGTGACGTAATGATGCTGGGAGCGTGGGGGAATAATGTCTGCAGCGTTGTTAAAATATAGTGGCAGCGTTATTGCCTAAAACCTAGCGATAGTGAACATAATTCGTCTAACAAAGGGAATAAAGTGCAAACTGGGATGAACGTTGATGTCAAGTCTGAGCGGAAATGTTCAACCATCGAACAGAACCTTCGTGTGCCTCGTCAACTTTCATGCTAGGGGACCCGTAGGAGGAGGCGCCGTCGATCCCGAGTCGTCCAGGACGCAGGAACCGAGCGTGTTCTGGTGCCTGGGCCGATAACACTCCCGTGAGTTCAACCAAGTACCTTGCCATGGGCCCAGGGCCACAGCGCTGAGACAGCTCGACTGGCTCGCGAACCCCGTGAGGCCGCCCAACGTGGTACCCGTGCGGCCGAGAGGCTCCAAGGACAGGGCCGTCCAGCAGCGTTAGTCACCGATACTTAGAGCCGAAACGAAGGCCTCTTGAGGAATTTCGACGCGTCCTACGGATTTCATGCGGCGCTTGCCTTCCTTCTGTTTTTCAAGGAGCTTGCGCTTTCGTGTGATGTCACCACCATAGCACTTTGCGATGACATCTTTTCGGTATGCTTTGACGGTTTCACGGGCGATGACCTTGGTGCCGATCGCCGCCTGAATCGGAATATCGAATGACTGACGTGGGATCAGTTCACGGAGCTTGGCAACCAGGCGTCGGCCATAGTCGTAAGCCTTGTCACGGTGAATGATTGTTGAGAAGGCGTCGACTGGCTCACCTGCTATGAGAATATCGAGTTTGGTGAGGTTTGCGCTCTGGTAGCCGTCGGGTTCATAGTCGAGCGAGGCGTAGCCTTTGGTGCGGCTCTTGAGTGTGTCGAAGAAGTCGATGACGATCTCGGCTAGCGGGAGGCGGTAGTTGATCTCCACGCGCTCAGGCGAAAGATAATCCATTTTGATCAACTCGCCACGTTTCGATTGGGCGAGCTCCATGATGGTACCGATGTAGGTAGCGGGAGTGATGATGTTGACTTTCAGCATTGGTTCAGCGATCTCGGTGATGAGATTTGCTGGAGGCATTGCGGATGGATTGGCGACCTCAATGAGCGCCCCCTTGGTGTCGACGACTCGGTAGCCAACACTTGGCGTAGTAGCAATCAGGGACAGGCCAAACTCACGTTCTAAGCGCTCGCGAACGATCTCCATGTGAAGAAGGCCGAGGAACCCGCATCGGAACCCAAAGCCAAGTGCTGCCGATGTTTCAGGTTCGAATGTGAAGCTGGCATCGTTGAGCATGAGTTTGTCAAGCGAGTCGCGGAGTTCTTCGAACTCGTCGCCGTCGATAGGGTAGAGGCCACAAAACACCATTGGCTTTGGGTGCTCATAGCCTGGGAGTGGATTAGACGCTGGTTGGTGCGCAAGGGTGACCGTCTCGCCCGATCGTGCTTCGCCAACGTCCTTAATTCCGGCGATGAGATAGCCGACCTCTCCCGGGCCGAGCTCAGTTACTGGGGTCATGACCGGCCTCCGAGCTCCGATCTCCTCGACCTCATGAGAGCGTTGCGCCTGCATAAATGTGACCCGATCATTCGAGCGAATCACGCCGTTGACGACTCTCAGTGAGCTCACCACGCCCCGATATTGATCGTATAGCGAATCAAAGATGAGAGCCTGAAGTGGCGCATTACGGTCGCCACTCGGCGCGGGTACGCGCCGCACGACGGCGTCGAGGAGCGCACTTACTCCTTCGCCCGTCTTGGCGGAGATGCGTAGGATGCTATCGCGAGCAATGCCGAGCACGTTTTCGATTTCACCTGCGTAGAGGTCGGGTTCCGCTGCTGGGAGGTCGATTTTGTTCAGGGCGGCAACGATCTCGAGATCGTGCTCGAGGGCGAGGTAACAGTTAGCGAGCGTTTGTGCCTCGATGCCCTGAGAGGCATCGACTAGCAGGATCACTCCCTCGCACGCGGCCAAGGAACGACTGACCTCGTAGCCAAAATCCACATGGCCAGGGGTGTCAATCAGGTTGATGCGGTAACCATGCCAGTCCACGCTCGCGTTCTGGGCCTTGATGGTAATGCCGCGCTCGCGCTCGATGTCCATCGAGTCGAGGTATTGCTCGCGCATCAGTCGTGGGTCAACGGCCTTAGTGAGCTCAAGGATCCGATCGGATAAGGTCGACTTCCCGTGATCGATATGGGCGATGATTGAGATGTTGCGTATGTGTGATTGGTCCAGCATGTGCAGGTAAGCTTAGGGTCACAGCGTGGCCAGTCATCACTTAGGGCTATGCTTGTAGATCGGATTTTGAGCGGCGAACGCAACTGGGAGAGTCGACCTTGGCAAACATTAAGAGTCAGATCAAGCGGATTGGTCAAAATGAACGCCGCCGTGAGCGGAACAAGGCGGTTCGTTCGGAACTCAAGACGCGCGTGAAGAACGCTGTCGCGAGCCAAGAGGAGGACGTGTTGCGTTTGGCGCTCAAGCGGCTCGACAAGGCTGCTTCTCAGGGGGTAATTCATAAGAATCAGGCCGCGCGCCGTAAGTCGCGCCTCATGGCCCAGATCGCTCGCTCGAAGGAGTAACCCCCCCCTGCGTTCGTGACGGGGTTTTGGTTTGCTGCACAGATTTTGGACGTATCTGACTCGTGGCAGGTAGAGATCGCGGGACACCTGGATGGCTTTTGCTGCAGCTGTCGTTCGCGACGACTAGTCGGTGCATTACTCGCGGGCGATCGAGTCGGGATCTTGGGTGGACTGGTTTCTTGATCTCCCTGTCTTCAGGCACTTGGAGAGCATGGTCTTTTGCGTTGGGTAGGGGGGTCGGTGATGCTGATGAGGGGGGCGTGTGTGCCGCCTGAGTCTGGCTGCGATGGGACGAAGTGATCTCATGGCTCCGGGTGGTTCACTCGGGTTGGGCCCAGGAGCTCGACTTTGGGCGTCGATACGGATCGGCGGGTCTGGCGCTGAGAGAGAAAACCAAGCTCGGTCTCGTGAAAGCTAGACTATAGACCAACGCCGTGAGTGCGATAACGTAATCAGGAGTTGTATTGAGGTTAGGTGTTCGTTGATGGTTGATCAATCGCTTAGCGCCCGCAAGGAGGCGATTCTCCTTGCCGTGATCGTTGAATACATCCGCACCGCCGCGCCGGTGGGTTCCCAACACGTCCTAGAGTCAGCTGAACTCTCGCTGTCGCCGGCATCGGTCCGGTCTCAGATGGCGAATCTTGAGAAGGAAGGCTATCTCACGCAGCCCCACGTTTCGGCCGGTCGTATCCCGTCAATTCGAGGTTACCGCTATTTCGTTGATCGACTTTTGCGTTTCGATCCGGTCGAGCTGGCGCAGATAGAGCATGACGTCACGGACTTTCTCCAGAGTGCCAAAGGCGCCCTTGAGGACGTTCTTGAGCGGTCTTTGACCTTTCTCTCCCAGCAGACCAACTATACGGCAGTGATGACCACCTGGACGCAGTCAACTGAGAGCTATAAGGCGCTTCAGACCGTCTGTCTCGGGCCCGAGGCTCTCCTGGTGATCGTCGTCGGTTCCAAGGGGAGCGTCGAGCGCACCACTATTCGTCCAGGTGTCATCGTAGACGACGAGCTCGCCACCGAGCTCGGCCGGAGGTTTACGGCGGCCCTAGCGGGACGGGATATGGCTGAACCGATCGACGTCTTGACCTTGGCGGATTCGGTGCTGGGGGTAGCTCCTGACGGGTCAGGGCCTGATGCACAAATCTCTTCACAGACTGGATCGGACCTTCACAGCCTGGTTCACGAGGTAGCGACGGCCGTCGGAGAGCTGCGGGTTCGAGCTGATGTCGGGCTACGGGTTCGTGAACTCTCCAAGACGGCGGCCGCTCTTGAGCAGCTTGACCAGGTCGCTAAGGTGCTCGAGACTCTCGAGCATGACGTGCACGTGGTCGATCTGATCCGCTCGCTGATCGCGACTGGGAGTATGGTGAGCATCGGAGATGAGGGTGGACTAGAGGCACTCAACGAGTGCTCATTGGTCGTTGCTCCGTGTGAAATCGACGGGGAGCTGGTTGGATCAATAGGCTTGATCGGGCCCACGAGGATGGATTACTCTCGCGCGTTAGCAGCAGTAGAGGCACTTAGCGCGCAGGTTGCGCACGCGGTGCGATAAGGAGGAGCGTGGTCGACTATTACGAGGTCTTGGGGGTTGCGCGTAGTGCATCTGCAGACGATATCAAGCGTTCGTACCGCAAACTCGCCCGACAACTCCACCCTGATGTCAACGGTGGCGACAAGGACGCAGAGAATCGTTTCAAGCTAGTCACAGAGGCCTATGACACTCTAAGTGATCCCGAGAAGCGTCGCCAGTATGACCTGTATGGTTCGACCGGTGGCCCGGGTGCCGACCCGTTCGGTGGGGCAGGGAATCCGTTCCAGCCAAACTTTTCTGATATCTTCCAAACGGTATTCGGACAGGGATTTGGGGGACAGGAGGCGCCGGGTCCCCGGCGGGGCGAGGACATGGAGACAGCGGTAGAGCTCACCTTCGAGGAGGCGGTATTCGGCTGTCAAAAGGAGATATCGCTCAGGATGCCGACAACCTGCCCAACATGTGGCGGCTCGGGCGCACGAGCTGGCACTTCACCATCGGTGTGTGCACAGTGTCAGGGTAGTGGTTCGGTCAAGCGCGTGACCCAGTCGTTTCTTGGCCGCATGGTAACGACGATGACGTGTGATGTCTGTCACGGTGAGGGCAAGGTCGTGACGGATCATTGTCCGGACTGTCGCGGAGAGGGTCGTAAGACGCTTGAGCGGCATTTCACGATAGAGATACCTCCCGGTGCCGACAATGGTCTTGTGTTACGGCTAACGGGTAAAGGCGCTGCTGCGCCTCGAGGCGGTCAGCCAGGAAGCCTCTATGTTCACCTTAACGTAGCGCCTTCGGATAGGTTTGAACGACAGGGAAATGACCTGTTGATGCAGCTGCCGATCTCTTATGTCCAGGCAGCACTCGGTGCTGAGATCACCTTTGAGAGCCTGGACGGTACCGAGTCGATCGAGGTAGCTCCTGGGACCCAGCCGGGCGCAACGTTTCACCTCAAGGGCAAGGGAGTCCCTGTACTCTCGGGGAGAGGACGTGGTCGCGGTGACTTGGTCGTTTCGGTGGATGTGCGGATGCCTACCGAGCTTGGCGAAGAGGAGGAGGGTCTGCTGCGTCAGCTTGCTGAGCTGCGAGGCGAGCAGGTTCTCGAGCACCACGACCATAGTATCTTTTCGAAGCTCAAATCCGCGTTCAAACCATAGCAGCTACACTTTCGAGCAGCGTGCAGCGGTTCACTCCACTCGTTTTCGTTGACGATCTCGCTTCGTTGGAGGTTTCGGCGGAGCTTGGCCATCACCTTGGGACCGTGCGTCGTCTTCGGGTGGGGGATCAGCTGTTTGTGGGCGACGGTCTCGGCAGTGTTCGTGCCGTTGAGATTAGTGCAGTCCGACCAAGGGTTCGACTCACTCCAGTCGCAGAGATACAGACTCTCGTAAGGCCGGAACCTCCGGTCGGTATTGCGATGTTTTTACCCTCCAATGAACGCCTCGCTTGGGCAGTGCAAAAGCTCACCGAGGTCGGGGTGGATCGGATTGATCTCTTGATTGATGCGGGCGACCGTCGTGGAGGTGCCAAACTCTCGGATGCAGGGATGGCGCGACTCAACCGTATCGCGAGAGAGGCCGCGCAACAGTCCGAGCAGCCGTGGCTTCCCAGGGTTTACCCCCCGGTGGACGCTAAGACCTTTTTTGCTCGAGCGAACCACGGGGTCGCGGTCCTTGACCCGGCTGGTGGCCATTTGATGAGTAATACCACTACATTGGTGATTGGGCCAGAGTCAGGGAAGTTTTTTTCTCCGCCAGAGGCACCGAGAGTGAGCCTTGGCCTACCGATTCTTCGCATTGAGACCGCAGCGGTCGCTGGCGCTGTGGTTTTGGCTTCATTACGCGCATCGTTGGTCTGTATTTGTGATAAATTCTGATATACTTTGGGGCGCAGAGCTAACTGACGCATCCTCTGCAGGACGGAGCAAGGAGTGGCAATGGATCAAGCGGAGCGCGAATACGCTCGCGAAGTAGGGAAGCGATTGCGATCGGTGCGCAAGCAGCAGCGGTACTCTTTGCAGGCTGTCGAGGCGATCTCTGAAAAGGAGTTCAAAGCATCGGTGCTTGGTGCGTATGAGCGCGGAGAGCGCTCGATCTCCGTGCCACGTCTACAACGTCTGGCTGAGTTCTATCACATCGGAGTCGACCAGTTGCTGCCACCGGAGCTCGCAGGTCGCGATTTTTTTGCTCTCAGTAATCGCGAGCGCGTAGCGTCGCTCACCGATGAACACAACCGTATCGATCTGGCGGGTCTCGAGCGCCAAATCAGTGCCGGCGTGGCTCGTTCACGTGTCACGGGTTCGGTGAAATGCACGATCGATTTGGCCCGACTGTCGTCGATGATTGGGCCAGAGCGAGATCTTATTAGTCGCTATCTGTCGATGATTCAAATCTCGCGTCAGGATTTCAATGGGCGTGTCATGACAGTGCGCTCTGATGACCTCAAGATTATCGGCGCGGTGCTCGGACTCTCGTTTGAAGACATGATCGCATTTCTCGATGACCTTGGGTTGCGCGTTTCGAGTTAGTGATTGCGTCGGGCGAGCGATGCAGGTGGTTGATTCGACGGTCAGGATCCCAAAGAAGGTAGCGATGCGACTCGGGCTTTTGCTCGATTGGTCCAACGAGACGGACGCAGAGCGGGTCACCCTCGTTCATGAGCTGATTCAGTGTCTTGCTGGAGATTCAGCGACCGGAGATGATCAGTGTGATCTCAAGAATTTCGCTGAAGTCGTCGGGTATGGCGGTTGCGACCCGTATATGGTTATCGAACGTCTCTGTGCGTGCGAGCGTGACTGCATCGATGAGACCATCACAAGTCTGTTGGAGTTGCGCGATCCACGGGTCATATTCAAGGAGACATGCTGGCATGGCGGAGGAGCTGATCAGTGATAGAGGCTGGGCTCGGTTGCGCGGCGGGCATAAGGTTCTTGACGACGCCGTCGATGTTGTGCGCAGGTAGTTCACCCAAAGGCCAGAGGAACAACTGTGGACCGGTGCGTGGATGAATGGCAGACGCCAGCGCGAGGTGGTGAGTGCGCTCGAGCGAGCATTGCGAGGTGGCGCGACCGGTGACCTTGGGGCCCTTGAACAGGGTGCCGTGACGATACGGCGGCTCAATCAACTTCCTGCCTATAGCGAGGTGCCCGACCTGTTGGCAACGATTGCTTTGACATTGAAGACAGGCGCAGATGTCAGGACGGCATATCAGGCAATTGGGCGCTTACGCGAGGTCGTAGGGGATAGTCCAGTCGCACCGCTAGTGGATGGATTGCTCAGGGCGGTGAACTGATCACCTACAAAGACGAGCACGCTCGGGTGCTCGTCTTTGTAGGGGTGAAGGTCGACCTGCAGGGATGAGAAACCTCGGCCTTGTGAAGACGACCTATGTGTGGTAACTGCAGAGGTAGGAGCCTGATCCTCCGAATTCGTCGCCTGCGACTCTCGGGGCAATCGCAACGATTAGGACCTCGCCCACCCTATGGGGTCGATGGTTTCAACGCTTACATTGGTGAGCGCGCCTAGTTACATCGGTAGGCGAGGGTTTGTTCGTCGAAATTCAACCTGGAGCTGGAAGGTGTGTCAAGGGATTACTGGACGCGGTGTAATATCGGAGCGACCCCCAGCACGCCATATGTGACGGGAGGAACTTCTTGCGGGTCGTTCGCGCGGTACGGAGATGTGCCTAACGTGGCCCCAAGCCGATGAGGTCTCAGGTTGAGTGATGGCACTGCTGGCCGCTCACATGATGACACGGTCGTCGGTGGCTGACTCGTCAGTGTCGTTGGCGATAACCGATTTTCGCGTGTTTGGCTCTTCGTTCTGAGATGGGGTCGCCGGCCACCAGTTGTAACGACCGAGGATCGCTACCACCGAGGGAATCATGACGGTTCGAACGAGAAACGTGTCCATCAGGATGCCGAGGGCGAGTCCAGCGCCGATCGCTTGGTACTGGCTGGCGTTGGCACCACCGCCTGAAACGATTACGAGCACTCCGAAGGTACCCGCAAGGACGAGACCTGCAGAGGTGACGGTCGGGCCGGTGGCGCCGATAGCCTTGGCGATCGCACGACGGAGGGGAAGGCGTTGTGCCTCCTCCCTGATTCGACTCATGACCAAGATGTTGTAGTCTTCTCCCAAGGCGAGGAGAAAGATGAACATCAAGAAGGGCAGGATGAAGACCAGGCCGCTCTGCCCATCGATATCGACAAATAACAACACCGTAAGGCCGAGTGCTGCGAGATACGAGAGGGCGACACTGGCGATAAGGTAGAGCGGAGCGACGAGGCTACGCAGCACTAGGACCAGCAGCAAGCCGATCAGGAGGATCGCAAGCGGTACGATGCGCAGCAGGTCGTTCGACGAGATCTGGTTGACGTCGTAGATGCCGGCAGCCTCGCCTGCTACACCACTTGCTTGGGCACGGACCGCATGAGCAGCGTCCGCCACCGCCGAGCGAATTGCCGGTATCGCGAGCATCGCTTGAGTCGTAGTCGGTGACCCCGCGGCGAGAGTCGCCTCGAACTGGATCGTGCGGCCATTGGCGCTTACCAGCTGTGATGTCGATCGATAGGCCTCGTAAACATCAAGTGGCACGCCAGTCCCAGCGGCCGGTGCCACTGGAAGCAGTCCAGGTGGTCCGAGTTGTCGGTGAAGTGTCGCGAGCTCAGCCGGTTTGAGCACGGTACCATTGGGGTCGAGCGGTCCAAGCAGTCGGGTGAATTGACCTGAGGAGTGTAGGTGCGACTGGAGCACAGTGAGTACCTGGGGGTCGACCCATGCCGGTTTGGCTAGTTTGAAAACCAGGTTTGTTGGGTTGGCAGAAGCCTTGGGGAAGTTCGCGAGGAGGGCGGCTTGTCCGAGCGAGGCGTCGGTGCCCGGAGGGGCCGAGGTGTTACCGCCGAACCCTGATGGATGGTAGCCGGCAACGCCAGTGGCGAGGAGCCCGAAGAAGAGCAGAGCTACCCCGAGGGTGACCACTGGTCGTCGAAGTAGACGGGTGGTGATCCGATGCCAGATGCCCTCCTGATCGGCATGAACAGTGACTTTTGAGGGCCAGAAGACCGCTCTTCCGAGGATAGCCAGCAGTGCTGGTAGCAGAGTCAGTCCCGCGAGCAGCATGAACCCAATAGCGATGGCGAGTGGGACGCCGAGGTCGTGGTAGATGCCGAACCTCGCCAGCAGCAACGATAGTAGCGCGACGATAACTGTGCCGGCTGAAAAAGTGATCGATTCTCCGACCTTGGTGACGGCACGGACAACCGATGCGTGTGGCGCAAGCCCTTGGCGCAGCTCCTCGCGGACCCTGAAGACGAGAAATAGGCCATAGTCGGTGCCCGCGCCGAGCACGAGGACGACGAGGAGGATCTGGGCGAAGCTCGAAATTGGCACGCCGGTTGAGGCGATGACGGAGCTGGCCAGGGTGACGACGAGTGCGGCGGGTAGCAGCGTCACGAGTGGCGCTAGTACGGAACGAAAGATCAGGAAGAGCATCACGAGGATGAAGAGAATTGAAAGGGCTTGGGCCTGCTTCGTCTGGTGACCAGAGGCGTGTTGGTTAGCGACATTGATTGCCAGGCTGCCCGCGAGGTGGGCGGTAAACCCAGGAGGTGACGGCGTGGTGCTGACAATCTTGTCAAGGTTGTCGATCAGGCGCGTTGCAGGCGTACCCTTCGGAGAGACGCTGGACTGCACGATTAGTTCGGCGGCCCTACCATCCGGTGCAAGGCCGGCGTTGAAGACCTTCACGACTGTGGGTACCACCTTCGCAGCGGTCGCGATGCGTGCGAGGGTCCGCTGATCGGCGGTGTCGAAGTGCTTTGAGGTCGATGTTGCTACCACCAGAACCGGGGTCACACCCTTACGCTCAAGAGGGGCAGCCAGCGCTGCAGCCCGCTCGCTCGGCGCATTAGCTGGGAGGAACGACGAGTTCTGCTCTTGTACCTGGGACCCGAGCGATGGTAAGAGTACCGCCGCTGAGATGGTTCCGACCAGCCACACAGCGACGACTGCCCATCGGAAGCGGACGGTGAAACGACCAAGATGGCTGAACAGGCGACTCATCATCGGTTCAGATCCCCTCCTTGCTTTGTCTCTACCTCTGGCACATCCGAGCACTCCAAACGTTGTGGATCGGGGTTGTCGAACGGGGGGCGATCGGCCTCGGAGGCAGGGGTCGATCCGGCTACCATCACCTCTATGAGGCTGAGGAGCTCCCGTAATTGATCGTCACTGAGCGCTCCAAGGATCGACTCAGCCATTTTGCGACGCTGTCGCTCGATCCGTCCGATGATCTGACGACCCTCTTTCGATAGAGCGAGGACCACGACGCGCCGATCCCGAAGGTCCGACTGACGCTCAGCTAGTCCTCGTCGGACGAGGCGATCCGCGAGATCGGTGGCGGCACTCTCACTGATGTCAAGGCGTTTGGCGAGCTGGGACATGGTCACATTTCCGCCGGCTAGACCATGGAGTACCTCAAGCTGGTGCACCGTTACCGATCCAAGTTCACCCCTTAGCTCTGGCGACTTCACAGCGGCGAACCGACGTGCCAAGGCAGGGCGGAGTTCTAGGAACCGGTCGATCAGGTTCTCACGGGACAGCTGTGTGTTGTCACCCTGTTCACCTCGCATAGCGGTGCCGCCACGTCCGCTCATATCCATTGCTCGAAGGTTTTGCGTATGCGCCGAAAGTACGGTAGCCAAATATTCATAGACCCTAAGTATATTTGCACCCTAACCGTGCAAGGCAATGTGTCGACTGACGAGAAGCGCTAGAGCTTAGGTTGATGGTGTTGCACCTGTTTTTGGAGCTGACGACACGCTGCCTGTATCCGCGGCTCTAGATACCGTACGTGACGGTCATCGCCGTAGGCGGTCAGGCTGCTTCACCGCTTCATCGGGCTTTCGGAATCCAGGCTCGGGCATCCAGTTGCCGACCGGACTATCCCGATAAAGGTGCAGTCTGAACCCGCCTGTCAGATTCCATCACCAGAGACTTGCCAAGGGAAGATCAATTGTGATTCTTTACGTACGAGAACTGCTTGGGCCGTGTACGCGGGGTTGCAACAGTTGACACAGAGATGTGCTATTGCAGCGTTCTTGTCTCGTGGCCGAGTACTCAGAGTATCGCGTCCATCACTTGCGAGGTGGTTGCCGCCTAGATGAACGTCATCTCCTGATCAGCTGATGTTCGACGATGCTGCGTTCGCCGTCATCAGCGTTGGTGCAGCCATACAGGAACCGCCAGGTCTTCTATGGAATGGGGTCAGCCAACTTGTTACAGGCCGTTGTCGTGGCACAGATTGAATTGGGATTAGCGGTCGTGGCCGAAAGGTAGAGCAAGTAACGAGGTGCCGCTCGGATTGTCCCGGGTAGACCACGAGCCGGGGCGTAAATGTCGGTGCGCTGTCATCCGAGTTCCACCGTATTGCGTCGCTGGCCAACCTCTGAGCATCACCACAAGGGCCTCGTTGTGCTGCTCACCAGAGCCGCTTCGATGCAATCGTCGTTCGCTCCTCCGGCTGGCACTCGAGGAGCTAAGACCTCGTCTGGTGCGGGCTCTTCGAGCTCGGTCGACAACGATCCGGACCGTGGAGGCTAACGATGAATCTGGCGAAGACGTGGTGGCAATCGTCGGTCCGGGCCCTTCTCGAGCCACCTCACCATGGAGGCCGACTGATCAGCCTCTGCGCATGGGAAGTCAGCAGTTGTCAAGTCTCGCCACCCACCGCATATGGTACCGTTGGAAAGGGCAGATCTTTCGGAGTCGGTTTGGGCGACACTCTCGCGCTTGGTGATGCGAGAGCGGCGGAATGGAGGGCTCGCTGCGGATGTTCCTCCCATATGTTTCATTTGGATTAGTCCTCACACACGGGGACAGATGGCCTGCGGCTTAGGATGTCAGATAAGGACACTCTCACCGGAAACATCAATGTTTTGTTGGGTGGTTCCGTCGACAGATGAGCGATACCGCTAT
>JAJZXI010000153.1 GCA_021806545.1 Actinomycetes bacterium | reverse complement strand
GTGTCTTTGGTAGTGCTGCGCGGGGTGAAGACCGGCCGGACAGTGTAGTTGATGTAGGTAAAGGGACAGGGCTATTTGCATTGGAAGCACTGCGCAGGGAGCTTTCGGAGATTCTCGGTGTACCGCTCCCTCAGACAGCCTCCGACCACACGTCCAAGAAGAGATAGAACGCGATGGCATCGCGCTGTGAGTTCGCGTCATGACGACGAGCGCCTCAGTGACATTATTGACGCGATTAACGCAATCAGGAGCCACATTGCTCGTGGCGATCTCTCTGACGGACTCATTTTTGACGCCGTCCGCGTGAGGTTAATCGAAATTGGCGAGGCGGTAAAAGCACTAGACCCCGAACTCGTTGCCAGTGAACCAGCTGTCAAGTGGGCTGATGCGCGATTGGCTGGCGCACCACTACTTCGACACATCTCGCGCCACGGTCGAAGTAACAATCCTTCCCTTGAGACAGCCGTTCAGCAGCTGCAAACGCGTCGTAAACTCGCTGCAAAAGAACCCGCCAACATACCGAGTGAGGATCGAAGCAAGGATTCTGGTCGCTCGGGCTAAGAACCGGGACGCCTTTGACCGACACGTAAACCCAAGGGATCTCGACCAAGACGCGCGCCTCCGAGCGACACCGAAGCCGTCCTGCACCCCAGGTAGTGCGGCTCATCTCGGCTTGCAACGTCCCATCCGAGACCAATTTGGAGCCAAAGATCTCGTTGCGGACAATAATTACCTGGAATAAATCGGTATGTGCGCCGCTTTCGGTTGACAAGCGAGCAGAGAGCCCCCCCCTTTTTCGACTACCAACGCACCCCGGCCTAATCTCTGAACCCATTCAGCCCTCAAAGGCTGATTAATCAGGTCCCAGCCACTGCTCAACCCTCCCCTCGCGCACGAGCCAGCAGTTGCGCACCGGCGCACGCTAGCCACTCGCTTCGCTCCATACGCCACCGAACCTCGACACCCTCCTCGCCAGGTGCCTGCGGGTGACGGGAACGAATCGAAACCTTGCGATAGCCAAGCCGAGACGCAACAGCGCCACTCGCGTGGTTCGCCCGATCATGATGGATCTCGATCGCCGATACCGTGGGGATGGTCAAGGCCGCCTCCGTGAGCAACGCAGCCGCCCGGGTTGCGATACCTTGGCGGGTGTAGCGGGAGTCGACCCAATATCCGATCTCAAGGGTCCCCACACCAAGGCGCCCCATCAGGCCAAATGAACCAAGAAACGGGTGTTCATCGTCGTGCACGACGTAGGACACCTCGTTCACCAACGTATCGCCGCTGCCAGCCTCAACATTGCGTCGCACAAACTCCTCGGCCATCGCACGGTGGTAGTCCTTCGCCCACGGCATCCATGGGATGAGCTCACCTTTGGAGCTATACACCGCGTCATAGACGCGATCGACATCATCAAGGACAAAACGCCGACAGCCAAACGACCCGATCGCCCCCACCTCGGGAGGGACAAACCAAAACTCGGCCAGCGCGCCATGACTCATCGATACCCCCTCTGCGTCGACCGCCACTGCGATCGACCACGCCAAGACTCTCACCTACCGCCATCGAGTATGATCCAAAACCGAGGTGCGAGGCCTGCGGGCGAAAAGTCGTCATAACTTTGACCTTCGCCCCATCATCACCATCGCCTCTTGGGTGTTGCTACCTATCTCTCGCATCACGGGCCCTGGCATACGAGTTTATGAGCCAAGCAATCGAGCGGACCTCGTGGACCTCACCCACACATAGCCCCGAAGCTTGATCGAGTTAGCGATCGGCCAGGCATCACACAGACGATGGGACACCGAAGACACTCGGGTCGCCCACGGACTCAAAGGGCCAACCCTCCCAACCGGTATGACGCCAGCTGACGCTACTGCTGGGAGTGGTAGATCGGCGAACCGACCGGGGCACCCGCATAGCCGTTGACCGTGTGTCCAACCGCTGGGTACTGCCACGAGCGCTCACCGAGCGATCCATTCTGTGCCAGCGCCCCACCGACCATCACGATCACGATGATCGCGATCAGCACGAGCAGTGCGCCTATCGGCTTTGGAATTCGATGGATCTCAGTCTTCACCACGCCCCACTTTCCCTTCGACTCGACCAAATCATTATAGGCAAACACCGATTGAGTGAACAACTCGACGCCGTAGACTGTGCACCGCGAAGGGGATCGGGTGATCGCGGAGCGCAAGCTCTGAGGAAGGTCGGGGCTCCACAGGGCAGGGTGCTGGCTAACGGCCAGTCGAGGTGACTCGCAGGAAAGTGCAACAGAAAACAGACCGCCATCGCGGCTGAGGTCGGAACGCCACAGTCTCGATGGTAAGGGTGAAACGGTGCGGTAAGAGCGCACCAGCAGCTTCGGTGACGGAGCTGGCTTGGCAAACCCCACCCGGAGCAAGGCCAAATTTGAGTCAGGGCTGCCCGTCCGTTACGACTCGTGGTAGGCCGCATAGATGGATGATCACCCAAGCGAAAGCTGGACAGAACCCCGCCTACAGATCCCCTTCGCCCTCCGGCACCAGTAACACACCGCACTCTTCGCAGCGTTGCAAGGTCGCCGACGCTGCACCAACCTTGCCCCGCAGGGCGCTCGAGAGTGCCATATGACAGTTCCCGCAGTACCCAGCGTGCACCACCGCGAGCGCAGGCGCGACACCCTGGGCCTTGACACTCCGAATCAACGACGCCATCGAATCGGGAAGCTGGCCGATCAGTTGCTCCAGCTCTTCGAGTTTCGCATCCCGCTGCGATGCCAGCTCAGCCTGTGCCCGAGCCTGCTCGTCGAGTAACGCCGCGTACTCGCCACGCCTGATCTCGAGCTGCGCCACAAGGTCCGCCAGTTCGACCTTGCGCTGCTCGGACGCCTCCATGAGCTCGAGCTCCGCCTCCTCAACGGCATCGAGCTTTCCCTGGAGCACCTCGGTCTCGTGTTCGATCTGGGTGGCCTGACGATAGTCGCGCGCACCTTCATTGGAGCGCATGTTCTTGAGGCGCATAGCCAGCTCCGACTGTTCTGCCGCTAGCTCTTCGGCACGGACCGTGGCCGCTACCTCTGCAGCCTCAACGGTACGGATCTGCTCCTCGAGGGCGGTGATGGAGCGCTTGAGCTCGCGTCGTACCTCGGCCCTCGCGCCACCACCGAGCGCTGCATCGAGCCTCATGACATCATTCTCTCGCGATACGATCTGCTGCAATAACGACACGCGATCTCCCATCCCCTAGGTCTATGATCCTAAACGCCAGCTTCCACTGGCTTGTTGTCGTAGGCGATGAAACCAGAACCAAGGCCCGCCGACGTTGCTCCAGGATCGGCTAGGGTGCATTCAAATGGTACGAGGCTGCGGCGTACCCGCCGTAGATAGGTTAGCAACGCGAAGCAAGTGGTGCCGATATGTGGGCTTGGGGGGGTCGATGAGGATTGCAGTCATCGGTTTAGGCTATGTGGGCCTGGTCACTGCTGCGAGCCTTAGCGATACGGGTCACCATGTCATAGGGTATGACGCCGACACCGAGAAGCTTGAATCACTATGGAACGCTGAGATCCCCTTCTTTGAACCGGGTCTGGCACAGCTTGTGGCTAAGAATGTCGACAGGGAGACCCTGAGCTTCAGCAGCACCCTCGACACGGCCATCCAGGACAGAGAGATCATCTTCATTGCGGTGGGTACTCCACCAGGTAGCGACGGTAGTGCAGATCTCACAAACATCTATCAAGTTATTGATTCTTTGGGTCAGCTCCTCGATCGAGCAGTCACCATCGTGATCAAGAGTACCGTGCCGGTGGGCACCAATCAAGCAATCGACCATACCCTCAACTCGCTCCTCAAATCCCGTGGACTCCAACTGAGCTGTGATATTGTGTCAAACCCCGAATTCCTGCGCGAGGGCAACGCGTTGTATGACGTAGCCCATCCTGACAGAATCGTGATCGGAGCGAGGTCACGCCGCGCCTTCGACA
>JAJZXI010000034.1 GCA_021806545.1 Actinomycetes bacterium | reverse complement strand
GAACGCTTTTCGACGCTTGCTTTCGGCGCGCTGCGGACGGTCCTGGCGGACCATTCGCTCAACCGTGATCTCGACTTAGCGGCTGAGCATATCATGAAAGGCTTCCTCGAACTGCCGGTCCACCCTGGTGCGCCTGATGGTGTTTGCGCGCTCGCGAAGTGTCGTATGCGCCTGGTCACCTTGTCGAATGGCTCAACTCAGGTAGCCGAGTGCCTCTTTACGAAGGCAAGGATCCTTGATCACTTTGAACGGCTCCTATCGGTTAAAGACGCGGCGCGTGGAAGCGGCTCTCGCTGCCTACACCTATGCAGCGAGAGCCTGCTCGGTTCGTCCTAGCGACATGATGCTAGTCGCCGTGCACCCGTGGGATGTTGACGGGGCCAAGCGGGTGGGCTTGGGTACCGTGTGGCTTAACCGTCAGGGTCGGCAGTACCCAAATTATTTTCTTGCCCCTGACCACTCTCTCACTGCCCTTTCAGAGCTTGCCGGGATTATTGGATAACGAGAACTGACCGGACTCACTAGGATTGGCTAGCAGGTGGGGAACTCCTGCCGACAAGCGCGCCGTTGGTAATCCGCATGCGTTTGACTGGGGGGCGTCATCCCTGCCAACCCGTCAGTACTGGCCTTTGATAACGAAATAGGAGCCACGGACTATCCCAGCCAGTTTCGACTTCTGTCGGGCAAATTTGAACATATTGAGCTCAGCGGGAATCTCCATTCCTTCGCAGAGCTTGAAGCCGACTGCTCGCCTCTTCGGGTCGTCCAACGCGTACAGGACATTGATCGCAAGTCCATTCTGGTAGAACACATACGGCCATCGAAGGTTCTCGACCTCGACGAGGGCTGCCTCGATGGGAGGAGATGCGATGACGATATCTCGTTCCTGTTTCAGGATATGGTGCACCCAGTCGACGATAGTTTTGGCCTTATCAGCCGGTTCGACCATGAACGCGAAATCGTACTTATTCTTGAAGTAGCGAGCCTCGTGTGCTCTGAGGCCAGCGAGCGAAGATGCGACCGGGGATGACTCAAGGCCTGCGGTGGAGACGTTGACGAAGTCGACTGGGCAGCGCATCACTTCATCGTAGTTCGGGGCGCTACAGGATTAGCGGTCTCTGTGCTGCGTGTCATTCGTGTGATCGAGGAACGACGCCACAGTTTCGTTGTCGCCGAGGAACGGTGATGGAAGTAGTCCTACGGAGCCGGGCCGGTATCTGTCGCGCCGACCGTGGTCGGTCTCGACTGGGTAACCGAGGCGTCGCGGGCACTCGGCATCGCCTCAGCGTCCAGTCAGTTCAGGGCCGACTAGTAGGCTCGCGCCCGGAACGAACCAAGGAGACGCAACACGCACTGGGCACTGTGCCGTGCATATCCTGGCGAGAGCTGTGGCTGGATTTCTCATAATGTGCTATTTGTCGACTAGGAGACCAGCTGCTAGCATCAGAGTGAGACCGTGTCTGTGACCATCAACCGTGCCCGGATCGGCTCGGTGTCGCTCGACTGCCCTGATTCGACAACTCTCGCCGGAGTCTTCGCTACGTTGTTCGGCGTCGAGGTTGCCTACGACACTGAAGGCTGCGCCGTACTCCGTCTTGACGGCATTTGACTGTCCATGCGGAGGATTGAGGACTACCGTCGACCTACCTGGCCCGACTCCGAGGTTCCCCTCGACCTCGCGGTTACTGACCTCGATGCCATAGAACAGGTCGCGCTTGGTGCAGGGCGCTACCCAGCCAAGATCCGATCATGGAGGGTCCTTATCGACCCGGCTCGCCATCCGTCCTGTCTCACTACCCTCATTCCCGAGTGATGACTCGACTCCGAGTGAATGTGGCCAGTATGGCCCGACAATGGGTGCCACCACACAGCCTGCTACTTTCCGAACTCCTCGAGCACCGCGGGAAACAGCTCGGACCCCACAAAACGGATATCGCGTTGAGCCAACCTCAGGCTGCTGGAACATGCAACGCCGCGCCCGAACCCTGAGTCCGATAGTGCCAGGGGTCGGGTAGTTGATGGCTGGCTTCGAGATGTCTGAACTCAGGCGGCGGTGTTCAAGGACATCCGCCTGGCGGCTCGCGTATGGACGCCGACTGAGCTACGAGATTCCAGCCGATGACTATCGACCCGCCTGAACGTATTGTTCCTGAACGGATCACAGCGAGGTCCGAGGTGTCGAAAGCCTTGACCGCTGAACGGCGTGAGGGCGGTAGCGGTCATCCGGCTGGCGTCGACGACCACGACCACTCCCTTATGCTGTTACGCCCTCGACCATGGCCAGCACCGCGCTGATCGCCCCTGCGGTACTCGCCCTCGGCCATCATCTCCAGGGGCTTTCGCCAGTAGAGGTCGGGGGTTCGGGCTGCGCAGCCACCGCGGCGCTGGCTCGTCACGGTGCTGGTCCACCACCGCCTTGAGCTCCAAGAGTCGGCCTTCTGCCTCAAACCGTGGCATCGCCTTGGACACCGTCCAGCCGCAGCAGCACCTCCGGCAAGGTGTTGGGGTCCTGCGCAGCGACGAGTGCTTGTTCGGCCGTGGGGTGCTTCTGCACCGGGTCTCCATAGCGGTTGACGCGGTAATCCTAATCCGGTGGTCCGATGTACGCCGTGCAGGTACGCGATACACATCGCGACAAGGGGGCATCGCTGGGCTACGAACCGCTTGTACTCGGCCACACCACCCGCAGCTGGAGCATAGTTATCGCCTTCGATGAAAGTCTGCATCAGCAGGCTGGGGCGAAGCTTCCTGAGCCGCATCGCAGCTTTCGCATCCTGGAGTCACCACGTCGGTCCTCCGAGGTTGTGTGGGTTGTCCGTTTGCGACAAGTAATACACATCCATGGCCTCTTGCTTACCGACCACAGCCTTGCTTACCAGCCTGTGAAGGAGGTTTCGGGTTCAGTTCCCGGCGGCACACCTGAAAGCGCCCCGCAGAGCGTGAGAGCATCGTCGTCGCTCGCAAAGACGTGGGACCTGGTCACCGAGATCGCGATGGACGCGGATTCGCCGGCATCGAGTCGTCGATCCCTTGCAGCAAGTGAGTGACGCCACGCATGATCTTTTGATCGTGGAGACTGCAGGCGGACGGCCAGCTTCACGTCGTGGCCGCTGAGCGTGAGAACGGTGAGCTCGCTGGACCCAAGTGTCAGCAGCTCATCGAGGCCCTGGACGGCCGAAAGTGCCCGGCTGGATCGGCCCGAGCCCAGCCCAGCATCGTCGGCTTGGCGCTGGAACGCCCTGCGGATCCGGCGCAGGGCGTTCGGGTCATCAGGATCGGTACCGTGGACGCCGTCGGCAACTAGGACCGTCCCACCGGATAACTCGAGCAGGTGTGGGGTCCAACCGACGACGGCGAAGCTGCGGGCGACCGAGGTATCGACCCGCACGCGCTTACCGCTCTCAAGTGCCAAATGCTCCGTCTCGCCGTCACCGTGGTGATATAGGTGGCAAATCCGACGCGCTTGCCACCTGATTCTGTGAAGAAGGCGGGTAGCAGGTCGGCGCCATGGACCCGTCCTCTGCTGACCACTCGGTGGATCCCCAGCGGCGGCTGAGCACCTCCGCGACCCATTGCTCGGTCTCCCGGGCTAACGGCGCGCCACCGTCACCTCAGCTTGCCAGCCGTGACGCCCGTCGCCGTCACGGGGACAGAGGTGGCAGGCAGGAGTCGGGCCATGAAAATCTCATCGACGAGCGCGCCGTCGACCTGTAGACACTGGGATCACCGTCCCTCCTCGACAAAGCCAGCCCCTTTATAGAGGCGGCGTGCTCGACGGTTGTGGGTCATCACCGTGAGTTCCAGGCGGCGCAGTCCGGCGCCGCCAGTCCAGCGCACGAGCCCGGCCATGAGCGCGCTGCCCACCCCCCCCCGGAGGCTGCCGCGGCGACGCCGATCACCACGTCAGCAGGGACCCGGTTACGCCGGAAACGGCCTCCGTTGGCCTCGACATAGCCGACGAGCTTGCCCGCCGGCTCGGCGACCAACACAGTGCAGTTTGGCGCCGCACTCATGGCGTGAAGCTCGCTCGCCACCTCCTCGACGCTGGCGGTGCGCTCGTCCGGCTCGAGGAGCATGAAGCGGCTTTCCTGGTCCAAGAGGCGCTTCAAGTCGAGCAACGGCGCCGCGTCTGCATGGACTGCTGGCCGGATGCGTACGTCCACTGACGCCACCGTCGGCTCACCTTCAACCACCGTCAGCTCTGCGTCGTGTAGAGGCCGTGTCGCCCAGCGGCCTCATAGGCCGCTACGGCCTCCTCCAGCCGGTCGAGCCTGCCGAGGAGTTGGCCGAGGTGATGCCAGGCGAGCGCGAGTCCGGGGTCGAGTACGACGGCGCGACGGTAGGCGGCCTCCGCCTCGCCGTAGCGGCCGAGGTCGGCCAGCACGTTCCCCGAGATGAACACGAACAGTGCGTCCTCGGGCCGCTCCGCCAACGCCAGCTCGATGTGCGCAAGAGCAGCTTCGGGCCGCCAGGTCTTCTGTAGCGAACTGGCCAGGTAAGCGTGCGCTGCCGGCTTATCAACGCAGCCGAGCTGCAAGGCACGCTGGTAGCAGGGCACCGCGGTGGCCTCCATCCCCAGGTTGTCCTGGGTGACCGCCAGCCAGTACCAAGCCTCGGGATCCAGCGGCGAGTCGGCCGCCGCCTGGCGGAGCTCGACAAGTGCGTCGGCAAGGTCACCCGTCGCCCGGGCGACCAGGCCCCGCGCCAGCGCGCCGCCCTCCGACCGCTCCGTCGTTGGCGGCTGCGAGGCCGAGCGGGGGCCGGTGAGCTCGTAGACGTTGCCGTCCGGCGCCCGAAAGTGTTGCCAGCTCGGTCCGGGTTCACCCAGCAGCTCCACTCCGGCTTCGGCGAGCTCCGCGGCAGCCGAGTCGAGGTCGGCGACCGCGAAGCCGGCGACCGGGCCGGTGACGAAGTGGTCCTTGCCGGGATACGATGGCGCAAAGACCTCTACCCGACTGCCCGCTTCGGTCTCGAAGACCCAGAAACCGTCCTCACGATGCACCAGTGCCAGACCGAGGACCGCTTCGCAGAACCCTGCAAGTGCCTCGGAGTCGGCGGTCCGCACCCCCAGCCAACTCAGTGCCACGACCTTCATCGTAACGACAATAATCGACGGTGCCGTGCCAGCCGAACAGGGTGCAGGTCAGCGTCCGGCGCCAGGGTGGATGTCCCGTAAGACCCGCCCGGTGTCAATTCGCGCGATGGTGCACTATGCGGTACACGCGATGCGAACCCAAGAGAGTCCGACCGGTTGTGTTCTGCGCCCGTCCCATATGCCGGTCGCCCGAGAGCTTTCTCCAAGTGACAGAGGGCTAACCGGGAACAGAACGGCAAGGCGAAGGCATCTTGGCATTGCATGCTCATACCCTATGTACCGGCAGCTCCGACGAGAGGCCCGTTGCGAACCGGCACACGCGCCGCGTCACCCTGCTATGGCAAGCCCTACGCAGCGTTGACAAGGCCCAGTGAAACTCGCAACTCCGACGAGCGCCGGAACGTGAAACCGCTGGCCAAGCGTCCGCACCCCTACACGAGGTGTGGGCCTGACCAGCGGTCATGGTGGCGGGGGTAGGATTTGAACCTACGACCTTCGGGTTATGAGCCCGACGAGCTACCTAGCTGCTCCACCCCGCGTCGATGTGTCCAGTATAGTTGCCCTATCACTATCCCTTGGCTGTTGACGGCTTGACCTTGGTGGAAATCTCATTAAGCAGCGAACCAATCTGGTCAATGTCCTGCTGGTAGAGCGCGAGATTGCCTGACTTTAGGGCTGCCTGAGCCTTCTTGTAGAGCGATTGAGCCTTGGCAATGATGCTGGAGGCCTGCGACGAGACTACGGTGTTGGGTACCGAAGTCGCCACCTTGAGGCTACCCTCCACGCCGCTAGGAACGACTCCGAAGATCTGTTGGAGATCGCCCGCAATGGTCGGGCTGATAGCGATGTTGGTGCCATAGGCAGCAACGATCTCTTTGATCTCGGGAATCGGGTTTGAGGTGCTTGAAACGTAGAGCGGTGTTACCCAAAGGAGGTTCTGGCCGAGCGGGATGGCAGAAGTAGAGCCGAAGTCTACATTTGATCCATGTTGGTCGAGGAGGGTGAGCTCCTGAGATACCGCAGTTTGGGAGGTCATGCGCGAGGTGATCTGGTTTGGTCCGTCAATCTGTTCACCGTTGGGAGTGATCAGCGTGGTGAGCTGGTAAGGATTAGACGGCGTGGATTGCCCGACCAAGAAGCCAGTGAGGTTCTGGGTCGAGCCGGACGGCGAGTACGGCACGTAGGCTTCGACAAGGCTGAGACTTGGATTCTTTGACCCCGGTAGCTGGAGCATCTCGTAGACAGGCAGCATCGGGGAGTTGTTGGAGCTCGAGAGTGAGGCGAAACCACCACTGGTCCCAGAGGGAATCTGACCAATCGCTGGACTCGCGGAGACCTGCCACGCGTTCCCAGCCGAGTAGAAGTTCGAGGCGCTGGTTACGTGATAGAGGCCATACATTTCGGATTGGACTGAAAGGAGGTCACTCGGGTAGCGCAAGTGGCTCTGAATCGCTGGATTCATCGATGACAGGGGCTGAAAGATGTTAGGGAATGCCTTCTCGTATGCCTGGATCATCGGATCCGATGGATCCGATACGTAGAAGTGCATCGCTCCTGAATAGGCGTCAATAACCACCTTAACGGAGTTTCGGATGTAATTGTAGTTGCCAGTGGCCAATTGACTTCCCGACGGAACGGCACTCGTATTGGCCGCCTGCGCGTATGGGTAGTTTGAACTCGTGGTGTAGCCATTGAGGACCCAGTAGATGCGTCCGTTCGCAATCACGGGATAAGGATGAGAACCGTACTTGAGGAATGGCATCGCCATTTCGGCGCGCTGGACGATTCCGCGCTCGAACATGATGCGTGATTGCGGTGTGAGTAGCGAGGATACCAGAATGTTGATGTCACCGAAGCGAAGTGCGAACGCCGCTCGCTTGATGATGGATGAGAGCTGTACTCCCCCAGTCGAGTGGTAATGCGTCTCTACCGATGCTCCCGAGCGCAGCTGGTAGTCGATTTCAGGTTGCTTCGTGTTGGCGATCACGTAACCACTCATATCTTCGCCATAGTAGACCTGTGGTTGTTTCAGCGTTGGGACGCCACCCTTTGAGATAGGAGGTAGGTTGCCGATATCAAAAATTGGGTTGCCGCTGTTGGCGACAGTGTTGGCCTCGGCCAACGCCGCCCCGTACCCGTGAGTGAACTGCAGGTGCTGGTTGACCCATGATTGTGCTGGCAAGTTGCTTGAGTTGATCTGTCGAACTCCAACCACGACCGGGGTTGTGACGCCGTGGACCTTGTACGTCTCGATGGAGAGAGAGTTGAATTGAAAATAGGAACGAATGTCTTGAAGCTTGTCAAAGGTTTGGAGTGGCTGAGTAGCTCCCCAGAGAATAATCGACCGCAATGCGTTCTGGTTAGTCAGCGCAACCGAGGAGGAGGTATTGCTCTGCGCGTTATAAGGGTGTGAGGCAATAGAGTTCAGCCCCATTGCATACCGCGTAGCCACGATGTTGCGTGCGATATACGGTGCCTCTTTCTGCTCTTGGGCAGGTGCTACTGAGAACTTCTCGATCAAGGCTGGGTAGATAGCACCGAGAACAATCGAGATGAAGGCCCATAAACCTAAGGCCAGAACTGGCAGCACCCAACCTTGGCGGTAGATGTTAAATACGAACAGGCCACAGGCGACGATCGAGATGAAGATGAGCAAGTTGATAGCAGGTAGCTGAGCGTGAACGTCGGTATAACTCGCGCCCTCAACATAACCTCGTGTCGACATGTCAAGCTGGTACCGCTGGAAATAGTAGCCGACCGCCTTGATAAGCGCCATGACAGCCAGCAGCACCGACATGTGAGCTTTGAGATGTGGCGTGGCTCGAGTACCGCGACCTTGTAAGCGAAGGGAGCCATTCAGATAGGCAATAGCTACGGTCAGGATGAAGATTACCGCGACCGCTAGGAAACTCCATGAGACGAGGAACTCAATAAAAGGGAGTCGAAAGACAAAGAACCCGGCATTCATGTGAAACTGTGGGTCTTTCGATGGGAAGGCCACGTAGTTCTTGAATAAGAGCCAGTTTTTCCACTCGCTCGGTGCCTGAGACGCGACGATCAGCGTGGCGACCGCGGTGACGACGATCTTGGCCAGTTTGGGATGTTTGTCGTTGGTGGCCCGATAACGCTGGATGAGGTCGTCGTCCTGCTCAGTGATGGCTGGTAGGTGGTGGTTGACCAGTGTCAAGGAGACATAACAGCCAACGGCGAAGATCGCTGCAAAGACGATCCAGAGTTCAACCTTTGCAAGGAGTACGCCTCGCCAGATCTCATCGAGATGGTAGTTCGAGAACCAAAGGTAGTCGGTGTAAAAGACTGCGATACCTTTGAGGGAAAAGAGCGCGACAATGACAACGACGACGACCCCGATGAGAACGAGCTGTGCCTTCGAGGGCCCGCGGCGGTTACGAGCGATATCTTGTGGAACGCGCATCCATTACACCCTAGGCGAACACAGGGACGATAACGCAGGTGCAGCCTGGGTGTGCTGGCGGATTCTCATGTCCAGTGGGGAACGCTTCAGCCTTGGGGTTGATTCCTGCAAGCATGTTGTCTTCACAGTCAGCGCACGGCTGCGAAGAGGACGAAGTGATCCACAGATAGCCTGTTGCATCGGGTACCAGGCGAGCGCCTCGGCTGAAAGCTCGGTACGCGACATCGTTGATGAGCTCGTCGAGTTTGCGGCGCGCCTCGCGGTAAATGCCGTTGGTGCGAGCCACGAGTTCGGCCTCGCTCTCGTCGGTTTCGTTGGAAATCGCATCGAATGCACGAGCAAGGGTTGCTTCGCCGAGTGTCCCCGTGAGATCGGCCGAGATCTCGTCGACGATGGCGTCGAATTGATCCCCCGATGGATCATATGTCCGATCTCCGAGGATAGCGGCAAAATCGGCCCCCGCGTGGACCACTCTGGCGACGAGGAGTCGAACGTCTCCAGCCCGTGCCTGGCCATCGTTGAGCATTCCTTCGACGAGGGCTGCTGCGCCCTTTTGTCCGGTGGAGCGGATCGTTGCGAGAATTCGATTGAGGTCATCTTGAGTGACACGTTTGACCCGCCGAGAGAGATCAACAGCCCGCGGGTCAAAGAGATCATGCAGCGCACCGCGAATTCTCTGAGCGAGCTCGTCCGTCTCCCAATCACCATCGGCCCGCTCGGAGGCCACGGCGAGCTCCTCGCCTTCTGCTTGATCGGTGACCGCCACCGTGTCGGCGGGAGTCACCTCGTCCAAGTTGGCTACCGCATCTGAGTCCGACGGCGCATCTGAGTCTTCGCTGCGCAACTCGCCAAAGAGTGCCTCGAGACGTTGCAACCGGGATTTGGAATCCTCAATAGGAGTTGATGCAGGTCGAGGTTGGCGATAGCGTTCGACGACCACGACCTCCTCCTCGTCGAAGTCCGTCTCGAACTTTGCGTGGACAACGTCGCTTGGAGGTGGCTCGCTGGTCTCGTGCACGGTTACCTCTAGCACAACGGGCGCAGCCTCGTCGACCGCAGCGGAGTTGTTGGAGTCAGGGCCCAACGCTGGAGCCGAGATTGCGTCGACATGGTCCAACTCCTGGGTCTCCTCTTCGCTAGCCGGCGCATCAGTCTCGCCCGACGCCTGTGAGTCTGACTGCGTCGTCGCAGCTGTTGCGTCGTTGGCAGACGCGTCTTGGTCGTCTTCAAGATCGAGCGCCGCAGTCTGTTGCGCGGCGAGCTCGATCAGACGTGCTACGTCCGCCAAGGTAACCTCCTGGTGGCCGCTGTCACCCTCGATGCCAGTCGCTTCTGCAGATGGTAGACCGCTTTGCGAAGGAATCTCGTCCCTGTGGTCATCGGTTGTTGCTGTTGTCGCAAGGTTGATGAGAGGTTCTTGAGCCTCTGGCTCCTCGGTGCCTGACAGCGCGCTCTCACTCGGTTCGTCGCTGACCTCAGCGTCTGGCGTTGGGCGAGGCACACTAGCGAGCGGTGAACGCAATGGTGTCTCAAGTGCCAAGAGCGAGTTCTTGACCAGGTCCTGGGCACCGCGGAGCATCCCGATAAGATGCTGGCGATCGAGGTCGAGACTGGATATCTCCTCGCGTATCTGTGCTGCACGATTCTCGGCCTGCTGGGTTAGGTTGGCTGCATGCTCGCGGGCTCGAAATACCAGCGAACGGCCTTCACGTTTTGCCGCTTCGACGGTGTTCGAGGCTGTCGAATCGGCCATTGCTAGAATCTCTTGGCTCTGTTGTCGAACCTCCTCGAGGTGCAGACGAGCGACCTGGCGCCCCTCTTCAATCTCCGCTTCAGCAGCAAGTTTTGCTTGCCGAGTAATCTCTTCAGCCTCGCGGCGTGCACGCTCCACGAGATCTTTCGCTGTTGACTCCGCCTTGCGTCTTAGGCCAAGCGCTGCATCATTCGCACTTTTAAGTACCTCTGATGCCTCTTGCCCGAGAAGTTTACTGGCCCTTTCGGGATCGGACAAAGCCAGGCGTGTGTCTTCTCGAAGAGCCGTATAGTCGCGCTGGGTCTGTGCAAGCTGGGTCTCGAGCTGTGTGATCTTTTCTGAGGCTTGGGTGATCTGCTGGCGCAGCTCCGCTAGTAGCCGGTCGACGGCCTCTCGGTCGTAGCCCTTTCGGACGATGCCGAAGCTCTCATGCGTCTGATTCGTCTCTGATCGCCACATCATCGCCTCCTATCGGACAAATTCCTTGGGAGTCTGCACCCTTGCCAGCCGTTCAATCTCATGCACTGCCTGAGAGAGAGAGGCTACACCGATTATCGTAATGGTACCATGCGAGGCTTGCTGGGCGCTCTTGAGCTGTACTGATGGCACAAGTACATAGCGTAGATGGCTATCGCGCATCGCTATGACCCTTTGGGGCATTCCAAAGACCGGTTCAAGGTGTCCATTCGGTTCGACGAGCCCGATCAGGCCGAGCGCGAGCGAGTGCGTGACACGGATCCTATGGTAACTGTCGATGATCGCGATGGCTTCGGCGAGGCCCTCGGTACCATCGAGCGTTCTTGGGATGGTGAGCCGTAGTGCCGTCGGCAATCGATAGAGACTTGCTCTGGTAATCACAATGCCGAGCTTGCCTTCGTTGAACGGAAGGCTGACGCGCTGGTGAGAGATCTCAGACAGGTTGCGCCCCTGGTGCGCGATCACAAGCGTGACGGTGGGACTACGTGGTCTTGCGGTAAGTGCCGTCTCGAAACTGGTAAGACTTGACACAGGATATCCGTTGACGACGGTGATGAGATCGCCCGGATGCACAAGGCCGTGCGCCGGCGACGATGGGAGAATATCGCGGACCAATAGCCCATGCGTCACTTGGATAGGGACACCCAAGTACCGATAGGCAGCGACCCCGGCCGCCAGGATCGACTGGAGGTCTGTCGACGCTGGCAGCTGACCAGTTCGCACTTGCACGTGGAGCGGGTTGACAAAGGCGAGGTTTGGGTTGAGGTGTTCAGTGAGAAGCTGCAGGGGGGTGAGCGCCGTCACGGAGAGTTGTGCATCGAAAAGCGCTAAACCACGAGGATGTCGACGTCCTACCTGGACGGTGTTGGCAAGATTGACAAGGTTGCCAGGGCCTACCGATACTTCTGAAACAGAGCCGAACCCGAACCAGATCAACCCTGCTGCCAGCAGCAATGTCCCCCATATGATTGCGGCTTTGGAGAGCACATGGCGGGCAGGCATGCTTTGAGTGTATGAGGTGTTGACTACAAGCGCGGGCGGGTTGCGTTCGCTAGGATGGGAAACAGCAGATGCCTTGCAAGCGGGATCTCTCGATACCAGCCACGACCGTTTGACCTCGACCTGTACGACAAACAGGCAGGTTCTTATAGCTAGGGCTTGCAAAGGTACGTGGCTCGGTGATGGCGACTCCGCGATCTAGCGCGCGACTTGGAGCGTGCCTCCACGAACGGATGAGAGCGACCAGATCACTTTGGATGACCCCATGGCGCAAGCTCGGCATCAATGTTAACGGCCTTGCTATCCGAGGCCTGTCCGTCACGAGGCTGAACCGCACGTGGGGGAGCTATGGCTTCCAAAGCGCGAGTGAGGTTCTGCATCACCCGTCAGTGGCGCTACAGGGAGCACATCATCCGCCAGAGTCACCAAAGATCGTGCTGGCCGATAGTTCGTGAGCTTCACATGTCCGGTCCCGACGTTGTTCGCGAACCAACCTGCGAGATCGTCGACTTGGATACGGGCGTTGCTCATCTACGAACGTTGCCCGTCGGCTACTGGAGAACCATGACACGGTGGACGGTAGCCTATGAGCATGACACCAATCTCGTGGCACGCGCGTAGTCGTCGCAACGTAGGGGGTGCGAGGTCCTCCGCACAGGCGAGTGGCTCGAGCGAGCAGGACAGGGGTGCACCAGTGCTGTTCGTCGATGGTACGTGCCACCTTTGCCGGGCGAGTGGCAGAATCGCCTGCCGTCTGGCGCCTGGAGTTCGTGTCCAAGACGATAATGAGGCGGTTGCCAAAGGACCAGGTGTCGTGCTCTCGAGCGCTGGTCAGCTCTTTGTAGGGTTAGACGCGGTCGTGGAGTGGCTGCGCCTCGCAGGGGGCGTTGCCCAGTTGGCGAGTCGTCTGCTCGCCACGAGGCTGGTCAGCCCCTTCGCGCGACGAGCCTATGGCTGGGTCGCCAAACATCGGCATCTCGCTGGGAGGGCTCGACGTTAAGAGCTAACGCAGTTTGACGCCCGAGATAGCCCGTGCCACGATCAGACGTTGAATCTCCGACGTACCCTCGAAGATCGTATAGATCTTGGCGTCGCGATGCCAACGTTCGACCGGGTACTCGCGGACGTAACCATAGCCTCCGAGTATTTGTATCGCCTCCTCGGTGACCTTGACGGCAACCTCGCCGGCGTAGAGCTTCGACATGGACCCCTCCCCGTGTGAGAAGGAACGCCCTTGGGCAGCCATCCATGCTGCACGGTGAACGAGCATTCGTGCCGCGTCGATCTGGGTGGCCATATCTGCCAATTTAAAGGCAATGGCCTGATTCTCGATGATCGCCCGGCCGAACTGGCGTCGTTCACGCGCGTAATCAAGTGAATACTCGTAGGCCGCGCGCGCAATGCCGAGTGCCTGGGCACCTACGAGTGGGCGCGAGGCTTCAAAAGTTGCCATCGCTGCCTGCGATGATGAGCGCTTGCCTTCTCGTGCGCGCGCGAGACGCTCGTCGAGACGATCTTTGCCGCCAAGAAGGAGGTGGCCTGGGATGGTGACATCTTCGAGGACAACCTCAGCGGTATGCGAAGCACGAATACCCATTTTTTTGAATTTCTGGCCCATCCTGAGCCCTGGTGTTCGAGGTGGGATGATGAAGCTTGCCTGACCTCGAGATCCAAGCTCTGGGTCAACGCTTGCCACGATGACATGAATGTCGGCGATGCCGCCGTTGGTGATCCAGGTCTTGGTGCCGTTGAGTGTCCAGGTGTCGGTCGCCTCATCATAGACCGCTCGGGTGCGCAGCGATGAGACGTCGCTTCCGGCGTCAGGCTCGGTTACGCCGAAGGCTGCAAGCTTTGGATCGTTTGCGCTGCCGAAGCACTGGGGAATCCATTCGTTGGCCTGCTCTGGAGTCCCATTGGCCAATATGCCAGCTACCGCAAGTGTTGAGCCGAAGATGGCCAATGTTATGCCTGCGTCACCCCAAGCGAGCTCCTCCATGACGATTGGCATGGTGAGCCCGGTCTTGTCGGCGTAGGCATTTACCAAGAAGTCGTATGAATACAGTCCAATCTGCGCGGCTTCTTGGATGATCGGCCATGGTGTCTCTTCACGTTCATCCCATTCGTGGGCAGCAGGGCGAATGGTCTTGTCGGCAAAGTCGTGTGCCCACTGTTGCAGTTCGAGTTGATCCTCACTGAGTGAAAGCGAATACGGGTCCATTGCTCCTCCTTACCTCGATCATTATATTACTCTTCGGTAACATTGTGTGAGCACCCACCGATGCCACTAATGCCATGGTCTCGTGCCCTGATAGGAGCTTGAGGGTGGTGTCAGGATCCTGGCACGAGATTCGTCGCCGTTTATCGGTTGGTTGCGCTGGTCGGGTGTTATGATCACGCACGGCGCATCCGAGTTGTTTGGAGCTTCGGACTCGGACTCACACGGATGTCCGTCTAATCATCTGAGTTCATGGACGCCCGAGGGCTGTTGCGGCGGTCCCGGCGTAGTTGGGTTCCATCTTTCGTGTCCGAGACAACAAAGCCAGACGCCTCGATCAACATTCGTAGTTGGTCAGCCTTCGTATAGTCGCGATCGCGTTTTGCCTGTTCACGAGCTTTGACCGCGTCGCTGATCTCCCCAGGAATCACGAGGGCATCGTCTGAGGGGGCAAGCCCGATCCATGATAGCATTGCGTGGACAGTAGCGATCTTGTCACCCCCCTCTTTGAGGTGCTGGCGGTCAAAGTCGATGTTACCCTCTCTTACCTGCTCGAAGAGGATTGAAAAAGCGGTCGGCGTATCGAGATCGTTGTCAAGACTTTCGATGAAGGTGGCGAGCGTATCCGTGTTGACGTCACCGCTTTCGCCACGGTCGAGGAAGTTGTCGATACGGTCAAGGGATGCCAAAGTATCATTCAGGACTGCCGGTGAGAGCTCGAGTGGCGATCGATAGTAGGCTCGCAGGTAAGCGAGCCGGACGGCTCGACCTCCGAACTGCGTAATAGCGTCGGTGAGGTCGAGGGTGTTGCCAATCGACTTCGACATCTTCTCACCGTTCATCTCGACAAAACCGACATGTGCCCAGTGGCGTGCAAATGGGACGCCAAGTACCTGAGCTTGAGCCAGTTCGTTCTCATGGTGGGGGAAGATGAGATCCATCCCCCCACCGTGGAGATCAAAGGATCGACCGAGGAGCGCGATTGACATAGTGACGCATTCGGTATGCCAACCGGGGCGTCCAAATCCCCAAGGTGCATCGAAGCCGGGCTCGGTGCTGTCGGTCCGCTTCCAAATGGCGAAGTCGAGTGGTGATTCCTTGAGAGGATTGACCTCGACGCGATTGCCCGGTTGGAGTTGGTCAAAATCCTGCTTCGTGAGGAGGCCATAGTGTGGCACGCTGGCGATTCGGAGATAGACGCCATCATCGATGACATAAGCCGCACCCACGTCGAGCAGCTCCTGGATGAACTCGATCATACCTTGGACCCACTCGGTCGCGTGTGGGGTCGCGTCTGGACGCTCGATGCCAAGCCGATCCATGGTCTCCCACCAGATCGCCTCGTAGTGGTGGGCGATTGCTTGGTAGGTTGTGGCTTCAGCCTGGGCTCGCGAGATGATCTTGTCATCGACGTCGGTGACGTTCATCACGAGGTTCACGGCCAGCCCCTTGTTGCGCAGATGACGTCGAAGAAGATCGTAGGTTGCCATAATACGCCCGTGCCCCAGGTGGGGACGGTCCTGCACGGTCGGGCCACACACATACAGAGAGAAGGCCTCCTGACCCGGGTTGATAAGCTGGGTGACTGATCCGGTCATGGTGTCATAGAGTGTGGTCATCGCTCTTTCAGTATACGACCCGCTAGTTGCAGCAGTAGTGGCGTCACGACGTGGAGCCGCGAGAGGAGATGGTAGCTGTGATCAACGTTCCTGACAAGGTCAGCCTTGACGGGCTGGAGGAGAAGTGGTCTCAGGTGTGGGAGGCACGAGGCACCTATCGCTTCGATGAAAGCGTGCCCAAGGAGGCAATTTATTCGATCGACACTCCTCCTCCAACGGTGAGTGGCTCGCTCCATATCGGCCACGTCTTTTCGTACGCTCACGCTGATATCATCGCCCGTTATCAACGCATGCAGGGCCGAGAGGTATTCTATCCCGTCGGGTGGGACGACAACGGTGTGCCAACGGAGCGACGTGTACAAAATTATTTCTCAGTCCGCTGTGACCCGTCGCTCGACTATGAGCCAGACTTTGTTCCGGATCCAGCTGCCAAGGAACTTCGTCCCGTCTCGCGCGCCAACTTTATTGAACTCTGTGAGCAACTTACCCAACTTGACGAGCAAGTTTATGAGATGTTGTGGCGAAGGGTTGGCCTATCGGTCGACTGGTCACTGACCTACACTACAGTCGGGCTCGAGTCACGCAAAGTCTCCCAAGCCGCATTTCTCAGCCTGCTTGAACGAGGCGAGATCTATCAGAGTTCGTCGCCTACCTTGTGGGATGTCGATTTCCAAACGGCGGTTTCACAGGCGGAACTCGAGGATCGGCCGGTAACTGGTAAGTACCATCGGATCAGATTTCGTTTGATGGAAGGCGGTGAGGTTGAGATTGAGACCTCCCGGCCGGAGCTCATTCCTGCCTGCGTGGGTCTTGTAGTGCATCCGGACGATACGAGATATAGGTCAATTGTCGGTCAACAGGTGATCACTCCGCTGTTTCATGTTCCCGTGAGGGTCATCGCCCATCCACTGGCCGATCCCGAGAAGGGAACTGGTGCTGCGATGGTTTGCACCTTCGGCGATCTCACAGACGTCGCCTGGTGGCGCGACGGTGGACTCCCGTTGCGCGTAATTGTCGGCAGGGATGGACGCCTCGTGGATACCGTCGTGTTCGGCTCTGAGGAGTTTCCTTCACTTGACCATGAGGATGCGAATGCGAACTATCGCCAACTGGTGCGACGGAGAAGTGAGGCTGCACGGGAGCGGATCACTGAATTACTCGAGAGGTCGGGTGATCTCCTGGCGCCCCCGGTCAATGTGAAGCATGCTGTCAAGTTCTATGAGAAGGGTGAGCGACCTCTCGAGGTTGTAGCCTCACGGCAATGGTTCCTTCGTTTGCTCGAGCATCGTGATGCGCTCATTCAACGAGGTCGCGAACTCGAGTGGCTCCCGCCACATATGCGGGTTCGCTACGAGAACTGGGTAACTGGTCTGAACGCGGATTGGAATTTGTCAAGACAGAGGTTCTTTGGTATTCCAATTCCTGTTTGGTATCCACTCGATGCCAAGGGGGATGTAGATTACACACATCCGCTGATCCCGAAGATGGAGGATCTCCCCGTCGATCCGCTCGGTCAGGCACCTCGTGGCTACACCGAAGATCAACGTGGCCAGCCGGGAGGCTTCACGGCCGATCCTGACGTGATGGATACCTGGGCCACCTCGAGTCTAAGTCCCCAACTTGCTGGTGGTTGGCTTTCGAATCCCAGTCGCTATGCCAAGGTCTTCCCAATGGATCTACGGCCGCAGGGGCAGGAGATTATCCGGACGTGGTTGTTCTACACCGTGGTGCGCAGCGATCTCGAGTTTGGAGAACTGCCGTTCAAACAGGCGTTGATTTCCGGGTTCGTTCTTGATCCAGATCGTAAGAAAATGTCAAAATCGAAGGGTAACGTCGTCACGCCACTACCGCTGGTTGAGCGCTTTGGCGCAGATGCCTTGCGCTATTGGGCTGCGAGTGGAAGACCTGGAGTAGACACCGCGGCAGATGAGGGCCAAATGAAGATCGGTCGACGGCTCGCCATCAAGGTCGCGAACGCGACGAGGTTTGTCCTTGGAACCCTGACCAGGGAAGAGGTGGCCTTGGATTTGACTGAGCCGCATCCGCTCGATGTTGCCTTTCTGGCGGTACTGGATTCGGCTGTTCGTGATGCGGCCGCCCGGCTAGCTCGCAACGACTATACCGGGGCACTTGAGACGATTGAGCGAGTTTTCTGGGAGTTCTGCGATGACTATCTTGAGCTGGTTAAGGTTCGAGCCTATGGGGACACGATGGAGGACGACCTACCTCTGGTAACGGCTACGCGGGCGGGAAGGCTGTCGGCATTGCGAACCTTGCGTCTTGCCAATGAGCTTTTACTGCGCTCATTGGCCCCATATCTGCCGTTCGTGACCGAGGAGGCCTGGTCGTGGTTCCACGATGATTCCGTCCATCGAAATGCCTGGCCACAGCCGGGTGAATGTCTCCGTGGGCTGGGTCTTACCGGGAAGGGAGACGTACCCGAACAGGCATCAAGCGGCGTCTTTCGAGTCGCGCAAGAGGTGCTCGCTGAGGTCCGCCGGGTCAAGAGCGAACATCGTCTCTCGCCAAAGACACCCGTTGATCGCTTGGTGGTCCGAGCGAACAGTGCACGGCTCGAGGCCGTCGGGTGTGCTCTGTCCGACCTGGCTGCTGCCGGCATGGTTCGGCTGATCGAGCTGCACGAGACGACCGATGAGAGCCTGTTCGTTGAGGTAGTACTTGCTGCGATCTCTTAGGAGTGTGGGTCCGAGCCATCTCTGAGACCCACAGGAAGGAGACTTCCGGTCCGTCGCGATATCGAACGCTTCGTGGTAGCGCTGGCTGAGGTCGTGGACCGATGTTGCGAACGTGACCCGATCGGGTTGGGAACCGCGCCGTCGTGCTTAGCTTGAAGCTTTTTTCGCTCGAATGTGTTGACTTCGGCGAGAGGCGTTTTTTGCGATGTCCCGGCTGTAGCCAGGTACGGGGTATCCATCTGAACCGACTTCTCCTGTTCAGTCGGCTGCTCTCCAGGGGGTTCAGCTTGAGGTTGGGCAAGGCTCGGAGGTTTGGCTCCGCCACCATGATGGCGCCGCTGGCACGCAAAAACCTGCGGCCAGTGCAGCCGTGCCAAGGTAGTCCAAGCAGTCTGTATCCGTTCTAAGCCGCGACTGGAACCCACTGGGCGAACGCGGGTAGTGCACTCCGGCCGGGAGATGGTCCTTCATACCGCGGCCCTAGTCAGCTCAAATGGATACCCCGTAGCCAGGTTAACCTCCAAAAGGGTGGAGGCTGCCGAGCGGCTTGAATCTCGTTGGGCGATGCTTGGTCGCTCAATCCTCCCCACCCTGGGGACGCCGCCGACGCGCACTCGCGCCTGGTTCTTCTGCGCTCTTGTCCACGCCACCAGGAAACGAATTCAGCCTGGAGAGTTGACGCTGGTTAGAGAACTGGCGCTCCTTCAGGCATAGCCGATGCCAGTCATCCGGTGGTGGGAGTGCGAACACTAAGTCATCCAGCGTGGCAAGCAGCGGGAATCGGTTCTTCGGTGACGGTTTGGCCGCTCCCCGATCCTGGTAGCGGTTGAGAAACGATGAAGAGGTAACGGGCTGCGATAGCAAGCACCTGGTCATTGACCATGGGGAGCGCAATAGGGGACAAGATATCGCCGTTGGCGGGGTCGACACACGCGTTTCGTGATGGACCCCCAGCTTGCTGGGTGAGCCATACGAGTCTGGAGACCACACGAGCTCTTAAACCGTTTGAGCCGGTCACACAGGTTTTGGCGATCATCCCCGCCTTACAGGTAGGCTTGATGGGCGCAAGCGGCTCCAGGGAGTAGTGCTGCACGTAGCCCATCATGCCGGTGCTCTCCGAAACCCAGGCCGTGCCGTCGATCGCACCACCGACCAGCGGTGTAAATACACCATGTAGTGGCGTACTGGCTGCGAGAAGGGTCCCGGTGGTTGGGTTCCGCCGTTCGATGATGCTGGTCCCGGCGTTGTTGGCCTCGCCAAGCACAAGTACCTTACCGGTCGAGTCTGCTGCCACTGAGGAGGAGATCGCATCGCCTAGCGAGACGATGGCGCTAAGGCCACCGCCTGGGAGTGACACGCGTACCAAAGCAGGCCCAGCGGCCACCCAGAGGCTCCCGCCAGCAATGGCCATCGACGCGCCGCCAGCAGTGGATGGCAGCCGAATGCGCTCTCTCACTTTGAGCGTCTTCGGGTCCAGGCGCCACAGCAACCCTGGCGCTCGAGAAAGACCCGACGCCGAACTGGTGGTCACCCACAGCGAGCCGGCTGCCGTCAGCGCAGACGAGAACCCACCCTCCAAGTTCCGGACGACTTCGATATGCCCATCGCTTCGGTTGACTCGTGCCAGCGCAGACACGATGGGGGCTACGCCCTGTGGCGAGCCCAGCCAATCGAGATACAACCCCAACGCGGTGTCGGCTACCTCGGGTTCGGCTATGTGGCTCCACGCCAGATGCCCTGGGGTAGACGAGGCGACGGTTGCGGTTCGTGATGAGCTCGCTTTCGAGCCTGACCTCGTCGTGGAGCTGCTGGATTTCTTGCCTGTCGGGATCGAGGTCGTGGCGCAACCTGTGAGCAAGACAGCAATCACCACGGTAACGATCACCCATCTAACCGTGGCTGCACACCGTTGCATCTGAGTGATAAATGGTGAGTCACTCACTTAGATGCACCTTTTACAAGGTTCTTCCCTCGGACTTCATTCTCACTCGTCCAAGGGTCGTTCTTGCCTCTCCAAGCACGGCCAGTATTGCTACCGGTCTTACATGCTCTCTCCAGGTGATGAGTCATCCCATCATCTGAACTGCCGCCTGTACCAAATGGCCTGGGAACGGACAGGGCAGTGGACTCAACTAGCCCACGACTGATAACCGACCAGTCACGGATATTTAATGAAGCATTCTCATCGCGATCTACCTCAACATGGCAGGTATCGCAGGTCAGTCTCTTGGCGAGCTTGGCACCTGTTAATTTACCTCCGCAATTGTGGTGGATCTGAGATGAGGGGAAGTACCGATCAACCACTACTACCTTAACTCCAACACGTTCGGCCTTATAGGTAAGCGTTGGTCCAAAGGCCCCGAGTCCGGCATCTGCTACCGAACGGCGGAATGCCCGTCTTCTCATGCTTTGTTTCATGGCAGCGATGTTAAGGTCTTCAATCTTAACTTCGCTGTAGTTATCCACCAAGGAACGAGTCAATTGGTGGATGCTTTCACGACGGATGTATACGGCTTTACGGTCTAGCTTGACGAGTTTGGCTTTCGCCCGTCTATATCCCTTCGATCCGTATATCCGTCGTGAAAGAGTGCGTCCAACCCTACGGCGCTCGGCAATGGTAGCCCTTAGTGGAGCTGGGTTGGAGATGGTTTCGATGTTGCCTTTGCTATCTGCGATAGTAGCAAGCGACCTCAGTCCTAGATCGACACCAGCTATGGGGTCTTTCTCAGATGGTAAACATTCGGCCAACCCGTGCGAGAACGATTTCCCCAGGCCAATCCAATATCCTGTGGTGGCACTTTCACTCAGGTGAAGCAAGGATGCGCCGGTAATTACGGTGCAGGGGATAGAGATAGATGTCCTTAACTGGGAGAGCGTACTTGTTGTAGCGATCCAGTTTGCCTCGACCTTTGGTCTTCCCG
>JAJZXI010000033.1 GCA_021806545.1 Actinomycetes bacterium | reverse complement strand
GCGCAGACGAGCAGCCTCTTGGACTTGGGATAGCGCGCCTTGCCAACACCGAACCACCAGCGGCGCAGAGTCTCCACCGCGAATGCAGCAGTATCACCATCGGAGCCAACCGATACCCAGCCAGTGTTCGCCCCTACGTCATAGACCCCGTAGGGAACTGCCGGGTCTGGGAAGTCATGGGTCCCCACCCGCACCGGACCATCTTTGGGTTCCCACTCGCGCCCGCCGTTCTTGTAGCCCGGCTCGGCTCCGACGAGCTCCTTCTTCTTCGCATCGACACTGACCATGGGATCCTTCGCCCTTAGGAATCGCCTACCCGTATCGTGGATGTGACGGAACTGGGCGTCACGGTCAGGGTGCTGACGGCCCTCTCTCACGTTGGCGTTCGCCTGCAAGCTATAGCCGGCATCACGCAACAGAGCAGCCACCGTCTGATCCGACACCGGGTGCCCCGATGCACTCAGCGCCTCGGCAAGGTTGAGCGTGGATTTGGCAGTCCATCGCAGTGGTGACATCGGATCACCCCGAGTCGCCGGGTCTACAAGCGCGTCCAGCCCGGGGTCCGCAACCGTCGCCGACTTGCGACCACCCTTCGAACGACGCGACCGCCCTGGCTCCAGAACATCGGAGCGCTCCAACTCCGCTACCGCAGTTGTCACCGTCGAGCGAGCCACTCCCGCCACCCGGGCCACCGCCGAAACTCCACCCCAACCCAGCTCTCGAGCTTCGACACCCAATAACGCCCGCCGCTGTCGCTCGTTCAACTGGGGCCACAACGACTCGATCCGCCGACCTACCGCTTCCAAAGTTGCCGCATTGATTGCCATACCTCAGAACTATCCGGCCGAGAGCTATTTGCCTGACTTATTTATTGGTGCGCCCTAACTGCCCTTGGGTGCCGAGAGGCTGCTCTGCCCCTAGCTCGACGACTTAGAGCTGCGTGGGCGTTCACGGGGCAAACGAGCATCAGGTCCATCGACGAACCAGGGCTCCAAGGCCACCTCACTTGGTGAAGCGTGACTACCCTGTGGGGCTAGGCCGCGCCCTTTGAGCCGGTGATTCAGACATCCAACTCACCTTCAGTGACCAACCTGGCGCTCGTGATATCAGTGCTCCACGCTGTATTCAGCTGGGGGTAACCATGTGTGCACTACCCTCTCCACCCGGCGCTTCTAAGAGAGTGCACGTCGCGCTGTGGTACGAAGGCCTTCGATTGGTCGGTATTGTCGCTAACGGACGCTGAGGCAAGCTCATCGGTGTCGACCACAAGCCAGTCATGTTGGCTTTTACCGCGCATTGGAGTCGCCCGGTAGGATGGAGGGAGAAATGATGGAGGTTGTCTATGTCCTTGACCGCACTTGAGCCAACAAAGTCTGTGTTGGTCGTTACGGCCCATCCGGATGATGTTGACTTTGGCATCGCGGGTACGATTGCCGCGTGGCGCAGGCAGGGCACCGAGATTGCCTACTGCATTGTGACCGACGGTGATGCTGGTGGTTTTGACCCCTCTATCCCGCGATCTCAGATTCCTTCGATTCGTCGCCGTGAGCAGGTTGCTGCTGCCAAGTCGGTCGGTGTCGATACCGTTGAGTTTCTTGGTTATCACGATGGTTCACTAGAGGTGTCGATGCAGCTGCGACACGATATCACCGCTATGATCCGGCGCTTTCAGCCCGAGCGGGTTCTATGTCAGTCGCCTGTCCGTAACTTTGCTCGAATCGGCTCGTCACATCCGGATCACCTGGCAGCTGGCGAAGCCACACTCTGCGCGGTGTATCCAGACGCGCGCAATCCGTTTACGCATCAGGATCTCCTCGAACAAGGTCTTGAGGCACACACGGTGCTCGATGTCGCCTTGATGGCTTATCCTGACCCGACGCACTACGTAGACGTGACCGACACCTTTGAGGCAAAGATTGAGGCGATCAAGCAACACAAGAGTCAATTGCCCGATCCCGGTGCTATGCGGGAGATGGTTCGGGGTTGGCTTGGGGCTGGTGCCGCATCAGCGGGGTTGCCGGAGGGTCGGTTGGCCGAGATGTTTTTTCTTGTACAGACAGCCTAAGTCGGCTGCAATGGTAGCGGTGGTTTAGAAGGAGAGATGGGTCAATGGCGACGCAGCTTGGATCGGATTTGTTGGAGCACATCGGTGCAACCCCACTGGTGGAGATTGAAGACGGGATTTTCGCAAAACTCGAATACCTCAACCCCTCGGGGTCGATCAAGGCCAGGATCGCGAAGTATATGGTCGACAAGGCGGAGGAGCAGGGTTTCCTGAAGCCAGGCATGACGATCGTGGAGGCCTCGAGTGGAAACACCGGCAATGCACTCTCTATGGTGGCGGCCCAAAAGGGCTACGCGATGGTGGTGCTGATGCCCGAGGGACTCTCGAGCGAGCGTGTGGCGATATCTAAAGCCTTCGGAGCCGAGGTGCGGGAGTTGGGGGACTTCCACGTCAATACCGCGCTGCATGAGGCGCGACTGCTTGGCTCCCAGCCAGGGTATTTTTGCCCTGGTCAGTTCGATTCTGAACTCAACGTTGAGGAGAACCGTGAGGTCTTTGGCCCCGAGATCCTTGCTGACCTTGGCAACGATCGCACGCCTGATGCCTTTGTCATGGGGATCGGTACTGGCGGGACGCTGATCGGGGTTGGGCAATGTCTTCATGCAGCGAACCCCTCGTGCTGGTTGGTTGGGATGGAGCCCGATGAGTCATGCACAATTCTCTGCGGCGACGTGCATCGGCATAAGATCGAAGGCATTGCCGACGGTTTCATCCCAGGGATCTTCGATCGCCATCGAGATGAGGTGGACGAGCTGGTGGCAGTGACGAGTCTCGATGCAATCACCGAGATGTACGCACTTGCCCGGCGCGGTTATCTTGTTGGCCCGAGTTCCGGTGCGAACCTTGTCGCGGCTCGGCGTCTCAAGGAACGGCACCCCGAGTTTTCCACCATTGTAACGGTCTTTTGCGATGAAGGCGAGAAGTATCTCAGCGAGTACTACCTCGGGAGCTGACACGATCCAGAAAGGGGGCAGCGTGGTGACGCTGCCCCCTTTACCCGTTAGGTTCTGATCAACCTCGTAACGCTGGTCAGTCGGCGAGGCGTACCTCGTCGCCGCCTTGTGTACTGCGACGCACTTCGGCAGCGTTCTCGAACGCCAACTCGGTCTCTGGGCTGTTACGGCCGGATGCAACCGCCCAGGTATAAAAGACAATGGCAATAATGATGTCCACCACGATATCGAAGGGGTAGTGGATCAGACCCTTGTTGTGGTTAAACGGAGACCCGAATCGCGCCGCACCGAGGTACGCGATTGCCAACATCGCGATGAGGTACACCGGCAACCAGATGCCCGATCTCCAATCTTCGCTGGTGATCTTCTGCACCGGTGCTCCGAGCCATGAGGCGACCAGATAGATTACCGCACCTCCAAGGATGCCGACAACGAGCTTCCAGTCAACAGCCCATCCTGACCAGTAGATGATCAGAGTGCCGCCGATGAAGGCGAGCATTCCAAAGGCCTTCGCGCCTTGGAGGCGAAATGGTCGATGCTTATCGTTGTGGTACTTACGGAACACCGCGAGGGAGACCGGTCCCATTACGTAAGTAAAGGCAGTTGCCGATGAGATCACCCCTACCAGGCTCTGCCAGCTCGGGAACGGCAGGAGGAAGATGATGGCGAAGAGTACCGTGATTGACATGGCCCAGATCGGGACGCCGAATCGCTCGGAGATGCTGCGGAACTTGTTCCCAAGGTAGTTGTTGCGCGCCGAGCCAAGGACGACTCGACCGCCGGATGAGAGGTAGACCAATCCGGTGCCCGAGGGTGAGAGCACGGCGTCTGCATAGAGAATCGAGGCCAGCCAGCCCAGGCCAATGATGGTGGCGACCTGTGCGAATGGCGAGGTATACGCCAGCGCAGCCCAGCCTTTGGCGATGGCGTTCGGTGGGAGCGCCGCGATGAAGACCACCTGGACCAGGGTGTAGACCAGCGCGCCGAGGAGGATTGCGGTCAAGATAGCACGCGGAACATCGCGTTGAGGGTTCTTGGCCTCGCCGGCAAGATCAACCGCCTGTCGAAACCCAAGCAGCGAGAAGATAATTCCACCGGAGGACACTGCGATGAAGATGCCGGCGGTTCCGTATGGCATGAAGCCGGAGCCGTGAGCGGTCGTTGCCGTGTAGTTACCCCAGTGCTTGGCGACGAACAGGATCACGATGATCGTCAACGTTGGCGTGATGAACTTCAAAAAAGTGACCACGCTGTTGATCTTGGCGAAGACTTTTACGCCATAGATGTTGATGGCGTAAAAGACGAGCAAAATGATCGCTTCAACGACAAAGTCCAGCGCGCTATTGTTCTGGAACGAGGTGATGTAGTGCTCGGCGTACTGGACCACGGCTTCGGCCTCGATGGCCGGCACGGCCGCATAGCCAAGAAAGGCACCCCAACTCATGATGAAGCCCGCCAGTGAGCCGTGCGTAAAGTGTGGGAATCGAGTGATACCACCAGCCTCGGGCAGCATGCCTGAGAGCTCGGCGTACACGAGCGCGATAAAAATGACGATGACAGCAGCGATGATCCACGCGAGGATGGCCGCTGGGCCCGCGTAGTTCGCTGCGTAGAGCACGCCAAAGAGCCAACCGGAGCCGATGATCGCGCCGAGTCCAGCGAAGCTGAGGTCGACGTACGACATCTCGCGCCGTAATCTTCCTCGTCCAGCAGGTTTACTTGTTTGCATTGAGTAGGTCCCCCTTGACTTTTCAGTCCGATACGTCGGGCCCATGAGGCCCAATCGAAGGCATGCGGCACTTCGATTGGCCTAATTTAGTCCCGCCGTGACAGTCGCGCCGGCATTTTCTGCAAATTCTCTGAGTTTGCACGCCGCGACGGCCGATCATGTGGCGATATTGGGCGCGCTGGCATCGCTATCGTGGCGCTGATGCATCGTGGATGTCGATGACTGCGAGCGCGCGAAGACCAGTGAGGGTTCGGGTGCACGTGCGGCACGAGAGAACGTTTGCCAGCAGAATAGAAAAGTTTTTACCGCGCCGTGCGTCCGCTCCGCAGTCGTTGACATAACTCTCGTAACGATCATCGGCGGCGTGTGTATCTTGTGGTCATCGTGTTGCGTGGAGTAGCCTTGGTCGGGACCCAGAGCTGGTTGGAGGGGATTGGCATGAAGCAGACGAGCATATACGACGTGATCTTTGGACGTCGCGATGTCCGTGGACAGTTCAACGGGGAGGATCTCGACCCGGAGGTGCTCGGTAGAATGCTTGCTGCGGCGCACGCTGCCCCGAGTGTCGGAATGTCGCAGCCGTGGGACTTTGTGCTCGTTGACTCCCGAGCGACACGGGAGGCTTTTCATCGGCACGTAGAGCACGAGCGGGCCGTCTTTGAGTCCAGTCTTGATGGAGAGGCGAAGGAGCGGTTTCGGGGGATAAAGATCGAAGGCATCCTCGATGCTGGGCTTGGCATCGTCGTCACCTATGATCCAGAGCGGGGCTCTCCCCATGTCCTTGGACGACACGCGATTGCAGATGCCGGACTCTACTCGGTATGCCTTGCGATTGAAAACCTGTGGTTGGCGGCGACCGCTGAGGGGGTCGGTGTCGGATGGGTCTCGTTTTATCGGGAGGAGTTCTTGGCCGAGCTGGTAGCTTTGCCCGCTGGCGTGCGGCCAGTCGCCTGGCTCTGCGTCGGCCCCGTCACGCACTTTGAACGGATACCTGATCTGGAGCGTCTCAACTGGCAGGCGCGAAGGCCGCTCGAACCTCATCTCTTTGTCGGTAAATTTGGGCAGAGCGAGCGCGCGAACGACCTAGTCGTCATCCCACACGACAAGGGGACGAAGGATCCATAACCTCAGCGAGGCAACTGCTACGTTGGCACGAGATTCAGCGACGTTAGAACTTCAAACTCTCCAATAGCGCTTGGAGCATGTTGCCTTGGCGTAGGGTCTCTGCTACTGTGCGCACGGTAGCGCGTACGCTGTCATCGAGTGGTCTACCCTGGAAGACGGCTCGTGAGAGGTTGTTCAACCGGTCCTGCACCTGCTGCTGGGCCAAGACAGACGAGAGATCGGAGGTCGGGGCATTCGTGAGCCACTCTCGGGTGGCTGCGATGCCGCTGTCAAGCTCGAGTTGGAAGAGCGAGTTGGCGAAGTTCTCTAAGTCTCCAACCCCGTTTGCCAGCTCAACGAGGAGCGAGAGGTACAGGGCGAGCGCTCTTCCCGGAACCAGCAGGTCGATGGCCTGCTGGTCAAGCTGTGCCTCCATCAGCTGGTCACGGCGCTGTTGCCAAGCCGGTGGCAATTCATCGCGTGCACTCAAGCTGTGGGCGACGGTCTTCACGTGTGCGACGAGTGAGCTGAGATCGTCGGCATCGAAGAGCTTGTCTGGCTGATTGACCACAAGGCGCAGTTCGAGTGCCGAGGTGCAGACAAGGTCTTGAAAGCCAAGATACGCAGCCATTCGCGCATCGAAGGACGTCCCGGTAGACCACAACAGGCGACGTACAGTAGTGCGGGCATCGGTGAGCAGCATCGCAAGGTAAATGTACTCCGCCGCCCGTACGATCGAGATGTTGGCAGCAGCGGCGATTGCCTGGACGCCGAAGATGCCAACGTGGTTGACGATAGCATTGGCGATGGTGGTAGCGATCAGTTCTCGGCGCAGAGGATGCCCTAAAGAAAGCTGTTCGATCCGCTGGCGAACCGGCAGTGGGAAATACTCTTCGTAGAGACTGTCAGTCAGAGGATGGTCGAGCAATGAACTCGCCATGAGCTGTTGATTGAGGTCGAGCTTGACATAGGAGATGATGATGGCGAGCTCCGATCGCGTCAACCTCCTGGTAGGTGGGTTCGCTGCGATCACCGCTGGGTCGGGCAGATGTTCGACTTGGGGTGCCAAGCCAGCCGTGTCAACGAGATGTGAGAGGAGCCGAGTGATCTCGCCCCAGGAGTGATCGTATCGCGCCTCGGCCGCCGAAAGGGCCCAGTTCTGATAAACGTTGTCAGCAAGTACTTGAGTCTCGACCTCCGACACGCACTGGGTCAGAATCTCGTTGCGCTGGTCGAAGCTGACCACGCCCTCGCGCACCAAAGCATCGAGTGCAATCTTGATGTTGACCTCGTGGTCGGAGGTATCGACTCCCGCGGAGTTGTCGATCGAGTCAGTGTTGCACCGCCCGCCACTCAAGCAGTACTCAATGCGGCCGAGCTGGGTCAGCCCGAGGTTACCTCCCTCGCCGATGACGCGCGCTCGCACCTCGTTACCGTTGAGACGAACAGGATCGTTGGCCTTGTCGGCCACCTCGATGTTACCTTCGGTTGACGCCTTGACGTAGGTCCCGACGCCGCCGTTGAACAGGAGATCCACCGGCGCCCTCAGGATGTGCTTGATCAGCTGGTTCGGTTCATACGAACCAACCGGGACGTCGAGCACCTCGGCGACTTGTGCCGAGATAGTGATACGTTTGACACTACGAGAATAAACCCCACCGCCCTCTGAGATCGCGGACTTGGGATAGTCCTCCCAGGTTGTTCCGGGACCCTGGGAGAAAATGGCGGCACGAGCCTGCCATGAGATTTCCGGCTCAGGGTCTGGGTCAAGGAAGATGTGTCGATGGTCGAATGCCGCAACCAACTTGAGCTGATGCGATCGTAACATGCCGTTGCCAAAGACGTCGCCCGAGAGGTCACCAATGCCGACAACGCGAATCGGCGTTCGAGCGACGTCGATCCCGAGAGCGTCGAAGAGGTGTTCGACGGAGACCCACGCACCCTTGGCCGTGATCCCCATCTGTTTGTGATCGAATCCATGCGATCCGCCTGAGGCAAAGGCGTCCCCAAGCCAATAACCATGAGCGATCGCGATCTCGTTGGCGATGTCAGAAAATGTCGCAGTTCCTTTGTCGGCTGCTACCACCAGATAATGGTCGGGTCCATCGTGGCATACGGTGAGCTCCGGTGCAACGACATCTCCGGCCACCAGGTTGTCGGTGAGTGAAAGAAGAGTCTCCATGAAGATGCGGTAAGAACGTTCAATCTTGGCGGTATTGCGACCCCTAGGGTCGAGGTCCTTGACGATGAATCCACCCTTGGAGCCAACGGGTACGATCACTGCGTTCTTGACGGTCTGCGCCTTCATAAGACCGAGGATCTCCGTCCTGAAGTCCTCCATTCGATCCGAGAAGCGGATGCCGCCGCGGGCGATCGGTCCGCCACGAAGGTGCACGGCTTCAGTAGTGTCGTTGCGAAGGTAGATCTCGTAGCGGGGCTTGGGTTCTGGGAGGAAGCTCAGCTGCCGAGGATCAACCTTGAAGGCGACCGCCTTGCGCTCTCGCTGAAAGAGGTTGGTCCTCAGCATTGCGCGAACGAGCTCGCCCATACCACGGAGGACCTTATCCTGGTCGAGGGAGGTGACCTCGACGAGCGATTCCTCGAGTGCGCTCGTCAGCTGCTCCTCTACTAACTGGCGGTCGAGGTCAGAGACTGCGGGATCGAAGCGATTATAGAAGAGTTGGACCAGCAGCTGTGCAAGTGCCGGCTGGCTCACGAGTGCCTGTTGGCAATAGGTTTCGGAGTAGCCGAGGGTGGTGAGGCGCAGGTAGCTTGCAAGTGCACGCAGAACTGAGATCTCCACTGGATTCAGATCCGCACTGATGGCAAGCTGATTGAGGCGATCGTTCTCTTCGTCGCCGTGCCAGATGGCAGCGAGTGACGCTTCGACGCGTTCGCGAACCTGTTGACTCTGGAGCCGCTCCTTAGTCTGGTCATCGTCAACAACGAGGCCAAGGTCGATGATCCAGAGTTCGCGGTTCCCGGCCCGGCCATGATAGGGCTGCTCGTCAGAGACCTTGAGCCCAAAGTTTTCGACGACCGGCAAGATCTGCGAGAGAGATAATCGGCTTCCCAGCAGGATGAGGTGGAGTCGAAGTTCGCCATTCGCATTGACGAGCAGCCGTGTAGAGAGACGATGATCGGACTCCAGTAGCGAGGCGATCGAGGCAAGGTCGGAGACGATGAAGGCATCGTTCTCCTCTTGCTGGTAACTCTCCTCGACCGATTCCGCGACTAGGTCGAGCGCACCGAGCACCTTAGGCAGAAAGTCTGGATCGATCTCCTGACGCAGCTTGGTGCGTAGTCGGGTCTTCCATGGTGTGGTGACGCGGTCCAGTTCTTGAGCCAACTTCTCCAGACTCTCCGGTACGAGCGAGCCGAGCAGGATGTACTCAAGAACCAACCGACGGTCAGAGTAGGACCGGCCGATCTGCTTTGGTACACCTTCGCAGAACAGCGCCAGCGTGTCGTCGATCCGATCTTCAATGCCGAATTCGACCCTGTCACCTGGGACGAGCACGAGGAGGTGCCGCGGTCCAGTAGGCGTTTGGCTGAGAAAGATCTGCGTGCGCGATACCTCTTCGACCAGGAGTCCAGCTCTCGCCAGCTCAAGAAAGTCCTCTATCTCTAACGCGAGTACGGTGTCGATATTGAGCGAGGTTACTACGTCGCGTAGCACGCGATACGAGTGGCTTGTGGGGAGCAGATTGAGACGTTTCCGGGCGATCTCCAAGCGCTGTGCAACCTCGGGTACAGAGAGCCCGATCGACCCGGTTTGTTGGGGTCGAAAAATACCGACGAAGTCGACCTCCCCCTCGGGTGCACGGAATGAGACGGCGCGGAGCTGAGAGAAGTCGAGGATTTCAGATCGCGCTGGAAGAACCTGTATTCGGTAGTTCGTGCCCAAGCCTTGGGGCCAGTGCCGATCGATGACGACATCCTCGCGCGTGATACCCAGATCCAGCCGCTCTCCATTCTTTGGACGCCGGATCTCGGCAAAAGGTAGGAAGTGCGAGAAGGCAGAGTTGCTCGCCGGTGGTTCGGTTTTCCCGTTGATCGGGAACTCCTGCTCCTCGATGAGATGCAGGAGGTCCGAGAGCATGCGATCGCGATCGCGATTGAAGTGAAGCAGCTGTTGGTAGCGCTTGGCCAGGGTGCGAAGCAAAAGTTCGGCCTCGACCTTCGTAACGGCGATCGGAATCTGCGCGGCGAAGAAGGATAGGAGATCGCTTGGTTGGGCCGAAGCGACGTTGCAGCCACAGGCCGCCAGGTCTGACCGTTCGAGGATTGGATGGATGGTCGTTAGGCGATCGGACTTCTCACGGATGGTCTGGAGGAAGGTATCGATGAGAAACTCCATGTCGTTGGAGACGATCGATATCATGGTCCCCGGAGCCCTCATCGTGGAGAACACCGACTCAAGCTCGGAGACTCCCTCTGGTTGGCATCGGATACGTAGCACGTCCGAACCACGGACAATCTCCATCACGCACGTGTCATCAGCCGTGATGGCGTTGAGAGTATGGAGTTGGGCGCTCAGAGCGGCGACCACGAACTCGGTAGAGAACGCGCTCTCCTCCTCCGGATCGATGTGCGCCGTAAACTGACGTGCAAAGCCTAAAAAGGCCTTTCGCTCCGCTGGCGTCCCGACATGGGTGCCAAGCTCCCTGAGGCGCTCCTTCAAGCCGTTAAATACTGGATTATTCGCAGGCTTCTTCGATGTGAGTGTCAACTTCGACTCCTTTGTCGAGTAGATCTAGCTTCTAACCTAGCGCCTTTGGACCGACTATGGCAACGTCGTCGCGGTCCTTATTCCTTATGTGGGACGATCCAGCGCTCTCCTCGTTGGGGTATCGGCAGGCCCGAAGGCTGACTTGATGTCATGGCGACCAATACAGAACTTCGATGACCCTTTCGTTGGCGATGCTAAGTTGGACTGAAAGCGAGGAGGAGCTTGCAGCATGCGTCGTTCGGTCTATTGGGCCCTAGCCTGGCCATTCTACCTAGCTTTGACCCTCATGTTCGTGGTGCTGGTTGGGCTATTGGCTCTGGACCTACTGAGCTTCGCCTATCGGCGGATCGGAATCGAGCCGGGGTGGTTGCTGGCTATCTTGATTGCCACGATCGTGGGTAGCTTCGTGAATATTCCAGTGGCACGACTGCATAACCCGACGGAACAACCCGTAGAGCGATGGGTCAGTTTTCTCGGTATTCGTTATGTGATCCCCGCGCCATCGCGCCCCAGTCAGACACTGATCGCAGTCAACGTAGGTGGTGCCGTCATCCCGACGGGTCTATCGGTCTATCTGGTCGTACACGACCATCTTGAACTTCTTGCGCTGATCGGGGTCGCCATTGCAGCAGTGATCGTCAGACAGGTCGCCCGTCCGGTGCGAGGGGTAGGGATCGCGGTGCCAGTCCTGTTTCCGGCTCTTCTTGCCGTGATCCTCGCGTCACTGCTGACGGTACACTACCTCGCTGCACTGGCCTACATCATCGGCGTGATGGGTGTCCTGATCGGCGCCGACCTGTCGAACCTCAGTAAGACTCGGTCTCTTGGCGCTTCCATCGTCTCCATCGGCGGAGCCGGAACCTTTGACGGTGTCTTTTTGACCGGCCTCCTGGCAGTCCTGCTTGCCTCCATCTGATCGAGCCGACCAGGGGTCGCTCGAACAGTGCAGAGGCGCTATTGCCCCTGGCTCAGCGAGTAACCTGGGACGCCATCGAAGGCAAAGAGGCCCTCGGTCTTGATGAAGGGCAGCCCAGCCTCGTTGAGGCGAACGAGCTGATCGATGAGGTCCGTGGTTGTGATGTCAGTCGTCGCGGTCTTCGCCTGGAACCGGCAACGCCAATGGTCGACACAGAAGGTTTCGGCGGCTCCGTCCGGATAGACCTTTTGCCCGCGGTTGCTAATCATGACCAGCGTAAGTTTCGGGTTCAGGTTCGCCTCAATCCTGTGCCCGAGCTCGTCGGCGTCGCCTCGCCACTCGAGGAAGATGTCGATACCTTGGATCGTCTTGACTTCGAGGGGACGCTCGTGTGCACGAACCGAGATCGGCTCCTCTGAGTCCGGGTAGTGCACCCGCGAGAGCTCCTTGGGAGCAAGACCGAGGCGCTCGATTACCGCCTCGGCAAATGCCGCAGTGCCTACCTGGCGGTTGGAGCGAACGGGAGAAAAGATGTCCTGGGTGTGGACCCCGTCTTCGATCGTTCTCAGCCAGGCGTTGTGAACCGTGGTGGCAATCTCACCGAGTCCAAGGTGAACCAGCATGAGGACTGCCCCCATCAAAAGGCCGGATGGGTTGGCGAGATCGCGGCCGGCAAGGGGGGGTGCTGAGCCATGGATCGCCTCGAACATCGCGATCTGGTCGCCGATGTTTGCGCTGCCAGCCAGGCCAACTGAACCCGTGATCTCCGCAGCGACGTCGGAGAGGATATCTCCGTAGAGGTTGGGTAGTACGAGGACATCGAACTGCTCCGGCGCGGTCGCGAGTTTTGCGGTGCCGATATCGATGATCCAGTGCTCCGCCTCGATGTCCGGGTACTCGGCCGCTACCTCGTCAAAGATCTTGTGAAAGGTTCCGTCGGAGAGCTTCATGATGTTGTCCTTCGTGAAGCTCGTGACCTTATGGCGATGGTAACGGCGCGCGTATTCGAACGCGTAGCGAATGATGCGCTCGCTACCGGGACGCGTGATCAGTTTAAGCGTCTGAAATACGTCCTGGGTTTGGCGGTGCTCAATCCCTCCGTAGAGATCCTCCTCATTCTCTCGGATGATCACGAGGTTCATACCCGGATGCAGGGTTGGTACGAACGGCGCATACGAGATGCATGGCCGGATATTGGCATAGAGTCCGAGGGTCTTGCGAATAGTGACATTCACGCTTTTGAACCCTCCACCCTGGGGCGTCGTGATCGGCGCCTTCAATAGCACTTTGGTTCGACGAAGGGAGTCCCATGCCCCCTGCTCCACACCCGATGAGATGCCTTGTTCAAATACTTGAGCTCCTACTTTGATACGCTCGATCTCGAGCTTGGCTCCAGCGGCGTCCAGGATCGCGAGTGTGGCTGCCATGATCTCAGGACCGATGCCATCGCCCTCGGCAACCGTGATTCGTCGTCTTGTGTCGGTGGTGCTCACCATTGCTCCTAGCCCTCTTCTCGAGGTTCGGTTCAGCTCCTGTGAGAGTGGAACTTTTGTTTGCTCTTTCGGTCAATCAAATTGTAGACGACACCGTCGACACCCTCCAAAAGTTGGCTTCGGCACAAAGGGGTCGTTCAAGGTCGAATACGAGAGACAATGGCGAAGAGTATGAGGACAAGGATTGCGCGTTCGCGGCTGCATGTGAGTGAAAGGCGAGTTGTCGGAAGCAAGGTTTCACGTGGTCCTCGCATTCTTCGAACTGCTGCGGTTGTGGATCAGCGACGATGGCGTCATAGCCCTGCCAAGCAATCGATTAACGGGGTTCCTACCGCCGCCGATCCTGTTGGCCGACGAGCGCTGTCGCTATCAAGCCTTTTGCTTGTGAAGAGGGAGCCGCGTTGCGCGATGGCCTGGCCTACCTCAGCTGGCTGCTGTATGGGTTCATCAGGCCATGGATAGTGCGATTCGTGCCAAAGCATAGTGCTCGTGCCGAGGTTGGTCGCTGTCGTTGGTGAATGCGGCTACGGACGTCCATTCTTGTACTAGCGGACGAAGGTATGAAAGGTTTGCCAGGCGTTCAAGGGGTGAAACTCGCCAGGCACCATTGATGTATTGGTCCCAGCGAACGGCCAGGATCGTGCCACCGGTGTCAGCCGAGACTACGCTGTAGAGTTGGTCCTCAGATGGTGGCCGGGACAATTGCCAATCAAGAAGACAGATTGTCAAATGTGTCCATGGGGATAGGTGTGTGGGTGCGACGAACGGTGCTGGCAGTCCTCAAGGGCGATATCCACGATTAGGTGGACGGGAACGGAGGGAAGAGATGAATCGAGAACAGCTCGAACAGATGCGATACGGGTCGGGATTTATCGCAGCGCTTGACCAGAGCGGCGGGAGCACCCCGTCAGCGCTGGCACACTATGGGATTCCTCCGGAGGCGTACAACGGGGACGTGGAGATGTTGAATCTCATCCACGAGATGCGGGCCAGGATTATGACCGATCCGAGTTTTCGTGGTGACAAGATCATTGGTGCGATCCTCTTCGAGGACACTATGGATCGACAGGTTGCCGGTCTTGACACCGCGAATTATCTCTGGTCGATGCGACGAGTAGTCCCTTTTGTGAAAGTCGACAAGGGTTTAGCAGCCGAACAGGACGGGGTCCGGTGCATGAATCCGATCCCTGGTCTTGAGGCACTAATGGAGAGGGCACTCGCTCACGGTATTTTCGGGACCAAGATGCGTTCTTTTATCCGGCTCGCGAACCCACGGGGAGTCCGGGCTATCGTTGAGCAACAGTTTGAGGTCGGCCGGACTATCGTTGCTCGGGGCCTGGTGCCAATTTTGGAGCCGGAGATTGACATCACCAGTCCTGAGAAGCGGTTAGCAGAGAGTCTGCTGCGTGATGCACTGTTGGAGGGGCTTGGGAGTCTGAGCCCGGACGAATTGGTGATGCTCAAACTGACATTGCCAGAAGATGATGATTACTACCGGCCCTTGATTGAGCACCCGAACGTCGTTCGTGTCGTTGCGCTTTCAGGTGGCTACAGCCGCGATGAGGCAACCGCTCGCCTCGCGCGCAATCACGGCATGATTGCCAGTTTTTCGCGTGCCCTTACCGAGGGCCTGACGGTTGACATGAGTGATGCAGCTTTTGAAGCCGAGTTCAAGAGTGCCGTTGAGCAGGTCTTTGCGGCCTCCATCACGTGATGGCGGCCGCCGAAGCCCCGACAGCAGTCGCGTGTAGTCCGCGCTGGCCCTTAGCCTCGATGGTGGCGGTCGAGAACACGCAGTTCATCACTGGCCGTTGTTGGTAATTATGCGCTGCTCTACCTTGCCGTTGGTATGTCCCACGATTATGGTCGTCACCATCTCAGGTGGGAAGAGTCCGTGTTCGACGACACCGGGCGTGCCCGATAGCCACGCGGCGGTGGACTGCGGATCATCAAGTCGCCCGTGGTAGTCACCAATGATGCCCCCATCGGGACTGTGGGGCACACCCTCTCTGAGCGTGACGTTGCCGAGACGATGCAGAGTGGAGCCCAGACCAAAAGCTAGCAGTTCCACGGGCACCGGGCCCTTCAGATTGTTGACGGTTTTGGTGGAGTCGGCAATCACGATGAAACGTTGGGCGCTTATGGCGACGAGCTTCTCTCGGGTATGCGCTGCACCACCTCCCTTGATGAGCCATCCATCGGGTGCTATCTGATCGGCGCCGTCGATCGCGATGTCGAGGCTGATCACGTCACGGAAGGGTTCCACCATGAGTCCGACTTGACGGGCGATCGATTCGGTCTGGGGCGAGGTGGCGATGCACCGTATGTTGCGGTGCAAATCCGCAAGGGCAGGCAACAAGAAGGCAACGGTGGAGCCGGTCCCAAGGCCCACGGTCATGCCATCGCTGACCAAGGTAGCCGCCTCTTGGGCCGCCGCTTGCTTTTCTCTCGTTACATCGATCGGTGTCAACCGGCCCCCCGGGTGTCTTTGGATTGGGATCATGCTGTCGATTCCAAGTGCTTGTAGGGAATTCTACCTGCCGATAGCGAGACTGGATGCGAAGAGCAATTGGCTGGGGGACAGGTAATCGGCAACATGGTGTAGACGCTGCATTCGCCATGGCAGAGTGCAACCGTCAAAGGCACGGTGGCGTGCCTTCGGCCTGGACAAGGTCGGCTCGACTGTGGCGTCCCGAGGTCTGACGCAATGGCTCGGCGGTATGGGCTGAGCGAGGGGCACTGGCCTCGACACTATTGGTGGTTGAGCTGAACTGATCGATGGATGTGTCCTCGATGTACGAATGTTCGGCAAGTGGTTTGCGTCAGTTGTGGTGGCCCTGTGTACTGGTAATGGAAGACATCGTTGTGCGCTGCCGGTGAAACGGCACAGATAGCGGTTGCTTTCGTTCAAGTCAGTGGCGGATAGCGAGCGTGTTCTGGCGCATCGCCAGTGGCAACGGGCCGCCCAGAGCGACGCCATTCTGGGAAGCCGTCTCTGAGCCGTCGAGCATCAAAGCCGGCAGCTCGCAGAATTCTCACCGCAGTGGGGGAGAAGCTGCAGTATGGGCCACGACAATAAGTGACGACTAGGGCGGCTGGCGAGAGGGTAATGAGATCGTTGGAGAGCTCCGCCAATGGTAGTGAGCGCGCGCCTGGGATGTGGCCGGCTCGATATTCAGGTCTTGGCCGCACATCGAGTATGGTGACGTTGCCGACTTGCAAATCTCTGTCCAATTCATCCTGTTCGATGATCTCTCGTTCATGGACGGCACCCAGATAGATCGAGGTGAGCTGGTCGAAGTTCGCCTGCGTGAGCGCCGTCAGCGTTCGGAGATCGCCAAACAGTGTCTCTACCTGCTGGTTGGCAAGCCGATAGTAGATGTGAGTTCCTGCGCGGCGAGTATCGACCAACCCGGCCTGGTGAAGTACTTGCAGATGATGCGAGGTGTTGGCCCGACTCTGGCCAATCTCAATCGCAATGGCGTCGACGGACCGCTCCCCCTGGGCCAGCACATCGATGATTTCAAGACGACGACCTGCTGAGAGGGCTGTAGCAATCTCGGCAAATGCATCGAAGATCGCCCTTTTGGCATCGAGATCTTTCATGTCGTTGTCACCGATCAGGTCTTTGGCCACCGGTGTTGAGTCTAGAGGGTGTCAATCTCATGCAGGTAAATCAGACCAAGGCGGGCAGAATCGACGACGAGGTCGGCATCTTTGACGACGCAAACACCATGGCTGGGTGGACTTTGAGGGACACAATAAAAACCGGGACCCAGCGCTTGCGGCAATAGACATCGCCCTGACTAGTGCATCCCACTCCGATGGTCTCGCCTACTCAGCATCCACGATTACGCTTCCCGGAATCAGGACAGACGAACGGGCGATGGTCAGAGCCTGATGAGATTTCCTTTGAAACCCAATTTGCTCTTTGTGGGCCAACTCCGATCGGTTGTGACAAGTACACCCGCCTCTTTTTGAATAGCAGTAGCGATTACAAGGGCGTCAGGCAACTTGAGGTTCTGGCCGTGACGGGCTCGCAATCTCGCTGCCACAACGGCGATTTCAATATCAAGTTCAGCCACCACGAGTGGAAGACGCTCGATGAACTCTCGAATCGCCATGACCGACGACTGGCCATCACGCGCCGGTGGCACCAGTGCCTCGGCAAGGGCTGAAGCCGGAACTGCTATTTGGTCTCCACGCTCTCGGGCGTTCGCCAATTCTCTCTTTGCCCCTGAATGGTGTGCATCACTTTCGTCGAAGAAACCAATGAGAATACCCGCGTCGATGACGGTTAGTCCCATTCGTTGCGAAGTTGCTCAAGGATTCCGTGATCGAATACTCCCGTCAAGGATCCAGAGAAGCTCTCCAGAACATCCTCTTCGCGCTCGAGCACCACCCGTCCGGGGCCATCAGCTCTGGCTATGACACGCTCACCAGCCTCCAAACCAGCGATTCGCATCTCAGCAATCGGAATAGTTACCTGATGCTTCTCGCTAATCTTGGCGCCACGCCACCGATTCTTTACTCGTTCCATATTTGTAAAGAATAACACCTCCTCACGCCAAACGGGCAGTGAACAGGTGAGTCGAGGAAGGATGCCCAGGCGACGCGGGTAACAAAGAGGATCCCGCCGCTTCTCATGGTCATCGTCTGTGCCACCACTTGGGCCATCTCCGCCGCCCACGGCAGCTACCATCCCACCCCAATAGCTAGAACCGGGCAATTCGTCACTACCGGCACCGGACGCCCCCGCCCCCGCCGGGGCCGCCTGGCTCAGCTTTCTCCTAGTCATCAGCAGCAGGCCATGCGCGACCCCGCTGGTCTCCTTTCAGGTCAGGACGGTAGCCAGAACCTGCCCGAGATCTGCGGGGCGTTCGAGCATCATCATGTGCCCGACTCCGGGCAGTACCGTGTCAGTTCTCGCAGTCTTTCGCGCCCACGCGGGCACATCCCAACCCCCGACCGTCCCCTCTCCCACGATCAGGTGAACGGGGACGCGCGTGAAGACTCGTTGCGACATCGCGACGTACTCCGGTCGTCCGGTCGTCTCGACGATCGCCTTCGCCGACTCCCAAACGGTTCGCCACGGCTGGTACGCCAATGCGCTCTTCGCGTGACCGAGCATCTCACTCGTGATAGGGATACCGTCACCGGCCAAGAACCCGGCAGGATCTTTAGGGCGCACCTCAATTGACGCGCGGGCATCGCCATCGTGCATCGCTGCAATCGATAGTGACCAGAATGCGTCGGTGAGCGTAAAATTACCTTCGTCCGTCAACCACGGAAGCAACGAAGTCCGGGAACTGATCGGCCACTGTGAATGCGTAAATGGCGCCGATCGAGTGACCCACGAGATGCACCCGCTGTCCAGGATGGTTCGTCACGATGTGATTCCGTAATGCCGCGATCTGGCCAGCGAAGCTGACTGGCCGATCCGCCCGTGTGCCATAACCGTCGAGGTCTGGAGCCGAAGCTCGCGCTGGCTCCAGCAGCCGAAACATGTCGGCATCTCGAAATGAGCCGAACAGACCATGAACAAACACGACCGGAAGCACCTCTTGCATGCCTCAATCCTTCCACTGTCGACCCGTACGATCATAAATCTCGAATACGTAAAGAAACTTGTCACACGTCATGTTCTGCTAGTTGGAAGAAGCACTCGCCGGGTGGCAAAGATGCCCGGCGAGTGCCATTCGCCACAAACTATTCAGTCAACGATACGGTTCGCGCACCGCCCCCGTCGGTGGGCCGTTTGCGAAACTGGTGTGACCTGCCCGAATGTCAGATATAAAATTGCAAAATCCTCTCTTAACTTAGCGACTTTCCTTTTTTATGATTCCCCATGGATCGGCTGCTGGCCAGGGTGCAGGACAGTTGGTATCGAGGCGACTGGACTACTCCAGCCGTTCTGATGACGGCGAATGCTCAGATCGCCAATACTCACTGGGGTCTTGCCTCTTGATAACGAGGTGGAGCGGTTCCTTCAGTGTGGTCGATCTCAACTGAGATCCGCCGACTGAGGGTTCATAGTTATGCCTTGCTCACGCTGCACGACGGCGCTCCAATGCAACTAGGAGCGTTGCTCCACCAACAACGATGACAAGACCAACAGCAGCCAAGCCAATAATGACTCTTGAATCACTTGTTTGGCTCCCGGTCGCAAGAGCAATCACTGAAACAGAGTTTCCGTTGGTCGCATACACCGTGTCGGTGGTGGGGTTAATCGCGAGACCGCCAGACTTTGCCAAAATTGTGTGAGTCACCCTATCGGTCTTCCCGCTGATGACCGAGATGGAATGACCGTTGGTCGCATACACCGTGTCGGTGGTGGGGTTAACCGCGAGTCCGCCAGACTTTGCCAAAATTGTGTGAGTCACCCTATCGGTCTTCCCGCTGATGACCGAGATGGAATGACCGTTGGTCGCATACACCGTGTCGGTGGTGGGGTTAACCGCGAGACTTATCAGGAAAGAGAGAGCGCTGCTGTTAGCGGTCGGTATGCTTCGAACGACTGGTGTGCTAGCCAAAGAAACGCCGGAATCGGCGATTCCAAAGACCAGACATATCGCCAGGGTGATACCCAGTACACGAAAAACGTTGCTTAGCGTGATTGATCTGATCGGATTGAAACTCATATCGCTCTCCTTACTCGGCAGAACTTCCAGTCCGAAATATCAATGGGCATTGAAACCCCGAGACAAGAAGGTGGAATCGAGAGTGGCTAAAAAATTGAATACCAGACATCGCCATTGACGTCGTAGGTGAGCGCTACCTCCGGGCAATTCGGTCCCGGTGCACACGCGAGGTCTATCGCGTGTCCCAAAGAAACGCTGACGTTATCTTGACAATAGCTGACCGCAGCCGCGTTGTAGGGCGTCATGTGATTGCACAGAGCAGAGCCGATTGATGGAGCATAGCCCTGGTCGAGATCGTACGCCTTCTGAACGAAACTCGCCGAGAAGTAGGTAACGACTTCCCCACCACTACCACCTCCACCCCCAACAAGCTCCTCTGGCTGTGCGTGAGTCGGAGTGGATTCGCTTGCCGTCAACCCCATCCCACTGCCTATGCCCGCGAGTCCAAGACTAAGGGCCACTACAGCCCCTCCCCGTACGATGTACCTTACCTTCGTAATTACCCCCGTGACGGTATTCGTCGGTATCAGAGTTATCGTCTGGTACATTGGGGAACCTAACACAAGTTGGCGACGTTTTCACAGCATTTGTGGATATTTACGAAACTCTATCTGCTACCAGCATGTTTGGCAGGCGTCATGAGAGAGCGCCAGGGTTAGCGGAGGGTGGATATTGTGAACGTTTACGTCAGCTGCGTCACAGGTCCATTCGACAGAGGAACGCAGTCTGCAAGCTGATCTCACGGCTGTATCTAGGCAGTTCAGGCATATCGAGACGGTCTTTGGCCTTTGCTCTCTTGCGTTGGGGTATCGTCAGCCTGCGATGCCGGTCACCAAGGAGTTGAGCACTTCTCATGCGGAATTGAGGTCTATGTCATCCATTTGGCGGACAAGGGTATTGGTGGTTGCTGATATCCTCCCCGTCCAGGGCTTGTGGATCGAAGTTGGGATTGCCATCCCTAACGGTTTGCCACAAATTCCTAACACGCTCTCGCCAACACCTACGACTATAGACTCGGAATCGAAGCCTGAGTTTGGTCCTGAGACAGGCCGAACGTCACGCAGGAGCACTCACGTGCTTACCAACCGCCATCGACCGCTCCTGTCGCTCTGACATGAGTTACGCCTCGTCGACATACGAAACAGTGTTCCGATTCAAGCTGAGTAGCCACCAGCGCGCCTATTCAACTTGAAGATCCCAAGGAGATCGACGGCATCTTGATCTGTTGCAGGACTTCGAGTGTGTTGGCACGGAGCTGTTGGACGCATGTGGGTTCGTCAAGGCCGTGGACCGCGACCGGCGCGACGCAGTGCGCTTGGTTAGCTGTCAACGCCAGGTATAGCGAGTAATTCCGTTAGAAAAGAATCCGCGAAGGGCGCGAGAGTCTGGTCGTCGGGATCGAGAGACAGCAAGAGGCCCAGTTTGGCGACGACTTCCTCTTGTTTGATACTGAAGGCACGAGTGTCCGCTCCTACACGGCCCCGCTGCCGCCTGCGGATCCAAGGCCCCCTACTCGGCAGCCGAGCTGTCTGCTCTTCGTAACTGGGCATCTGCCCAGCACAGCGAGATCCGGCGAAGAGACTGCTGGACCTTGCTCGCCATCGGTGCAGGGGCTGGACTCGCATCCGAAGATATCGTTCGTCTCAAGACCGACGATGTCACGATCGATAGTTTGGGCATTCTCTTGCAGGTCACTGGCAGACGCACCCGGCTCGTGCCTGTCTTGGCGGCCTGGGAGCAACCGATCATCGATGCGACTGTCGCGAACGGTCCCGGTCTCCCGCTCTTTGGTGCTCAACGCACCAGCTTCAACAACAATGCGATCTCTGCCCT
>JAJZXI010000032.1 GCA_021806545.1 Actinomycetes bacterium | reverse complement strand
GAAACATCGAGGTCAATACCCCGATAGCAATCCGATCCGTGAGGCGCTCGCCATCGGAAACTTTGACCTGACCGACTCTTGGCATAGACCAAGTTTGGCACATGATGACCTTGACTAAGGGGTATTGCGCTTAAAGGCGTCACCGCACCGAAGGTTGCCGAGAAGGTGTGGCGGGGAACGCCAAGCCAATTGGCCCAGGAGCCGTACTCACGAGACTCATCGACGAGGGTTTCATCGACATCAAACACAACTGTTCGACTCGTTGGGCGATGGAGCTTCGGAGGGGATGCCACGTCTCTAGTCCTTCGCTCGAGGAGGCATGTCTGTCTAGGGCTGATAGGTTGCACATCAAGCGCTGCCCATGACGTTAGGCAATGGTACCTGTACCACGGAGCGAGCCCGCTTCCAGCTGGAGCAGGGCACGTTTTACATCCAATCCTCCCGCATACCCGGTTAGACTTCCGTTCGCCCCGATCACCCGATGACAGGGCACGATAATAGCGATCGGATTACGACCGTTGGCCATCCCCACGGCCCGCACCGCGGCCGGCTTGCCGATTCGACGAGCGATATCGCCATATGAGCGGGTCTCTCCGTATGGTATCTCGCAGAGTGCGTCCCATATCTGACGTTGGAAGTCGGTTCCAGTTGGCCTCAAAGCGACGTCGAAGCCCGTTAACTCACCGGCAAAGTAAGCCTCGAGCTGGGAGACGACGTTGGGAAACGCCTCTGCATCTTCGATCCACTGACTTTGTGACAAAGGTGGATGGACTGTATGCTCCAACACCAGATGGGTAAGATGGTCCCCCTGTCCGGCGAGTACTAGGCGTCCAATCGGGCTGTCAACATTCCGATAGTGAGTCAGTTGCATATTGTCTCCTCCTGTGGCCAACGGTTGATCGGATGATCCTGGGTGGCCCACAGGTACTGCACGGCATAGGATCGCCAAGGCTGCCACCGTCGACTGTGGGCCACGAGTGTTACCGGACTCACCGGTAATTCGAGCGTCCCAGCACCCTTTAACACACCCATGTCAGTCGCTGGGAATGCGTCCGGATCGCCGAGCGCGCGCATAGCGATCAACTCAACCGACCACGGTCCGATGCCAGGCAACGCAGCGAGGTGATGGCGGGCACGCCTCCAATCAGCGCCAGGATCGAGTTCGACCGTTCCGTCCACCAGCGCCCCGACCAGCGCCAAAAGTCCTCTCTGGCGTGCCTTCGGCATGGCGAGCAGTTCTGGATCAAGCCCTTGCAATGCCTGAGGCGAAGGGAATACGCGACTCAGCCCACCGCCTGGGTCTTCGATGGCAGTGCCGTAACGCCTAGCCAGGCGACCAGCATGGGTACGTGCCGCCTTGGTCGATACCTGTTGGCCAAGAATAACCCGCACCGCCATCTCTGCAGCGTCCACGGTGCGAGGGATGCGACGCCCAGGCGCAATCGCTACCACGGGGCTAAGCACAGGATCTTCGGACAGGGAAGCAGTGACCGCCTCGGGGTCGGCGTCTAGATCGAGAAGCCGGCGACACCTGGTGATGGCGGTGGGGATATCACGCAAGTCCTCAAGGGCCAACCGGCATGACACGTGGTCACTGTATGGGCTAAGCGAAACGATGCCATTTCCGTTAGGTAGTCGGAGTGTACGCCGATAGGCACCGGCGCGCACCTCTTCACATCCAGGTACCCCGGTGGCTGCGATATGACCGAACAGACTGTCAGGGACGAACGGCGGACGAAACGGCAGCCGGAATGCCAGGCCACAGGGTGCCCCGGACCCAATCTCGCGTCTCGGACCGCCACGACCAGTGACTCGTCCACGCAATTCGGTTGGCGTGCAGGCGAACACCGACCTTACGGTGTCGTTGAATTGGCGGACACTCGAGAATCCAGCCGCAAACGCCACATCATTGTAGGTCATGGTTGTCGTCTCGATGAGGAGCCGCGCTGTCTGAGCCCTGTTGGCACGGGCGAGCGCTAGCGGCCCAGCACCGACTTCGGCCACGAGATGCCGCTCCACTTGGCGGGCGCTGTAGCCGAGCCGGGACGCCAGTCCGAGAACGCCCTCGCGATCCACGACGCCATCTGCGATCAACCGCATTGCTCGAGCAACGAGATCCTGGCGAGCATCCCATTGTGGCGAACCAGGCGATGCATCGGGTCGACAGCGCTTGCAAGCCCGGAACCCAGCCTGCTGCGCCGCTGCGGCGCTCGGATAGAACGCCACGTTCTGAGCCAAGGGCGGTCGAGCCGGGCAGCTCGGTCGACAGTAGATCCCGGTGCTCGTTACCGCTGTCACAAACCAGCCGTCAAAGCGGGCATCCTTTGACTGCATGGCCCTAAAGCAGCTATCGAAATCCTCGTGCATATCTCTACCATAACAGCCGCCACTCCTCATAGTTAGCGAGATTGCGACACACAAGTGAGCACTAAATTGCTCAATGTCGGAACCTACGACCCTTTCGAACTCTGGGTCTGTCGGGGGCCTATAGCACCGGGCATCCACGCGGCAGTTTTCGACAGCAAAGGGCATGGGCCCCATCACAGGGCCGCCGTCCATAGTCCAACTGTCGCATGTTTAGGTGCAGACGCCCGCGTCAGTCCGCGGCGGGGACTCTGCGCATCAGTCGATCACGCTCCTGCTCATCTGTCGCAAGATCGATAATGGTCCAGGCCATGGCCAAACCGCCCTCGAGAAGCGCCTTGTCGGCTGACGCCTCGGCACAGTGCGCAGCAAACTCCGGCTGATGGTTCACAGAATCACCGCAATCAATGCGCAACATCGGATGGATGGATGGTAGTTTGAGAGACACGTTCGCCATGTCAGTCGAGCCTCCCATAGGTTTGGCTGTCCCCGAAATAGGATCGAACTGCCTCCCGAGTGCCGTCGCATTGTTGACATAGTACGCCGCGATTCGCGAGTCAGTATCGAATTCGGAATATGGCGGCGATAGCTCTGTGATGCGAAGTGTGGCGCCAGTTGCCAAGGCTCCAGCCTCGAAGCAACGGTTTATTCTCGGTCTTACATCTTCCAAGCCAGCAAGCGTGGTGCTTCTCAGATAATAATGTGCCTCAGTTCTTCCGGGTATGACGTTAGGCGCCTCGCCCCCATGTGCGACAATCCCATGAACTTGACAGTTCGAGGGCAATTGCTGGCGTAATAACCCGATCGAGACCTGCGCAACGGTGAGCGCGTCACCGGCATTGATTCCCTTCTCAGGGGCGGCAGACGCATGAGCCGTCTTCCCCTGGTACTCGATCAGCATATGGGATACTGCCAGAGCACGCATCTCAACGTCCTCGCGAGGTGAAGGGTGCACCATCATCGCGGCATGAATGTGATCGAAGATCCCAGCATCTAACATGAGAATCTTTCCGCCACCGCCCTCTTCAGCAGGCGTGCCAAGAACCTTGAGCGTTAACCCTAGTTCATCGACCAAAGGAGCGAGACTCAGGGCAGCCGTCACGGCTGCAGACGCAATCACATTGTGGCCGCACGCATGCCCAATTTCTGGCAGCGCATCGTATTCAGCGCACAGCGCGATGACCAGGTCGCCGGAGCCTATCGTCGCTTCGATCGCAGTTGGCAGGTTGGCTACACCTTGAGAAACTGTGAAACCCCCGCTCGCCAGCGCCTCACCAACCCACTCTGACGCTCGCTCCTCCTGAAACCCAAGTTCAGGGAAGGCATGGATTCGATGGCTGAGAGCCACCATCGCACTCGCGATGGACTCCTGTACTCTCTGCGCTGCCGCTTTAGCCTCAAGCATTCTATATCCCTTTCCTCTGACCGGACGAAACCAAGTTGCCGTCCTTATAAACAGCAGCAACATTCTCTTTCAAATGCTCGAAGTCGAATGGATCCCCGCGCACGATGACCAAGTCAGCGCGCTTTCCCTCTTCGATCGTACCAAGCTCATCATCAAGACCCAGAAGTTGTGCTGCACTGCGTGTCGTAGCCACAAGCACATCTACCGCGCTCATACCTCCAGCCTTCATAAGAGCAAGTTCTCGCAAGTTAGTACCGTGCGGACCAACCCCACTATCAGTCCCCATCGCTATCTTGACACCTGCACCAACCGCAAGCGCAAACGCCTCCTGGTGTGAGGCCAACACCTCGCGAGCTTTAGCGAGGACAGCAGGCTGCAAAGCTGCCCCTTCCTCAGCGCTCTCAATCACGGAGACTGGTGCTATGAGCGTTGGGACCAGCCATGTACCCCTCTCGATCATCATCTCCACTGCCTCTTCATCAAGAAAGACACCGTGCTCAATCGAACGTATTCCTGCTCGGACCGCCGCCTTGATTCCAGGAGTAGCCTGTGCATGTGCCATCACGTAAATACCGGCAGCGTTTGCCTCCGCTACAAGAACCTCAAGCTCGTCATCCCGGAAATGCCCGTGTCGTGGATTGTCCCGCGGTGACAGAACGCCACCAGAGGTAAATACCTTCAGGACGTTCGCGCCAGAGCGAATCAATTCTCGGACCTTCCTACGCATCTCTTCCGGTCCATCGACAATGCCGCTTGGGCGACCCGGATATGACACGCGACCCCCAACAGTGATCCCGGACGGCATCCAACCATCCCCATGTCCTCCAGTTTGACTGATGGCTGTGACGGAAATCTGCATCCTTGGGCCAGCGATGAGCCCATCTTCTACCGCCTGCTGCACACCGAGATCAGCACCCGACGCATCACGAATGGTCGTGATCCCAAGATCAAGCGTTGCCTTTAGATTCGCCCCAGCCTGGTAGAACTGGTAGGAGAATGGATTGGTCAACCGCTTCATCATGTCAACTCCAGAACTTGTGACATGGACATGACAATCAAAAAGACCGGGCACGAGCGTCGATCCGCTGCAGTCTACAACATCATCGCCGTCTAAACCAGACCCCACTCCTACGATACGACCATCACTCACCACAACATCAGCATGTGCCAGCGCCGCCCCAGTGCCATCGAACACCTGACCGCCATGAAACACCGTCCGCTTTCCCATTTCGTCTCCTATTTACTAGTTCTCGTCTCTCACCCTCAATAAGGGCTCCACCACGCCGCTGTACATCCTCAAGACGGGTAACCCCGGTCTCGAATCCCCTTTCGCCAATTTCACACGATTTATCCATCGCCAACTGGTACTTGTGGCTGCCCCTCTAGTACTGAAGGCTGCAGTGGAAAATGACAGGCAGCTGCCTGACCACCGCCGAAGTCGCGTAGGACCGGCTCAACCTCGGCACACAAAGAAGCAGCCCTGGGGCACCGTGTTCGGAAACGACAGCCCGACGGAGGATTAATTGCCGAGGGCAACTCGCCAGTGACGCTCGCCTCACGCCGAGTACGCGCCACCATAGGATCCGGCACAGGAATTGACTTCAATAACCCATCCGTATAGGGATGTGCTGGCCGCGCATACAAGCTTGCGGTGGGTCCAATCTCGACAATTTTGCCCAGATACATCACCGCCACACGATCTGCCATGTACCGCACAACTGAGAGGTCGTGCGAAATCACGACATAGGTAAGACCGTGTGTCTCTTGTAGCTGGCACATAAGGTTAATGACTTGTGATCGAATTGATACATCAAGAGCAGACACCGGTTCATCTGCAACTAGCAGTTTTGGATTGAGCGACAAGGCGCGTGCCAAGCCGATTCGCTGCCGCTGGCCACCCGAAAATTCATGGGGGTAACGGTCGATAAGCGCGAGCGATAAACCTACCTCGCCCATGAGCTGGCGCACCCGTGCTTGGCGCTCTGTATGGCTCCCAACATGCTGCAACCGCATTGGCTCTTCAATGATAGAACCAACCCGCATTCGCGGATCAAGTGATGCGTATGGGTCCTGAAACATCATCTGCAGATCCCTACGCAACCTGCGCATTCTGTTTCCACTCGACCCCGAAACTTCCTCACCCTGGAAACGAATAGTTCCATCACTGGGAACCTCGAGACCGGCAAGCATCCTGCCAAGTGTGGTCTTCCCACACCCTGATTCGCCAACCAGTCCAAGCGTCTCACCAGGCATAACCATCAAGGACACCCCTGACACAGCCTTCAACGTTACCGCCGCGCGTCGACGTAGCTGGATCCTGGACGACACCTTGAATTCCTTTGCCACCCCCACGGCATCAAGTAGAGCGCCGGCTGTCCTGTCTGCCGAATGATCGACAGCCGAACTGTCGACCAACAACTCTTCACGAGAGGGCCGCACTCGAATTTCAGCCAGCCTATTCGCAGCACGTGGGAATAGACAAGCCACAGAACGTCCACCACCAAGTTCGCTCAGGTGAGGATCCGTGGACTTACACTCATCGCGGGTGTACATGCAGCGCTCGGCAAAACGGCAGTTTGCAGGGGGGTGCGAAAGATCCGGTGGTAATCCCCCGATCGCAAACAACCCGCGAGATCTATCGCTCTCGAGGTCCGGGAGCGAAGCCAACAACGCCTCCGCGTACGGATGTCGCGGTTCAAAAAATAGATCCTCCGTCGGCGCCTCTTCCACAATGCGACCTGCGTACATCACCTCGACCCTATCTGCACGACCGGCAACGATACCCATATCGTGAGTGATCAAAATCACTCCAAGTTGGAGCTGCACCCGCAGATGATCCAACAGGTCAAGAATCTGTGCCTGAATCGTCACGTCAAGGGCGGTGGTCGGCTCGTCAGCAATCAACAACTTCGGATTACAGGCCAAAGCAATTGCGATCACAACACGTTGACGCAGTCCTCCTGAGAGTTGATGGGGATATTCGCGTGCTTGCTCTTTTGGCCGAGGCATCCCCACCAGTGACAGCAGCTCCACCACACGATCCCTGGCGGCGGCTTTGGAGATCTCTAGATGCCTCCTGAGCGGCTCGGCGACCTGTCTACCTATGGTCATCGTTGGGTTCAACGCGGTCATCGGATCTTGAAACACCATTCCGACTTCCATACCCCGAACGGCCTGCATCTCCTTCTCTGAACACTTCGCGAGATCCCGTCCATTAAGAAGAATCTCGCCGGTGGTGATAGATCCCCCTTTTGGCAACAAGCCCATGACGGCCATACCGGTCATGGTCTTGCCGCTTCCCGACTCACCGACGAGTCCTACAGTTTCCCCCGAGTTCACTGTGAGACTCACACCGTCTAATGCGTGAACCGTTGCCTGTCGCTGGGCAATCTCGACCCGCAGATCTCTCACCTCAAGGAGGGGCACAACTACTGTTCCTTTCTCCGACTGGAACTCACAATTCTTCGTGAATACCACACCTGTGGACCAATCTTCCAATTGCAAATCTATCCAAACGTCGACTCATATCTTCACCGATGCACCGCCGTTGTTTCACCGATCCACAATCATCGAGCTGCGCTACCAGTCTGAAAGCCAATGCCCGGCAACAACAATGTGCTTGACAGCAGACATTTACCCACTCTCATGCGCGCGACAATCCGATCGCTCCTCTTCTCAAAGACTACGGTCAAGCCATCAATCCCGAGTCTCCAACGTATCGCGCAGTCCTTCGCCAACAAAGTTGAATGCAACCACAGCCAACACAATTGCCAATCCGGCCGGGTATATTTCCCACCAGTACCCGTCATAGACGAAATTCAATCCATTACTCAACATCCCCCCCCAATTCGTCGCGGGAGCGGGTGGGCCTAAGCCCAAATAGCTGATGACAGAAAACAAAGCAATCGAGTTCGCAATGCTCAGCGTCGTCTGAACCACGATCACGCCAATAACGTTGGGAATTATATGGCGAAAGACGATCCATCGACCGCTCGCCCCAGCTCCTTTTGCCGCATCCACAAACTCGCGCACACGGAGAGCCAACGTTTCTCCGCGAACCAACCTCGCTGGAACCGCCCAGGAGATCAACCCAATCTCAAGAATTAACAGTGGAACCGACGGTGAAACAATCGTGCCGATCAGAAGAACCAGCAATAGAGCGGGGATCGCCAGCACGGAGTCGGCAACACGCATCAACACGGCATCGACCCAACCGCCAAAGTATCCAGCCAATGCTCCCCACCAGGTACCAATCACGATGGTGACAACTGCCGCCCCGACCCCAACCTCCAATGCTGATTGTCCGCCCGCCATCAGCCTGCCAAGAATGTCGTAACCCACGTCTGAGGTGCCTAACAGATGGGCAGAACTCGGTGCAAGGTTCGCCTGCGTAAGATGCGTCGTCACCTGGTTGGTTCTATAGAGGAGAGGGCCAAGAAAGCTAAAAAGGGCAAGAAACACAATAATCGCGAGACCTACCACAGCGCTGCGACGTGCAGCGAAACGGCGCAGCCCTTGTGTCACCACCAAAAAATGACCGCTCCTTCGCACCGGGTCCGACCGTTCCGGTAGGTTAGGTGCCAAGGACGTCGTATTATCTCCTTCAATCACAGCATGCCCTTCCCTCGCACTGATAATTGTGCCCACACCTATCCAGTACCTCATACCGGTCTTTACCCATCCTCATGCCACTCAATACGACACTCGTGGGTCAGCGAGCCGATACAGGATATCCGCCACAAGTGAGCCGAGCACGGTCGCTACCGCGACGACCAATGCAACGCCCATGACTACCGGATAGTCTCGGGAGATCGCCGCATTCCAGAACAATAGGCCCATCCCAGGATAATTAAAAACCTGTTCCACTACCAGGGCACCGGCAATCACCAAGGGCAAAATCAGGCCGATAAGACTGATCAAGGGCAAGATGGAGTTACGCAACACATGCCGCGTTAGGACTTGGCGACGAGAGAGTCCTTTGGCTCTTGCTGTTCTGATGTAGTCCTGTGCCAAGCTATCAAGGGCCGCTGATCGGGCAAATCTTGCAAAAGATCCGAACACCGTGATTACCAAGGACAGCACGGGCAGCACAAGCGCCACAGGATCGCTGAACGAGGCGCTGATAGTTGCGCCCTGTGGGCCTTGCGGGGGAAATAGATGCAGAGCGACCGCAAGTCCATCGATGAGTAAAAGACCCAACCAGAACAACGGCATAGAATAGCCGGTGAGTTCAATACTTGTTAAAGAATGGTCCAGAGCGCTGTCTCGATGCGCGGCCTGCCAGATCCCCAGCGGCACGCCAATAATAACGCTAAACCCATACGCAAGCGCCACAAGCAGTGCAGTCTTCGGAAGCGCCTGACCGATCAAAGTCCTCACGGGTGCATTCTGGGTATAGGAGTATCCGAGATTACCATGAAGTAACTGTAACAAGTAATTCACGTACTGGACGAACAGAGGCTTGTTATAACCGTTTGCCACGATGAAGTCCTTCACCTGGATCGGCGTCGCCTGCGGACCAAGAATAGCCCGTGCGGGTCCCCCGGGGAGCAAATGCACCATGACGAAGACAATAACAGACACCCCTACTATGACAGCGATAGCTTGCAAAAGCCGCCGTATCAGGTAAGCAAGGCTCATCGCGGCCGATTCATGATGATGTTCTTCATCACCACACCACCTTTGATCACCATGACAATATTCCCTTCATCCGAAAGTCTATTGATGTCCGCAATCGGATCACAACTTGCGACCACGATATCTCCAAACTTTCCGACAGCGAGAGAGCCAATATCATCGCCGAGATCGAGTAACTCTGCAGCGTTTCGTGTTCCAGCCAAAAGAGCATCCATCGGCGAAAGCCCAAACTCCACCATTCTGTACAGCTCCGTCAGGTTGCGACCATGCTCGACCACGCCACAATCCGTCCCCAAGGCCACCTTTACACCAGACTTCAATGCAGTCGGGAGGCATTCTCTCGCTATCGCCATCCACTTCATCTTCTTCTCATACGAGACCGCCGGAACCGCACCTTTGTCCGGCTCAGTGGTAGCGGTCGTAAGTGTCGGAACCAAATACGTCCCTCGTCGTATCATCTCGTCTACAGTCGATTCATCGACTTGATATCCGTGCTCCACGCTCGATACCCCGGCCAAGACAGCATTAGATATCCCCCCACGCCCCTGAGCATGCGCGGCGACCCTCTTGTTGCGATGGCGCCGGGCTTCATCAACGACGGCAGCAGTTTCCGGAATCGTTAAACCTTCATCGTCCGGCTGGTCACGTGGACTCCACACCCCGCCCGTAGAAAAGACCTTGATAACGTCAGCGCCAGCCCGCAGCACTTCTCTGGCTCGCTTGCGGCACTCTACCTCGCCATCAGCAATTCCTGATACCACACCCGGCCTAGACCCGAGGTTCAAACCACTTGGATAGCATGAGTCACCATGGCCGCCCGTAGCGCTAATCGGCGTGATCGCAATTTGCATCCTGGGACCCTCGATGATACCTTGCTCTACCGCCATTTTCACCCCAAGGTCAACACCACCGAGATCGCGAACGGTGGTGACGCCTGCAAACAATGTGTTCCGCATAGAATTGACAACTGACAACGTAAGCAAACTTGCCGGCAATGTCGCCCGCCGCAGAGGATCCCGATTCGCATCCGCGTTACCAAGGTGCACATGACAATCGATGAAGCCTGGCAAGATCCAATTGCCTGCAATATCGAATCGTTGCCCAGCTTTAACCGCGTCTGGTGGCAAGCCATCCATGGGGCCAACCCACTCAATACGTCCAGCATCATTGACGAGAACCCCGCCATCGTCGATTGACTTGGTACCGAGCCCACCGACAAGCTTACCGTGCTCAAGCAGCAACACCCTGCGTGCCCCTCTCATCTATCTCTATTGGCTTCACCTGCCCTACGATTGATCATTTTTTATAAGACCAGGTTTGCGGATACAGGATACCAGTCGGCGGGAAATAAACACCTTGCAAAGCATTCGAGGCGGCATACGTAGTGTACGTCACCGGCTGAAAGATTACCGGAAGCTGTTTGCTCAGATAATTCGAATACGCGTGCATCGCATTTACCGCTTGTGAACCAGACGCGGTATGGGTCGCAGCGATCAAGGTTCGTAGCTCAGACGGCACTGGATAGGACAGGAAATGACCTGACGCAAAGATACTGCCTCCAGTTGGGTAGGGTTCACCAAAGTCCCATGCAAACCCAGCACCCCAGTTTGCGATATCCGGCCCGCTCGCGTGCGGACTTCCTGACTCAGCAATCAGCGCATTAAAAGGAGCGGACGTCAGGTTGATTACGATACCAGCAGATGCCGCTGCACTCTTGAAGTTCTCCATCTCGCCAGTAAGATAAGATGCTCCACTGACGTATGTCAACGAGAAGGTCAACGTTTGTCCAGCACTGATACCCGGTCCACACTGATTCGCGCCCGACCCCGGGCTTGCGCATACAGCAGCACCAGATGCCGGGATCTTCCACCCATGAGACGTCAAAAGTGCGCGTGCATCCTTGATACTGTAGGGGTACGTGCTCGCCGCCTCAGCTGATCCGACATAAGGATTGGACGGCTGGGGGGGTACTGGTCCGTAATCCGGGTAACCACCGGTACCCGATAGCAACGACTTGACGACAGCATTCTGATTCATAAGATGTTGCAGAGCCTGCCGGACGTAGAGTTGCTTAAAGATATTCCCAACCTGGGGACTGATGTAGTTCAGAGACAAAAAATTGATCTCCCAGAATGGTGTTGGCATAAGTTTATAGCCAGCAGCCGTGACCCTCGAGTCAGTCGCCAGGTCAGTAGATGGCACGTAACCTACCTGAAGTTCATTGCCCGCAAGCAATGAACTAAACTCCGATGCATCCGAGGTATATGGAACCTCCTTGAACACTTTATAGGTCGGTTTTGGTCCCGAGTAATTCGGGTTTACCTTGAAGGTAGCAGCCCCAGTATTATTGAACGAGGTCAGCTCAAACGGACCATCCACCACCTTCCATAGCGGATTCGTAGCGTAGGTGGATGTATCCTTCGACTGAGCGCTGAGATAATTCAGGACAGCTGCCGCTCCCGCTGGGGTATTCGCGTTGTGTCCAACCGCGCCGGACGACGATGTCTTATCCCATACCTGTTGGGGCAGTGGGACCAACTGATCTAACTGATCCTTCGCAAACCAAACGGGATTAACTGAGCCGGTAAGGTGCAAAACCACGGTTTGCGTACCGCTTGTCGTCACTGACTGTATATTATCTGGTATGTCACCAGGAACGTAATCCGCAAACTGATTCTTTTGATACCTCAGCAAGTCCAGAAAGAAAACAAGGTCAGCATTGGTAAGCGGCTGGCCATTCGACCACTTCCATCGTTTCAACGTGATCGTGACAACCGTATTGTTGTTACTAAAGACTGGAGGGTTGGCAAGACTCAACGCGGTATTCAAAGCATTAGGATCAGTGGCCGTGCCGTACGAGTACAACGCCGGCCACATAAAGTTCTGGAAACTCCCCTTGTTCGCAAGCGTATTATACGCTGGCTCGACAAACGGTAGAATAGAATCCGGTGTGCCCTGGGCTCCTTCTGCCATCGTGACCACACTCGAGTTCGCAGAGCTAGGAGACGTGCTGGCGGACTTTGAAGTACTAGAAGACCCACAGGCCGCAAGCACAGCACCCCCAAGAGTTACCGTAGCAGCCATGATCAATACTTTTCTCGTTTGACTAACTCTACCAACCTGACCAACCCGACTCACTTGACTTCTACGGTTCGACATGACCCCCTACTTTCCATTTACTAACAACTACTTTGTTGATATAAACACAAATCCCAAACAACAACAACTATCCTGGACACTCTTGCGACATCAATCCGGTCTCCACATGGGAAGAACTATCCTCGAAGGAGTCGACGCCCCAAAGTAAACCCTATTGCGAGCTACATTACATGCCCGAGACCTGCCATCGTCTGGCCAAATGTTACGATTCAAATCAAATCTAGGAAAATTACTCGATGTAATCAATACTCTGATCCTATGTCCCCGACAGAATAGGTTGGCGACGTCCGGTGCCTCAATCGCTATCGAGTACACCGCATCTGGCTCCATCGGTTCTGGCACCTCAAAGCCGTTCCTGTATCTGCAGCGCAAAATGGCATCCGAGATATTCATTGCATAGCCAGCTGGATACGACTGAGACGGTGGATACACATCTATTAATTTCCAAACAAAGTCGGTATCTAGAGTTGACGAACTGATCCATAGAATCATCTTCGGTCGGCCAACAACGGCTAGGTCTTCAGTCAACGGCTCTGATTCAAAGCAGACCACATCATCGCGCACCTCAAGCGGCACGTGTTGGACAAGACCATTGGATCCTACAAAAGACCAACGCTGATCAAAGGCGCCCCCCTGCATAACCGGCTCCCCAGAAGTAATCGATCCTCCGACGGTCGGAACGGGCAAACGAGGATCATAATCGTACTCCGCAAATTGTCTCGGGAGCGAAGAAAGCGACGGCGACAACCCTCCGCCTGGCTGCAAGTACCAACTCTCCAGATCGACTTCGGCTGGCGGCCAACTCAAGCTATGGACCCAACTGCCTCCATGACTCAATCGTCCCCCATCAGTACGTTGGCCGTCGCCACCGCCCATCAGGAAGAAACTCACGGGTGTCGGAAGGGAGTGGCAGGAACCACGTCCGAGTTGGTCAGAAATCCACCGCTCTCGAAATTCCAGGTAGTTCGGTGCAAAATAGCCCTCCAGGGTTGATAAAGCACCAAAGTCAACATCGCCAGAATAGGACAAACTACGTGCGCCGTGCGTCCAGGGGCCAAGAACCAAAAAGGTGGGACTTGTCTTCATCGCTGACAAGGCGCAGAAATTATCGACCGCCGTAGCTGTATATGGATCATACCAACCCGACATATGCAACGATGGCACATCAGGAAATTGAGAATAATAGCCCTTTGCGTACAGACCCACCTGTCGCCAATAATCGGAAAACTTCGCGTGCTCGTGCTGTTTCAGAAGATAGTCCTCATAGCTAGGAACAACACTCAACGGCGATTTTCCCCGCGGCCACGGCCACAACTTAAGCCATGACTGTACATCAAGTCCCTTAAACATAGCCTCAGCAACGCCCGTGTCTAAGGCTTCAGGACTCTTCGCAATGTGCTTTAAAGCCCAGGTAACTTGTTTCATTTCGAAAGCACCACCTTGGCGGCATCCAGCCTCGTAGGCGCTTGCGAATCCTCCACAGTCCATAAACATGCCTGCGAGAAAACGAGGGGCTAATGACGCAAGAGCTGCCTGTGCATGCGCACCGTAGGATAAACCAACAGTAACCACTCGCCCATCACACCAGCCTTGAGAACCGATCCACTGTACGGTGTCAAAACCGTCTTCTCCTTCGCACAGATACTTGACGAAGATACCACCGGAGTCTCCGCGGCCACGGCAGTCCTGAACGACCACCATGAAATTTCTGCTGACGAAGTGGACAGCTACTTCTGCTGGAGTCAAGGGCCGGTCCACGCCCGGATGTCGTTCAGCTGCGCGAGCGTTACGGCGGCCATAAGGTGTCCGCTCTAGGATCACTGGCAACGGCCCGGAGATGTGATCCCCCGGCGCATACAAGTCCGCGACAAGGATGGCACCATCACGCATGGGAACCTCGATCGGAACCCTGAGGCATTTAGAGCCATCGATACCGACCACAAGCTCGCCTTGGAACGATGTCGAATCAGCGTCGGTGTGCAAGCTTGAAGTCCCCCGAGTTCATAAAATGAGTATAGTGTGGCGGGTTCGCCCAAGCCTGTAAAAATACATACATTTGCTCCACCCTCGTTCCTCCTCATCAGAATGCCACACTCCTTTCCGTCTCAACAACGCACTACCACCGAGAGCTGGACCAGTGTCTGTGCAGGCCAGGCCTTGCGCTACGACTCAAGATCCCTCGGTTCTCGCCGTAGTATGCGCTACGGTGGAGCACTTGCCCGCGAGAGGTCATAGCCAGGGGTTTGATGCTCGTAAAGAGGCGGCCGGCGGCTCTGATTCGCAGTAGGTCCCGGACCCGTAGAACTAACCATATCGCAGTGCGACTCCACTAGCGGCGAGGACGGTGTGCTCGAGGAACTCCACGGCAGCACCACCGTCCCCTCGGAGCATCCAAGCGTTACTCTAGGCTATGACTTTGGCACCGCATGCCTGGGCTGCATCGACGCGATCCGTCGCTGTTGTCTAGAACACCTAACCCTTGGACAGCGGCTCGGTCACCGCAAATTCACCTGCTAGAACTTCACACTCTTCTTCGGTTGCTCGTCCACCAAAAGAGTAAAGACATCGGGACGAGCGTAATGACCCGTCGAGTCGAAGTCGAAGCGCGACTCCTCGATTTGAGTGAGATCGAGGTCCGCATACAGGATCCCCTCTTCGTGGTACAGCGGCCCTTCGATATAGCGTCCAAGCGGATCGATGATTGCACTTCCCCCTCGACACAGCTCCATCGGTTCATCCTCTAGGTCCTGGTAGCAGGCTAGATCCGTTGGGTACATCTCCTTCGTCATGTATTGGATCGATGATATGACGAAACATCGGCCCTCGCACGCGATGTGCTGGAGGGTAGCCTGCCAGGTATCTCGCGCATCTGCCGTAGGCGTGACGTAGATCGATACTCCCTTTTCGTACATGGCAGCGCGTGCAAGCGGCATGTAGTTCTCCCAGCAGATAAGTCCACCGATCTTCCCATAGGGAGAATCTATAACCGTTAGTGTGCTCCCATCGCCTTCGCCCCATATCAGACGCTCTGAGGCAGTCGGCTTTAACTTCCGATGCTTGCCCAGCACTTCGCCGCCTGGACCAAAATAAACCGTCGTCCCATAGAGGGTCCCTTGCGAGCCATGATCAGCACGTTCAATAATGCCCATGACCACATAGGCATTGGCCTGGGAGATGGCGGCGGACAGGCGATCCATTTGTGAACTCGGAATGCTCACAGCACTGCGCCAGTATCTCCCCCAATCTTTGCGTCCCTCGGGTCGACGTATGCCTACTGCAGTCCCAAACGCCAGCGCTCGCGGGTAGCCAGACAAGAAGGCCTCTGGGAAGACGATGAGCTGGGCTCCACTCTGTGCTGCCTCGCCAATGAGGCGACAGGCTTTATCGACACTCTGCTCGAGGTCCATTAATACCGATGACGCCTGAACCACCCCGACTCTGACTGAACTTGCGGACCGCACAGTGCTTCTCCCTCTGTCTGAAGGACGTCCGTATCGCTCTCGAAGAATTCCCCACGGCGAAGATCGGACACCTTCTGGGCAGAGTACCTGCCCACGCCAAGATTGTCAAGCCATGTCCGCTCCGATGCATACCACCAACTACATCTTGAACCTCTCATCGCGGCTATGCCGCTCCCACGACACTGCACACGCTGTGTCAGGTCAGTTTGAGCGCTCCAACAGATGGTAGGCGGGACCATCTGCGGTGTTCACATTGCATAGGTAGACTCGGCTTCGATGTTTGGCCTCACTGGGTTGCGCATCCCGATCATACAAGCCCCCATGGCCGGCGGCCCTTCCACGGTCGCGCTGGCGACAGCGGTGCGCCGTCCCGGCGGGCTGGGATTCCTTGCCGCCGGGTACAAAACACCTCACGAGTTAGCCGGACAGATCACGGCGCTACGCGCAGAGACTGCGGGGCCGTTCGGCGTTAACGTGTTCGTACCCCAACGTATTCCGGAGCTCTCCTCGATCTCCGGCTACTGGAACGAGCTGGCTGTTGAGGCGGGGCGCTACGAGGTGACACTGCCTGAAGTAGACCTTTCCGACGACGACTACTGGGATGAGAAGATTGCGCTGTTGAACGATCACCCGGTACCGGTTGTGTCGTTCACTTTCGATGCGGCGTCGGAGGCGGTGATCCATGACTTACATAGCGCTGGCTCCTACATTGTCGTGACCGTCACCTCGCTGTTTGGGGCCCGCAAGGCCGTCGCGGTCGGGGCAAACGCGCTGTGCGTGCAGGGTCCCGAGGCGGGCGGTCATCGCGGCTGTTCGGATCTCGTTGGTGACCCTGATGCAACGCCGCTTTCCGTCTTGTTGTCTACGATCGACGCAGAGATATCGGTGCCGCTGATCGCCGCGGGCGGGGTCGCCACTGGCGCTGGGATCGCGGCCGTGTAGCGCTCTGGAGCGGATGCGATTCACCTGGGCACCGCCTATCTTCGCACGCTTGAATCCGGAGCGAGCCCGGTGTATAAGCAGGCCTTGACCGACCCACGCTTTGCCACCAGCGTCGCAACCCGTGCGTTCTCGGGGCGCCCCGCACGCGGGTTGCGCAACCACTTTATCGAAGCTCACCACGCTACCGCGCCCGTGGGGTATCCGCTGGTAAACCAACTCACCCGGTTGCTGCGCGCAGCTGCCGTCCGCCGCGACGACCCCGACGGGCTCTCGCTGTGGGCCGGAACCGGATACCGCTGTGCCACGGGCGAGCCTGTCGCCAAGGTCACCACCCGGCTATGGGTCGATGCAATGGCCACAGTGGCCTAATCGGCACCGCCTGGCACGTAGTCTTCCAAGGCATAAGGGCGGTGCAAATTTTACACGCGTCCTACCTGACAGTGCTATCAGGCACAGCTGGCAAAAACCAGATCGGGGTTCACTTCAACGACAGTCGAGCACAGCTCCACGACGAGCACCTGGTAGTCTCACTCGCCGATGTCATAAATCAAAACTCATGGACGATTCGATAGTTGTAACCAGCGGACACTCGATGGCGCACGGACCGTGCTCAGTGGACGTTTTTGACACGATGCCCAAATCGCGACCTCTCAGCTTCTAGACGTCCCGGAGAACAAGGGTGTTGGGTCACATGCAGCCCAACCCCTCACCAACGTTGGTTCACTGGGAATGGTATCAGCTCCAATACGTTGTTGAGTCGTCAGTGGCCATTTGCCGCCCATCCAGGGACTTAAGTCTGGGCCATCGACAGGAAGATCCAGAAACGCGTGCTTAGTTCTCGGTGCACATCATCACGTCGCTGATTATCCTTAGCAGCTGGTGCACGCCTGTGAACAGGTGTCATGTTGGGGAACGGCTCCGATACCGTTCCCTCCCAGTACGCGCTGAGTTAGGGCTCAACGATGTCGAGTATTGAGCATGGGGCGGAGAGCGAATCGCGCGTCCTGATAGCCGCGTCGTTGACATGCACCCTGGGCCGAGGTGGCGGCTGTGATTCGAAGTAGGTCCCTGGCCCGTAGAACTGACCATATCGCAATACGACTCCACCAGCGGCAAGGACGGTGCGCTCCAGGAACTCCACTGCAGCACCACCGTCTCCTGGAAGAATCCAAGCGACACTCTGGGCTATGACTCTAGCATCACAGGTCTGGGCTGCATCGACGAGATTCGTCGTTCCTTCTCGCCGTATCCGATTGTTCGCGGAGGAGTAGTCCGGGATTTGTGTACGATTGTCCGGCAGGGCGGTCAGCTGATGGATGACGATGTCAGGCTCATAGGCCGTTACGACCCGGACCACTCTATCGCGGTCAAAGACGTCACAGAGAATCGGTGTAGCACCCATGAGTTCTAACTCCTCGAGCTTGCTCTCGGTACGAGTCATTGCGGCAACGTCGTGGCGATCTGCGACAAGCAGCGCGACAAGGCGCCGCCCGATTACCCCAGTTGCTCCTGCCACGAAGATTCTCATGCTGCCACGCTCCTTTGTGAGCCTCGGGAGTGATCGCACGATTCGCCGCCTTTACCACAGCAATGTTGGGGCTTTGAACACTGGGTCACTGACAATGAACACCGCGATGGAACCGACCTTGCAGCACGGACGTGCCGTACGCAAATCCCTGATCTGCACGAGATATCATACAAACGCTTCGCCGATCGGTGCGGTCAAGCTCCAGCCACGATTCACATCCGCTACGGCGGCACTCAGACGTTCGATCGCCACAACCAGGTCCGGAGGCGGGAGCGTGAAGGGGATGCGGAGATAGTTCTCTAGAGTTCCTGACAGCCCGAAACGAGTGCCGGATGCCAGTCGGATCCGATAACTCTCCGCCCTCGCCACCAGTACAGTACTGATGGGCTCTCCCAGGTTGACCCAGAGCGAGAGGCCGCCAGAGGGTACCTGGAACTTCCAGTCAGGTAGGTGTGAATGCAGAGCCTCAACCAAGGCATCGCGCTGGGCACGAAGCATCTGTCGCCGGTAATCGAGCATGTCCTTTCCTGTGCGGATGAGCTCCGCAGCGAGAAGCTGGTCGATGATGGGACTTGCCATATCAAATGTTGCGCGAGCCTCTACCAGCCGCGCAATCACAGCACGATCTGCTCGTACCCACCCCACGCGCAGACCCGCCCAATAGGACTTGCTCATCGAGCCTACGGAGATGACACGACCCTCGCCGCCGACACTTGCCAGTGGGGCCACAGAAGAAGCACCCTCAAAGCCAAGTTCGACAAAGCTCTCATCGACCAATAAGTGTGAACCGCACTCAGCGGCCGTGCGCGCGAGCGCTTCCCGTTGGGCTGTATCGAGAAGCCTGCCGGTTGGATTGTGGTAGTCAGCTATCACATAGACGAGCCGTGGCAGGACCTGGCGCATGCCAACACGAAGCGATTCCGAATCTTCGTCTAACCCGACGTCGATAACTCTTGATCGGTATCGCCGGAGGACATCTAGTGCCCCTGGATAGGTAGGCGTCTCTATCACGATGGGCTCCAATGGGTTACTCAATGCCTCCACTGCCAACGATATCGCCTGTTGGGCGCCACTAGTGATCGCGATCTGCTCGACAGTTGTCGCCAAGCCACGGCGGGTGTAGTGTTCGGCAACTGCTTCACGCAACGGCAATAACCCTTGAGGAGCATATCCGTGCTGGGCAAGGTAGTGAGGTAGGACTTCATGAACCTTGGCGAGGGACAACGCGATCCGCGAATCGCCAGCTATGGCCGCGATAGCGAGATCGAACCAATTCGATCCTTGACCCACAGCTGGGCCCCAGGGGGCGCCCGGTCGACTTCGCCCAGGAGGTAGCTGTGTAGAACTGCCACCGCCACGTCGGCTCATCAGAAGTCCCTCGTCCCGCAACAGTGCATACGCCGAGGAGACGGTCCGTCGACTTACATGTAGCTCGGTAGCAAGCGAGCGCTCCCCGGGTAGACGGACGCCATAGGGGATCCGAGCATCCAGGATCAACGAGCGAATGCCCAGTGCAAGTCGGGCATAAAGTGGACCTCTACGACTCACCGATGGCCAATCACCAAGAATCTTCGCGAGCTGATAGCTACTGATTGACCGTGTTTTAGATGCCAAAGAGTCAAAAGTGGATCCTGATTGCATGTCCATCACAATCTATAGTAACTCATATGCCCGTCGAAGACCCTGAATCTGGCCGGTTTGAACGGCTGTCACCACTGCTCGCGAGAGTGGTCGCTCCCCTACCCCATGACCGCCGAGCCCGAAGAATCATACAGTTACTTGGTGGGCTCATTCTCTACGGAGCAAGCGATTCGCTGCTGGTGATAGCGCGATTAGGGCTCGACCCGTGGGATGTCCTCAATCAAGGTCTCGCAAGACATACTGGCATTCCCATCGGCACTTGGGCGATTCTCGTCGGCGTGGTAGTCCTGGTACTTTGGATCCCGCTTCGACAACGACCGGGAGTCGGCACTCTAGCAAACGTTATGCTGATCGGGTCAACCATGGACTTGGTGCTTTGGCTCGCACCTCCTGTGCACGGCGCTGATCGATGGGTCATCATGTTCCTTGGTGTAGCTTTGAATGCGATCGCGACTGGACTCTACATCGGTGGCATGCTCGGGCCAGGTCCAAGAGATGGGCTCATGCTTGGCATCTCCGCTCGTGGTCATAGCATCCGAGTTGTCCGTACCTCCATCGAGGCAACCGTACTCTTGGCGGGGTGGCTGCTGGGTGGACAGGTTGGCTTTGGCACTCTCGCGTATGCGATCGCAATCGGCCCGCTGGTGCACGTTCTCATACCCTTTCTCAAGGTCAAGTCGACATGACTTGGCCTACAGTGCAACAGGATAAACTGACGCATCGAAGGGTTTGAGGACGTTCGATGTCGCAACCACAACTAGGCATCGCCGCAGACATGCTTTTCCATCCGCGCCAAGTGATCTGGGTGAAACATGAACTCTTGGCTACCGCTACGACAGCCCGACCAAGGCTTGCCCATTCGATCACCATGGACACAAGTCTCGCGGTGGCCTGTCTTGGGGCGCCCAACTCGGCCCTGATGTGATCTTCTCCCATAGCCACTTTGGGCCGGTATTCCTACGCCTCGGATCGGATTGGGTTCACCTCTCCCAACATTTGGAGTACCCTCCAATACGACCCACGACGACTGCGATACTGCCAGGGTGAGGCACATTGCGCCAATCAACGGGGCCTTCTACCGGATGAACACACGAATTTCGAGCACGCCTTCTAATTCCCATAGATGATGACTCGCCACTCGGTCTTCTTGCCGGCGGACCAGACCAAGCGTTGCGAGGTGAGCAACTCCACTGGCGCGGTGACGCCGTACGATCCGTTTTGACCATCGCAAGACGGATTAAACGCAATGACCCTACTAGTGTCCCTAGCCATAAATTTGCTCTAATTCAGGAATTTTCAATATTTGGCCCCTGTTGACCCCATTGTACATCTACTCTTTGGAGGAAGAGGCAATGACAATGGCCAAGCAGATATCGAGAGC
>JAJZXI010000152.1 GCA_021806545.1 Actinomycetes bacterium | reverse complement strand
TAGATCGAAGGCACGAATGATTCGAATGGGTGGAGATGACTTCATGTGCTAATCGTATCATCGTTGACCGGAGCGCGACTTTGGATGCGAGCATGAGTTGCACGATGTAGCTCGGAGCTGAGTCGCTGCGGTGGTGTACTTGTCAAGGTCGGTACTGATAGGTGAGCCCTGCTACCAGATGCGAGATTCGGTGGGGCAGGGTCCGGAACGGATCGCAGGAAGAGTGAGGGCCATGCATGTATTTCCACATCGTCACGAATTGGATGGCGACGTGGCGGTGGGCTCCAGGTCGAGGTCGGCGACAACCGGCCGGTGCCTTATGTAGGAAGCTACGCGGACAGTAGCGCACGACCTACTGAGTTGCCTTGATGCCAGTGTTGTCGACTCGTTGGTTTCGAGACAGGCGCGAGGCCAAATGGCCGACATGACCTTTGCCATGCCGTGGCTGTTGGCGAACCGCGTGACGCTTAGAGAGGACCCAGTCGCGCGGGTAGGCCGTCTTGTAACATGACGCCATGGTCGCCCGGAACTCCGAGTCGGTATCAGGCTCAGTTAATCCGCTTGACGAGGTGGCCGAGGCCCGGTCATCGCGAGCGTTGAGAAGTTCTCATGTGCTTGATCCAACCAGCTATCGGAGCCGAGAGGTGGAACACTTTGGTACCGTAGGTTCAGGATGTGGTGGTGCACCTGGAGGCGGGTAGTGCCGATTGCGCCCAGGGAGGGTGTCGGTGGCTCCTACCCCGACGCGCTTGAGTGTGGCCAGATCGCCATGTCGTGAACAATTCTCGGATAGGTGTCCAACCTTAACCGGCTGAACTGGTGTTCGATGGTCAGTACTGCTAAATTTGATCCCTCTCGAGCGCCGCTTTGCGCATTTCGACTCGACTAGAAAATAGGTGGCGCAGCAGTTACAAAATATGCCCCATCAACGCTTTTATACCGTTGACCACCTTGGTACGAAGTTCAAAAATCGCTTGCATCTACCAAATAAAATGTCTTGCCTGCTTAGAATCCTGAGAGGTTATACGTTAGAGCGGCCGGTAACTCCTCGCTTAACAAAGTATGCTTGTGTGGGTGATTTTCGCTCTTGTTGTTGCATTTTGCTTGACGCAGCTGTCAATTCTTCTTACCACGGTGTATCTCCACCGATCCTTGTCACACAAGGCACTGAAACTTTCGCATAGTGTTGAGTTGGTCGTTCGGGTGTTGCTGTGGCTCACGACGGGGATCCAGCGTCGCGAATGGGTTGGTGTCCACCGTATTCATCATGCCTACACGGATGTCTTGGGGGACCCACACTCCCCAGTTGTAGAGAGCTATTGGAAGATCCAGCTCTATAACGTTTTTTACTACCGACGTGCTGTGAAGAACCGAGCGATTATCGAACGCTACACCAAGGACCTTCCCGCAGACGGCTGGGACCGCTACCTGTTCTCTCACTCATATTTGGGAATTGGTCTTGGCATTGCGCTCTTGGTAGGAATTTTTGGCTTCGAGTCTGCCATAATTATCAGCTTCGTTCACCTGAGTCTATATTTGGTGCTCAGCGCTACGGTGAATGCAGTCGGCCACCGTTATGGCAAGAGGCCATATGATAATCTGGCTACAAATAATCAGTGGCTTGCGTTGTTGACCTTCGGAGAGGGGCTGCACAATAATCATCACGAGCTGCCAACGGCTGCGAACCTTGGATTCGTTCGGCCACAGATTGACCTCGGATGGTACGTGATCAGGTCTCTCGAACGGATGCACCTGGCCAAGGTCAGAGTTCTTAGACGTAAGGTCGCCTAGAACGCCTTTGCTGCTGCGGCGTAGAAGTTCCGATGGACGCCATGGGACGAGGCGCCTGAATGGGAAGATTTCTTGGTCACATGGTGGAGTTGCTAGTGCACAAGATACCTCCGAATGCCCGGCTTGCTCGCTGAACTGTCTCGGTCACAGGTCGAAATGTCAGCCGTGTACTAGTCGCCACCAGGCTCCCGGTACCGGAACCTTCTGGGACGTGATGATTGGTACGAGCTGGGAACGGGAGGGTGACACTACCGACAGGTAGCCAACGACGGTGTGCAACGAGATTCCCGCCACTACATTCTTGACGTTGAGATGCAGGTGGTAGGTTACCTTCTGACCAGGCCATGCGGCCAAGTCCAGGGTTTTGGCCGCGATCAACTTGAGGTGATGGTCCTTTGGGAGCCAGGGGATCCGCAGGGAGCCGACGACCTGGTCCTGGCGTACGGCAGTCATGTCAGTCACTCCCGAGCTCAGTTGGGTGGCGAGTCCCTCCGCGAGTGAGGCTGCACGATGGAGAGAATTGGGCCCCTGTTGACCGAGGACGACACCGATAGCCTGACGTGTACCGAATCTCGTCGGAAGTTGTATCGCGATGGCAGCACAGCCTCCGGACCAGATCGTGTACCCCGACTTGATGCCCACGACATTGCCGGTACCAATGCGCGCAACGATATTGGGAAGTGTGCCAGCGACGGGCAGGGTGACGGTGTGTTCGTCCACGATTCTGTCGAATATTCGGTTACGCATATCGATCGCGGCGATGACCGTCACTGCTCGAGCCGTGGCTCGCGTCGAGGGGTCGAATCCGCTCGCGTCAGAGAAGTGAGTACCTTGCAGACCAAGTTTGGCGGCCTCGTGATTCATTTCAGCGACAAAGCTGGTTTGTGAGCCGGCGACCCAGGTCGCAAGGAGCTGGGCGATGTTGTTAGCGGAACGAGTCAAGAGAGCTTGGAGGAGTTGGTATTCGGAGAGCCGTTCACCCGCGATGACTTGGACTGATGACTGATCTTGGGCAACGTCCCTGTAGTACTGGGACACGTCGTTGGTTGTGATCGTAATGTACGGACCTACCGATCCGAGTCGCAACGGAAATCTAGCTAATACCAGATGGGCTGTCATGAGCTTTGCGAGGCTCGCGATCGGCACTGGATGCTCATTCGCACTGGCAGCGATGACGGTCGGGGTTATCGACGGTATCGTTCCCGCCGCTTGACCTTGCGGCGGCCATTTCACAATGAGGGGCTTGCCTCTTGCGATCATCTGCGTCGGCGCGTGGGTGATGACGCTCAGCGGCGGTAGATTGGCATGCAACCGCGCGGTAATCACGATGGACATCCCACCGAGGGCAGCGAACGCCGCCAGGAGACTTGCAACTACAGATCTCAAGGGCAACAGGCGGTTAACCAGCATCGGCAACTCAGGCTAGCCGACCTTGAGCCGGCTCCTTGGCGGTGTGGATAACAAGTAGTAAACATCATCGCTGACGTTACGGTCGTATCCCAAGGACACTTTCGACCTCCTGAGCGCAACTCCGCATCTTTGTCGTTGGGCAGGAGTCGATGGTGGTTCTCTTCGCATTCTCACCATGAAGAGCTCCATCGACAAGCGGGCGAACTCGTTGTCTGCACTTTCGTCTCCAGACACAATCGCAAGGGCTCATAGTGTGTCGGTAACTCCTGTGACAAGCGTCGGAGTGCCGACACCGGCGGCGCGGCGCTCAACCGATCGAGCAAAGAGCGTTGATCCCCTTCGGGAACAGTCTGAGGGCTGGTCCAGCTTTGCATGACCAGAGTTGGTGGCGCCACGGTATGGTGGATCCATGGGAGAAGCAGATCCGCGACGCCCACGGCAGGTTGGGTTTGATGGTCCATCATTGGACCTGAGGCTGCTGCGTGCTCGCGTTCTCGGGGATTTGCGCCGTGGGAGCCTGCAGCCCGTCGACGTTTGCGATGCCGATCGCCAGCTTGTCGATGCTGCGACGAGCTTTGGCATCATGTTGCGCGATCCTTGTCCTGTGTGCGCCGAGGATGGACTCCGGTTAGTCGCTTATGGCTTTGGCAAGGGCCTACCTGCCAGCGGACAGGTCGTTGGTGGGCAACTCAACGACCATGCCATGCTTGGTGTGCGTGATCTCAGCGTGTGCATCGTTGAAGTATGTACGGCCTGTCGATGGAACTTTTTGGTGGAGCGCCGTTTCAAGCGGGCGCCTTGACCGAATAGGGGTGACTCCTCCCTCCTCGAGACAGCCTAAGACGGTTGGGGCTGCTCGAGGACGACGTGGGTCTTACTCTGTGCTCCGAGACTACAGGGCCTTCGGCACTGATGTGCGCTACAGCCCTTTCGGTGTGAGCACGA